>CAYYHR010000054.1:0-18711 GCA_964471705.1 uncultured Chromatiaceae bacterium
CGCCTCGGGCAAAGACTCGCCCGTCAGTCTTCGAGGAGGTATCGCGCCCCGCAGTAGGGGCAGACCGCTTCCCCTGTCTTTTCGATCTCCAGATAGACCCTCGGATGCATGTTCCAAACCTCGTCCTGGGGACGGGGACAGGACAGGGGCAGCTCCGAGCGACTGATCCTGATGGTGCGCTCGGCTTCTCGGGTCTTCTCGATGGTCTCTGTCATTTTCCGCCTCTTCGAATCAGACGAGCGTCAGCCACTGGGGGTTTTCCTCCCGGCGGCCTTGAACCTGGTCGAAATAAAGGCCCTGTAGGCGCTTGGTGATCGGGCCGCCTGTTCCCTTGCCGATGATGCGCCCATCCACCTCCCGGATCGGGGTCACTTCGGCGGCGGTCCCGGTAAAGAATGCCTCGTCGGCGATATAGACCTCGTCGCGGGTGATGCGCTTCTCGACCACCTGAATACCCAATTCGCCGGCGAGAGAGATGACCGTCTTACGGGTGATCCCGTCCAGGGCCGAGGTCAGGTCCGGCGTGTAGAGGATGCCGCCACGGACGATGAAGATGTTCTCGCCGCTGCCTTCCATGACGTAGCCTTCGGCGTCCAGCAGCAGGGCTTCGTCGTAACCGTCGCGTAGCGCTTCCTGCAGGGCCATCATGGAATTCATGTAGTTGCCGTTGGCCTTGGCCCGGCACATGGTGATGTTGACGTGGTGGCGGGTGAAAGAGGACACCTTGATCCGGATACCGTTGTTCAGGTTGTCCTCACCCAGGTAGGCACCCCACTCCCAGGCCGCCACCATGCAATGCACCTTCAAGTTGTCGGCGCGCAGGCCCATGCCCTCCGAGCCGTAGAAGCACATGGGGCGGATATAGGCGGAATCCAGCCCGTTCTCCCGCACGGCAGCCCGCTGGGCATCGTCCAGGGTCTCGCGATCGTAGGGGATGCTCATCCCGACGATGTGCGCAGAGTTGAACAAACGATCGGTATGCTCGCGCAGGCGAAAGATGGCGGTCCCCTGGTCGGTGTCGTAGGCTCGTACCCCTTCGAAGACCCCCATACCATAGTGCAGGGTATGGGTCAGCACGTGGGTCGTCGCATCTCGCCAGGGCACCATCTCGCCGTCCAGCCAGATGAGGCCGTCCCGGTCCGCCATCGTCGTCATGGTTTTCTCCGAATCAGTCTTCCATCAGCTCCCGCCACAGGGTCCGGACCCGCTCGCGCGCCCCGCCCAACCGGTCGTCCGGAATGCTCGCGGGCCGCTCCTGCAGCGCACTGCGGTGGTAGGCCGCGCGCAGCTCCTTGTAGGCGCTGGTCAGGTTCTCGGCTGCGGAGCCCGGAAGCAGGTCGAGGTGCGCCAGCGTCTGAAGCAACCGCACGTTGTCGGTCCGCTCGGCAAGGTCCGGGTATCGCGCAGCCCACCGAAGGACCGAGTATTGAACCATAAACTCGATATCCGCAATACCGCCATGTCCCTGCTTCAGATCGAAGCGCCCGTCCCGGGACTTGTCCAGATTCGTGCGCATGCGCTCGCGCATGCTGCGCACCTCATCGCGCAGACCGACCGGATCGCGCTCGGTGCACAGGATCTCGCGTCGCACCCGTTCGAAGCGCTCCGCGAGCCGCCGGTCTCCGGCCACCGGCCGGGCCCGCACCAGGGCCTGGTGCTCCCAGGTCCAGGCGTTCCGTGCCTGGTACTCGGCGAACGACCCGAGCGAGCGTACCAACATCCCCTTTTTACCGTCCGGGCGCAAGCGCATGTCGACCTCGTACAGCTGTCCCGACGGGGTCTGGGCGGTAATCATGTGGATCATGCGCTGTCCCAGGCGCGCGTAGAACTGGGCGTCCGAGATCGAGCGCTCGCCGTCGGTCATGGCTTCGACCGAGTCGCTCCCATGGATAAACACCAGATCCAGGTCGGATCCGTAACCCAGCTCGATGCCTCCCAGCTTGCCGTAGCCGAGCACCAGGAAGCCCGTCCCTCCATCCTCGGCACCGCCGGGACCGCCGTGCTTTCCGCGCAGGTGCTCGAAGGACATGGTGAGCACCCGGGAGAGCGCAACCTCGGCGATCTCCGTGAGGTAGTCGCTCACCACCATGAGGGGAATCGCCTCCGTGAGGTCCGCCGCCGCCACCCGGAGCATGTTTCCCTGGGCGAACTGCCGCAGGCGCTCCATCTGCTGTTCCAGATCATCGTCCGCTAACGGGGCCAGCAGGGTGTCGATCTCTTCCTGGAGGTCGGCCCGGCGCAGGGGGGCGTAGAGACGCCGCGGGTCCAGCATCTCATCGAGCAAGAGGGGGTGGCGGCTGATCCGGTCGCTGAACCAGGGGCTCATCCCCGCCAGCCGTGCCAGCTGGGACAGGATGAGGGGATGCTCGATGAGCATCGACAGATAGGCGGTACGACGCGATATGGATTCGAGCACGCGCAGCAGGCGCTCGAAGACCTGATCCGGGTCGTCGGACCCTGCCGACACCCGCAGGACCATGGGTGCGAGCTGGGCCATGCGCTCGTCTCCGCGCGGGCTCAGGCCCTTGCGGGTGGCCGATTCGCGAAGTGTCCGCAAGCGTCCCAGGACACCCTCGGCATCCTCGAAGCCCGCATTCCGTAGCTGGTCCAGGTAGTCGCCATTCTCCGCCGATCCATTCCAGATGCCGGCGAAGGCTTGCAGCTGGTGCTCCTCTTCCGCGTGTGGAGAGGCGAAGACCCGGTCGAACTCGCCCTGGACGCGTCGTCGGTGCTCCTCGAGCACCGTTGAGAAGGCACCCCAATCCGTGAATCCCATGGATCGCGCAAGGCGCAGACGACCGGCCTCGTCGTTGGGAAGCACATGGGTCTGCTTGTCCTGCCAGGCCTGAAGCCGGTTCTCGACCAGGCGCAGATGCTCATAGGCCTCGTCGAGCTGCTGCGCGGCCCAATCGGGCAACAGGCCCTTTTTCTCCAGCAGTCGGAGCACGGGTCGGATGGGGCCGAGCTGAAGGTCCGGGTCCCGACCGCCGCGGATGAGCTGGAAGGCCTGTCCGATGAACTCGATCTCGCGGATACCCCCGGGGCCCAGCTTGATGTTGTCCGCCATGCCCTTGCGCCTTAGCTCCACATCGATCATTCGCTTGAGGTCGCGCAGCGACTCGATGGCACCGAAGTCCAGGTAGCGGCGGTAGACGAAGGGCCGCAGCATGGACATGAGCTGCGCCCCCGCCTCACGGTCGCCGGCTACCACCCGTGCCTTGATCATGGCGTAGCGCTCCCAGTCGCGGGCCTGGGCCTCGTAGTAGTCGTCCATTGCCGCGAAGCTCATTGCGAGGGGGCCCGAATCGCCGAAGGGCCGCAGGCGTGCGTCGACGCGAAAGACGAATCCGTCGGCGGTATTGGCGTCCAGGGCCTGCACCAAGCGTCGGGCTAGACGGACGAAGAACTGCTCATTGGCGAGGGGACGTGCGGCGTCCGTCCGGCCGCTGGCCGTGTAGGCGAAGATGAGATCGATGTCCGAGGAGAGATTGAGCTCCCGGGCGCCGAGCTTGCCCATCCCGAGAACGACCAGGTGCTGCTCGATACCGGCTTCGTCACTGGGTGTCCCGAGCTCGGCGACCGCCCAACCGTGGAGCATCTCCAGGGCGCGGTCGATGCAGGCATCGGCCAAGGCGCTGAGGTCTTCCAGGGTCTCGTCCAGGGGTGCCAGGGAGGCGATGTCGCGCCAGATGATGCGCACCATCTCCTCGCGCCGAAACCGGCGCAGGGCAGCGGAAAGGGATGGCTCATCGGTGACGCCCTCCAGGGCGGCGGCGAGCAGATGGTCCGTCTCGCCTTGCTCGTAGGAGCGCTCCAGGCGTCCGGAATCGAGCAGGTGCGGCAGCAGCTGCGGATAGCGGATGCAGCTCCTGGCGACATAGTCGCTCGCCTCCCAGACGCCCGCGAGTGTCCGGTCGAGCAGGGGATGCACAGGCACGGGTAGTACCCGCTCCGCGAGCGACTCCTCCCAGGCGCGTCGCCGCGTGTCCACCTCCGCAATCAGATCCTCGACTCCTGGCATTCAAAACTCCTCGATCGGAAATCCCAGCTCAGTGGATTGCGGGCTATGCCGAACAGAAACAGATGGCCGACGTGGGATAGCGCTGCGGATGACGGGCCGGAGACGAGCCGCAACCGCCTAGGATGTCTGGAATTGGACGGCCACCACCGTCACATTATCCCTCGCCCCCCGTCTGCAGGCCTCGTCGATGAGGGCTCGTGGCAGTGCATCGACCGCAACCCGCGCCATGAGCTCGGCGATCTCGGCTTCCGACAACTCCTTGGTCAGTCCGTCGCTACACAAGAGGAACCGGTCCCCGTTCTTGACCTCGCAGATCTGGGCATCCACCTGCAGCAGGTCATCGGCGCCCACCGCCCGGGTGATGATGTTGGCCGCAGGGTGTGTCTCCGCAGCCTCCGGGGTCAGCAAGCCCTGATCGACGAGATCCTGCACCTGGCTGTGGTCATGGGAGAGCCGGTGCAGATTGCCCGTACGCAGGCGATAGATCCGGCTGTCCCCGACCCAGAGCAGGACACAATGGGCACCTATTGCGTACAGGGCGGCGACGGTACTGCCGATGATCGACACACCCCGCTGCCGTGCCTCAGCGCAGAGTCGCCGGTTGGCATCGGCGAGGCAGGTCTGCAAAATCGCCACGCCGCGACCCAGAAATCGCTGTTGTGGCGCCGTCGCCAATACCTGTATGACCAAACGGCTCGCCAGATCGCCGGCGGCATGGCCGCCCATGCCGTCCGCCACCGCCCACAAGCCCTGTTCCAGCCCGTCCAGGTAGGCGTCTTCGTTGATCTGCCGCACCTGGCCGCGATCGGTCGCTCCGGCCGAGGTCCAATGTAGCGGCGACTGTAAGCGGCTCATCGGCCCCGCAGGCCCGAGGGCGCATTCTCGCTCGCAGATGCCCCGGCCTGCTCCCAGCCCCATTGGTCCCAATCGCCGGCAAGCATGCCCGAGAATCCGGCGCTCGGAGGAAGCCCCTGACACAACAGGAATGAGGGCTCGACGACGTCCGATCCCTTCGACCACCACAGGCTGAAAGCGAAGAACAGCTCCCCCAGGGTCTGATGCAGCAGGTCGTGACAAAGTCCACCGAGATTGTCGGGAAGCGGCATGCGCCGCGTACCCGACATACCCGGAAGAGGGGCTCTTGCCGGCGAGGCGCTCGGGGGTGATCCGAGCTCCCTGACCTGTTGATCGAAGGCGGCAAGATCGAGGTCCTGCTCCAGGCAGGCGAGGAGGAGGGCCTCGGCCGACTCGAACCAGGATTCGGCGCCCGTCAGGACACCGAACGGGCTCACGGCGGCGGGAAGGGGGCAGGCAAGGGTCAGCGGAAAGTAGCGCCCGACGCGGTCCACGCTCGGCATGAGCAAGCCGGCCCAGGGCGACTGGCCGGCGGTGCCCGATGACAGGGCAAAGCGCCAGACGGGGCTCGTGAGGTAGGTGTCGAGCCAGCGCTCACCCAGCTGGTCCTGGCTGTTCGCGATGGACTCCTGGAGCCACCGGTCCCAGGACTCCACGAAGGTGACAGGGAGGCGCCGGGTCACGAAATCGCCGTTGGTCGGCAACTTGCCGTAGATGCCCGGCGCTGAATCCGGTGCCAAGGTCATAGTCGCTCCGGACAGTGGAATTTGCGCAGCTCGGTGAGACCGAAGGGGTTGCGCACGCTCAGGGCGTCCAGGTCGAAAGTCGTGCGCAAGCCGCTCAGCAGAAAGGTGACACGATACAGCTCGTCGTTCTTTTTCTTGATGGTCGAGCGATCGAGGATCCGAAACCAGGCCCATGGACCATCCTCCGTGACACTGAACTCCTTGTCGTTGATGTCCAGAGTCGAAATGCGCACGCGCCCGGTGCCATCCGGCACCGGCCATTTGAGCATCCAGGAACGACCGGCCTCGTGGCGGAAGGTAACCGCCTGTCCTTCCAGGTCCAGCGCGAATTGCTTGGCCTGGCTGTCCATGCCCACCGGCGTCAGCTTGACCTCCACCGCCAAGCCCGATCCTCCGCCGGAAAAGAAAGACTCGCGGATGGCTGCGGCGCGCTGGAACTGGGCCAGGGCATCCTCGGAGATCCCCTTGCCTTCCCCCACCCAGCGCCAGGGATCGGTCGTCGTGTCGACCGCGGAAGATAGATTCTCCTTGAAGAATCGATCCAGGTCGCCGTTGGGGCCGAACAACTGCGCGAAGTCCTTGATGGGCGTCTCCGACTTGCTCGCGGGCTGAAATGGGTAGCGGTCGTGGGTGGCCCGGTAGCAGAACGGCAACACCTCCGCCCTCCACAGGTTATTGAGCGCGGCCTGGGCCTGATTGGATTCCATGTCGGCGCTGTCGCGAGCCAGGTTTGAAAGCCAGTCACCCAGAGGCGCCGGCAGCGCCTGCGCGGTTCGCACCACGGACTCGGCTTCCTTGCTCTCCTGCAGCGGCAAGCTGTCACCGAGCCCCAACCGTCCTTTCCCCACATTCCGCGCATAATCGTCCATGTGGATGTAGAGGGGGCCCAGCTGATCGAGGATGGCCTCCATCTCCGAGACCTTTCCCCCCTGCGTGTCGACCAGCTCCCGAATGTCCGAGAAGGCGTCGCTGACCTTCTGCTCCGGCGGTTGCTCGGGACGGGACGGCGCAGGCTCCGCATCGTCCCACAGCCCGGCAACCCGATCCGCGCCCCGCTTCACGTAGTCGACCGCCGCGTCCAGGCGATCGGGCGTTTCCTCCGGCTGGCGTGCGAGATCCGTTTCGCGCGCGACGGCCTGAAAGAGCAGGAGAAGGGGCGAATCGCGCTTGTCCGAAAGGACCCCAAGGGTCGCCGCCATCACCCTGGGATCGCTGCTGCGCACCGGAGCCAGGTCGTCCAGCAAGGCCCGCCACTGCTCGATGTACTCCCGAAGATAGAGCGCGCGGACATCCTCGAGCAGGGTCGCCTTGTCCTTCAGTGAGAAGCCCCCGCCGAGGACCCAGCGCTCCTGCTCCATGGCGGCGATGATCTTCAGCACCTGCGGCTGGAACGCCTGGTGATAGGCGTCGTAGGTATAGAGCGCATCGATTCCCGTGTTGAGCGACTGGCCGCTCTTGCGCTTGAATACCTGGTCGGCGTAGTGACCCGCGGCGCGGCTGACGATAAAGTCGGAAAACCGGTCGCCTACCCCGGTCTCCTGCAGGCGGGAGAAGACGCGCTCGGCGGGGAGGGGGCGATTGAGGACCTCGCGCGCCCGCGCGACCAGGTCCGGATCGATCTCGTGGGGCCGATAGGTGGGCGGGTCCTCCGCAAAGAGGGCTTGCAGGTGACGCCGCAGATCCTCGCGCTGCTCTACGGGGATCTCCCGCGGCCAGTTGTGCTGCCAATAGGCGTTCGCCCAGGCCCGTATCGTCTCCGGGTCATAGTGATTGTCGTCATAGAGCATGAGATAGACGCGCAGGGCCTCGTGGAGCTTCTCGGGCTCGTCCAGAAGACTCCGGATCTGATCTTCCAGGCGCAGGATGACGGCCGACAGAAGGGTCCTTTCCAGGGTCCTCTGATAGCTGTCCCGGGCCGCCTCGCCGAGCTTGCTGCGCTGGGACAGCCCGAACCTCGCCAGTAGCGGGGCCCCCTCGTCGCCGTAGCCACCGGGTAGGTCCCGCATGGCCTCGAGCAGGGGGAGAAACCGCAATGGCTCCGTCGTCCGGGGCTGCAGGTCGGCGATCTGCGCCTGGATGGCCCGGGTCTGGGCGGCGACCTCCTCGACGTAGGCCCGGTTGCGCAGATAGCTGGTCAGCCAGGCGGCAGCCGCGATCGCCGTAATGCCGATGGCCGCACCATAGGCCGCACGCTGCACCCAGCGGCGGTGTCGCTCCAGGCGCAGGTCGGTCCCGGCAAGCCCCGCCTCCCGGAAGATGAGGTCGCGGAACAGGCGGTTGATGAAGAAGCTCTTGCCGCTGCCGCTGAAGACCGACGAGGTCTGCCGATCCAGTCCGAGGTTGGCGGCAAGCGCGCTCATGACCCGGTCGATGGGTGCCCCGGTCTGGGTTCCGCTGGTGAAGTAGACGCCGCGGACCAGAGGGTGCTCTTCGTACCGGCTCGGCTGAAAGACGTCCCTCAGGAAGCCGTCCGCTGCCTCCCTGAGCGAGGCCAGCTGCTGCGGGAAGGCGAACATCAGGGCGCGCTTCTGCGGATCGCGCTCCCGCTGCAAGCGACCCAGCAGCTGCTCGTTGATGCGCCCTTCCAGCCGCTCCAGCTCGCGGGAAAAGCCATCGATGCCGGCGGTCTCACCCGTGTGCTCGTCCATGTGAAAGGTCATGCCCCAGACTTGCTCGCGCTCCTCTTTTCCCAGATCTCCGAACAACTCCATGAAGCCGGAGATCAGATCGCATTTCATGAAGAGGACGTACATGGGAAAGCGGATTCCGAGGTGCTGGTGCAGCTCCTGAACCCGCTGCTTCACGGCGCGGGCCTGGAGGGCCCGGTCGGTGTCCGTCTGCTGTATGAGGTCGGCCACGCTGACCGCGACCAGGACACCGTTGAGCGGCCGGCGGGGGCGGTACTGCTTGAGCAGGCCGAGAAACCCCAGCCAGGCCGCGCTGTCTACGGCCTCGTAGCTGTCCTGCGTGGTGTAACGGCCCGCAGTGTCCAGCAGCACGGCCTCGTCGGAAAACCACCAATCGCAGTTGCGGGTGCCGCCGACGCCGCGGATGGGGTCCTGGCCGAAGCGCTCGGCGAGAGGAAAGCGCAGGCCCGAGTTGACCAGCGCAGTGGTCTTGCCGCAGCCGGGGGGGCCGATGATGAGGTACCAGGGCAGCTGATAGACATAGAAGCCGCCGAGGCGATGCTTGACGTCCGATTTTCTCAGCACCGCCATGGCTTCCTCGAAGCGCCCGCTCAGGGTGGCGAGCTCCTCGGCCGATGCGGTCTCCGCCGCGTCCGGCTGCGGCTGCGGCTGCGGCTGGTGCGCGCTCGCCATCTGATCCATCATCCGACGGTTTCGCCGCCAAGCGGCGATGGCCTTCCAGGCACGCACCAAGGCCCAGATGCCGAACAGACAGGCGATGAGGATCCAGCGCGGCCTTCTCTCCTCCAGGGGATGGGAGTCCGCGAATCCGAAATATGGCCCAAGAAACCAGACCAGCACCGCAAGGGCCGCTACGCCCAGGAGGGTCAGGAGCCAGGGTTTGGCAAAGAACCGGAACAGCTTCTTCATGGCCTGGTACGCCGGTACGCCTTCATCTTGTCAGATCCGTCTGATAGGGGTACCGCAGGCTGATCTCCACGCGCCGGTTGGCGGCGGCGGTGGGATCCTTCGGCACCCTCGGCTGGCTGTCCGCCAGACCTTTCGCGGTAAACCGGTCCGGCTCACCCGTGACCTTCCCCAGCAGCTCGGCGACGTTCCGGGCGCGCCTCGCCGACAACGCCTGATTGCTCGGAAACTCCAGGGTCCGGATCGGCACACTGTCCGTGTGGCCGGTCACCAGCACCTTGCCGGGCAGCTTCTTCAAATCTTCACCGATGGTGTCCAGCAGCGGCAGGAGCGCCTTGTTGATCGTGGCTTTTCCCGAGCGAAAGAGGTTGTCGCCCTGGATCAGGACCGTTTCCGTCCCCTTTTCTGGCCCGCCGACGACCTCGACACGCCCGGCGGTGATCTCGTCGGCGAGCAGGATGCGCAGCGAAAGGCGCTGCGGCTCGGAGACCGGCGGCTGCGGCGTTGTTGCAGCGGCCACCGGACGGGGCACTTCGACCGTGGGGACATCCAGCCTGGTGAGCTCGACGAAGACGGGGTCGGAATCCCTGTTCAACGCAAAGCTGAAGCCCGCGAAGAGGGCCAGGAGGAGCACGGCGGAAACGGCGCTCAGCACCCACAGGGGCACCCGGCGGATGAGGGGGTCACGCCGCTCGACGATCCCCCGCCAGTTGGGCGAGAGCTCCCGCTCCGGCTCCCCCCGTTGGGCGCGTATGGTCTGATAGAGCCGCTCCCGGACGGCTTCGAGCTGATCGCGCCCCCTCTCGCGCGCCCGATATCGCCCTTCGAAGCCGAGGGCCAGACACAGGTACATGAGCTCGAGCATGTGCAGATTGCCGCTGGGATACGCCATCAGCTGCTCGAGGGCGAGGAAGAATTTCTCCCCGCCCCATGCCTCGTTGTGGAAGCTGATCAGCAGTCCATGAGCGGCCCAGATGCTCTCGCTGCCCCAGGGTGTCCCCAGGACGGCCTCGTCGATCAGGGAGCAGAGCACGTAACGGGCGGGCAGGACCCCGGCATCGGCGATACCCTGGGCCCGGGCGCAACGCTCGAATTCACGTACCTCACCGACGAGGCGGTTGCGAAGGGCTGCAGGATCCGGGTGGTAACTGCTGTTGCGAAGCTGGCTGGCGGCGACGAGCAAGGCGGAGGCACAGCGTACCAGGGGATTGAGTCCGGCCCCGATCTGCAGAGTCCCCGCAGGAGGCGGGGGGGGCTCGGCGCGCGTCCTCGGCGAAGGGGGAGGAGGGGGCGGTGCCCCTCCTGCCTTGCGTCCCCCCGGCATGGGTCGGATGAGGGTGCGGTCGCTGTCGTCGTGGCTGGCGAAAGGGTCGTGTGTGGACACCTGCGATCACTCCCGAATGGCCCAGAACTCCAGCTCGAGATCCGGAAACTCACCGCCGATATGCATCGAGAATCCGCCCGATCGCTCCAGCTGCCCCCACAGCTCGCTGTTGCGGTCGAGCTCGAAATACACGAACCCGGCGTGGAAGGGGATTTGGCGCGGCGCAACCGGAAGGGGGCGCAGGGCGATACCGGGCAGGGCGAGCTTGACCAGCTCCTGAATCCTTTCCACCGGTCCGATCTTCACCTGCGCCGGAAAACGGTTGCGCAGGATCTCGGTATTGACCTTCGCGTGTGCCGCCAGGACGAAGGCGGCCTCGGAGAGCAAGGTCCGATCGCCCAGAGGCGCGACCCGGAAACCGTATTTGCGCTCCTGAATCGGGATGGGTATGGCGCGCTCCTCCAGCACCCGGCTCAGGGCATCGCGCAGAGCCGCCATCACCGGCGCGAAGGTCCCGGCAAGGTCGTCATGACGATAGACTGGAAACTCGGGTGTCCGCTTGTCCTTCGTCGTGAATGTGGAGAGCTCACCGGCCATGGGCAACAGGAGCCGGTAGAGCTCCTCCGGGTGCAGACCCTCGACGGCATCCAGGTGCGCCGTCAGGGGCTCCAGCCGATTGATGATCTGCAACAGAAGAAAGTCCGCCCACTCGGCAACACCGCCGCGGCCGGAGCCGCTGACCCGCGCGGCCAGGGTCTCTCCACGGTGATGGAGCAGCCCCAGCAGCTCACCGGCGAAACCGCCGAGCCGCGGGCTCGCCTTGAAGTCCACACAGGGCGGTATGTAGACCTCGTCCAGGATTATCCGCTTGTCCGCCCGGCATTCGAGGATCCGCACAAGCCCCGTGTGAGCGAGCCCGTTGCGGTTGTCCCGCTCGAGCAGGAGGCGCAGATCGAGCGCGCCCACCTCCACGGGGGCCTCGGTTTGCTGTTGCCCCGTATGGCTGTCGCGCACATCTTCGGTACGGCTGCGGTAACGAAGTGTCGCCTCCGTGGCCTCCGCCCCGCCGGCCTCGACCAATCCCGGCTGGCGTAGTGGGAGGGTCAGGTAGAGGGTCTGCTCCTTGATCGTCTCGTCGAGCTCGAGGGCCGGCGGCGGAGGATCGTCCGCCGGGACGTTGAAGGGGGTTCCGTCGGGAAGCAGGCCCTTGGCCTCCACCAGGGCGACCTTGCCCATCGCCAGCAGATCGGCGTCGATCGTCAATCGCTCCACGCCCCAGGGATAGGGGGTGGCGACGGCGGACATGGCACCGATCAGATGCTCGAGATAACGGTCGTGCTGCTGGAAGTGATGGGGCTGCAGGAACATCCCCTCCGACCAGAGCACCTTGCTGTTCCAGGACATGAGCGGCCCGTCGCTAGCGAATGGCGACGGAGTCGGGTCCGAGCTGGACCTCGACCTTGTTGACCTCGCCGGCCGTCAAGGGGTGGGTCGCTTTCCAGCGGGCCTTGTCGATATCGCGGTAGGCACCCAGAACGCCCAGGTATTGGGCATCCGGGGCGGTAACACGCTCGATTCGGTGCGTTTCCCCGGGGCGCAGATTCAGCTCTTCACGGGCCAGGAGATCCGCACCCAAGGTCTCGGACTCCTTGTCGTAGAGACTGTAGAAGTCCGCGCCCTGAAAGGTGCCGGTCGTCTTGAGCTCGTAGACCCGCACGACGATGGGCAGGGAGCGACCCTCCGCATCCTTGTTGACGTCCTCGGCGGCGACCACCTTCGCATCCAGGCGCGTAGGCTTGGTGCCGCAGCCTTGCAGCATGCCACTGCAGAGGCACAGGAGCATGACCGGAATGGACCATTGGAGAAGGGCCCTCGACATCGCCATTGCAGCTTCCTCCGCGCGTGTTCTTTTTTGGTGGTTTCGAGTCAGCCCGAGTCCGGCACCGGCTTGTCGCGAGCCCTCGCCCGTCCGAGTCGAGATGCCTGATCCTCGTAAGCCGCCGTGAAGGCGTCCTTGAACAGGTGCAGGAAATCATCGGCCGCGTCCGCCGAAATCTGGTCATAGGTCGTGGCGAACAGGTCCCAGCATCTTGCCTTGCGTGCCATCGGCATCAGGCTGTCGATGAGGGAACGGTCCTGAAACCTCTTCTCCAGCTCCGCCGGATCCATATGCGCCAAGAGTGCACGCATGGCGGCGCGCAGCCCGGCCATCATCGCCATCTCGTGACACTGGATGTCGTCGAATGCCTCGCGGGCTGCCTCCAAGGGCTGAAGGAAACCACGGCTCGGACGAAACAGCAAGTGAGCGAGGGCATCTTCCGGGTCGACGGAGAACTTGAAGGGGTTGTTGTTCGTCGACCGGATCGCGGTCATCTCCAGACGCAGCTCGCTCTTGAAGCTCGCCCGGCCCATCATGACGCGCATCAGCCCCTCCGTCATCGCCCGCAGCAGCTGGCCGCTGGTGCGCATGAGCCGTGCCCGGTCGTCGGGATCGGTCGGCAGCTCGCCGGCGCCCAACCCGTCCAGGAAAGCCGCCAGCGCTTTGGCCTCACCGGCCGCATCGGACACCGGCGTGGTCTGCCGGGTCGCTTCGGTAAAGGCCGCCGGAGACGGTTTCCGGCTCTCGGGCGGCGGCACGCTCGGGGCGGGTGGAGCAGGCGGGGGAGCGACAGGGGGCTCGGGCTCCGGGGTTTGGTCGGTCGGCGGCTCGGGCTGGAAGCGCGATTCGTCCGCCCAGATGTCATAGCTCTCCGGAATCGCGTCGGGGGGGCTGAAGAAGGCGTTCTCGTTGGGGATATGGTCCGGCTCCGCCGCCGGAGCGGGGGCGGGAGGAGGCTCCCGGTCTTCTCCGAGCGTCCAAGGCGCCTCGTCGCGAGGGTCCGGAGTCAGCCAGTCCTCGAGCCGCACGGGTGCCTCCTGTTGCTCCGGTGACGGAAATGGCGGCTCACTCCCTGCGCCTGCGCCCCCGACCAGATCCATGATGTCCGGGCTATCGCGACCCAAAGGAGGTTGCGCCAGGGGCTCGACCTCGCCACCCGAGAAGGGATCGAAGGCCCCCTCGGGCTGTGCCGGCTCCGCTTCGAGGGTAACGCGGACTTCGTAGGCGCCGATGCCGAGCTGGTCGCCGTCCTGCAGCTCGACCTCCTGGCCCATGTGCAAGGGCTCGGAGCCCTTGTTGACGAAGGTCCCGTTCTTGCTGGTGTCCCTCAGAAAAAAGGAGCCGTCACGAAAAGAGATTTCCGCATGCTCGCGCCCCACCCAACGGTCGGAATCCTCGAGCACGAGGTCCCGATCGGAGCCGCGGCCGATCGTCCCGCCGGCCACACTGATCCTTGCGCTCAGCGCCTGCCGGGGCGGGAGATTCTGGTAGCGGATGACGGTCAGGATCAAATGCATGGCAAAAGAGTATAGTCTAAGGATCCCGCGTATCGGGAGAGACCGTCGGCTTCTCCGCGGTGTTTGCGAGCTTGCGCAGGAAGCGCTCCAGGAACAGGGGCCCCGCGTGGGTGCGCTGCCTGATCCGAGCCTCACAGTCTCGTGAGCGCTCCAAGAACAAGGTGAGCGGCGCCCAACGGGGTGGCGAGGCCCCGATCCCGTCGCCGAAACGATAGAGGATGGCGGAAGGGCGTCGGGGCAGCTCCAGGGTCTGCGCCTCTCCCCTCTCGAGCTCGGCACATGTGGCAGGCGGAGAGGTCACTAGGTATTCGCGGCAGGCCAGTGGCCGTTGCGGGTGGATACTGCAGCTCTCCTCTTCCAGAAAGGGGCAGGGGATGCCCAAGCGAAAATACCTGTACCCCAGGCTCCTCCTGGCCTCCCTCGAATCCAGGTGACTGGCCGTGCGCAGCTCGTCGAGCAAGCCGGCGTTCGAAAGCCTGCTCCTCGCCCTGCCGATCCTCTGCTCGATACGCGCCCGATGACTCGATGACAGGCCGTTCAGCAGGTCCTGCAAGTAGAGCACTTCGATCTCGCTCACGGGTACCAGTTGCCTGCAGCAGGCACCACACCCCGGGCCACAGGAGACGCGGCGCCCCATCTGCTCCGCCTCGCGCACGGCCGCGGCGACAAGGGCATCGGTGAGAGATTGGACGAGAGGCAGCAGGTCCGGGAGCGACATCGGGTCCCGCGGCATCTGCGCCTGAATACGCAGAGGCGAAGCCCCAACGCGCAGAAGTACGTCCACGCTCTCGTACTCCGAGACGGGAAGTCGGTCGCTCATGGGTGCATCGCTCACATGTTTGCCAGGGGGTTGTCGAAGTCGAAGCCGAAGAAACGCGGGTTCTCGCAGATGACCGCGGCGGAGAAGATGTAGAAGACGTAGTCGTAGGTCTCTTTCGGGATGTTGTAGCGACGCAACAGCTCCCAGAAATTCCGCTCCCGGGGGTTTTCCGGCATGCTGCGCAGCCGCTTGATGATATTGCCCTCCCCCCAGTTGTAGGAGGCGATCACCAGCAGCCCCGAGGCCTGCGCGTCGGTGCGGTAGATGTCCTTGAGGTACCTTGCCGCGGCGTAGGTCGCCTTCCTGAAGTCGTGCCGCTCGTCCGCCGGGTCGTAGGTGCGACTGTCCTCCAAGGGGCCCAGCCTCAGGCCGTATCTGGCGCCGGTGGAAGGGATGAATTGCCACATGCCCTTCGCATAGCCGTACCTCGTGCTCGGGCCGATGGCGCGCGGATTGAAGTTCGTCTCCTGCAAGGCCACGTAGATGAACTGAGGCGGCAGCTCCTGGCTCGCGAGGGCAGCGACGATGGTCGGCGCATAGCTGTTCTCCTTCAGGCGGCGGATCGCGCTCGCCAAGCGACCGGACGACTGCCACTTCTTGATGTATTTCTTGACCTCGCTCATGAATCCGGTCGGCACGTCCACCTCCGTTTCGCCAAAGGTCCTTGCAATGTGCAGGATTAAAAGCTCCTCGGAGTCGGGGGCGATGAAGCGACTCGCCTGAAGCTCCCTCGCGTAGGACTCATAGTCTTCCCGCATCCGTGCGAGCTTGCGCTTGGACTCCGCGATCTCCTCGAGCATCTGCGTGTTTTGCGCGACCTCCTGGTCGCGCTGGACTTCGTCCTCCAGATTGGCGATATGCAGCTCGAGCTCCTTCATGCTGTAGAAGATATCGTTGGCGAGAGCGGCCATCCTCTGCAGGTGCACGTATTGAAAGAGCGCCACCCCGGACAGTCCGGCGAGCATCAGGACCGCAACGGCGATGAACGCGCGATAGACACGGGATTGCCGGCGCCTGACGTCCTTGAACGCCTTGCGAATCAACATGGTATGCTCGCCAGCCTGGCGTCCTGACCTGTCACCGAAATAGTGCTTGGAGATGTCTTCCAGCGATGCCGTTTCCCCTTCCGGGGATGCGGGGGCGGGAGCAGGTGCGGGCGCGGATGCGGGAGCCGGCGGCGGTGCGGTAACCCGCATGCGCGGGCCCTGGCGGCCGAGCTGCAGGGTTACGGTGCCGAGAAGCTGTAACCTGTCTATCGGCCGCTCGTTTACGAGGGTTCCGTTGCTGCTCGCCAGGTCCCGAGCCCACCAGCAATCGTCCTGCGGAAAGATCTCCAGGTGGTGCCGGCTGACCTCCGGAACGGCCAGACGGACGGCGCAGTCCTCCCCGCGGCCGACAACGAAGGCGCTCGTGAAGCTCTCGTTGCGCGGCTTGCCGTCGGGGCCGGGGTACTGGATATCGACTGGGACGAGCCCTCCCCCCGGAGGGGCGCTCCGAGGGACCAGCAGGGTCCGATCGTCATCGCCGGTCGGCATGGTTTGACCAGGTTCTTTCCATGCAGTCTAGTGGGTGCTACGGCTCCATGGTAATGCTACTCGCCGAAGATTATCTTGACAGGTCGCAGGGCGAGAAATGTTCCCTACCCGCCAAGTGCTTCCAGCGCTCACTCGCCGGACTTGACGACGATCCGACCAAACCGTTTGGAAGGAAGTGGCGGCGGCGCTAAAGTTGCCGTAAAGCATCGATGGGTGTCGTCGGGGATCCGGCCACCCGAGCAGCATTCAGGCGCAGCCGGCAGGTCGCAAGGTGCGTCCGGGACAGATCGAGATGGGAACGGAGAAAACGCTCCACGCCTTGCCGGTCGGAGACATGATCGAGGAGTTTCGGATCGTCCGCATTCTGGGTGCGGGGAGCTTCGGGATCGTCTACGAGTGCCAGAACACTTATCTGCCGGAAACCGCGGCAATCAAGGAGTTCCTTCCCCCTGATCTCGCCTACCGTGGGGCGGACCGCCGCGTCCTGCCCCTCTCCGCTCAAACCGAGGAGACCTTCCGATGGGCGCGAGAGCGCTTCCTGCAGGAGGCCAAGACCCTGTGGGAGCTGGCACAACCCGAGCGCCACCCGAACATCGTACGCGTCACCCGATACTGCGAAGCCAACGGAACGGCTTACATGTTCATGGAGCTCGAGCAAGGACGCCCCCTTTCCGACATCCTCGATGCGCAGGATCGGCTCTCCGCTCAGGAGCTCGACGCCCTCTTTTACCCTCTGCTCGGCGGCCTGGAGCGCGTCCATGCGGCATCCGTACTGCACCGGGACATCAAACCGGCAAACATCCTGATCCGCGCAGACGGCTCGCCGGTGCTCATCGATTTCGGTGCAGCCCGCCGGGTCGTCGCCGGCGGCGAGCGATCCATCCTATCAGCATACACACCCGTTTACGCGGCCCTGGAGCAATACCACGAGGTCGGTGACCAGGGCCCTTGGACGGATATCTACAGTCTCGGCGCCACGCTCTACCAGGCGGTGACGGGCAGGAAGCCTCTGAGCGCCGCGAAGCGCCTCTGGGGAGAGACCCAGGCGCCGGTCGCCGAAGAGTGCGCAGGGCGCTATCCCCCTCCGATCCTGGCAGCGCTCGACAAGGCCCTGGAGGTTAACCCGGAGGATCGTCCACAATCCGTTACGGAATGGCGGCGATGCCTTGTCGCAAAGCCCCTCGAATCCGGTGCCGACGACGAGACGCTGGTCATGCGTGGGGTCGGCCCCGACGAGCCTACGCGCATTAGCGCACCGCCGGAAGCCTCCTGGCCGGCGCCTGTCGGAACAGAGGTCCCGAGCCGACCTACACCGAGGGGGCGACACGGGCGCGGCGCAGGCATCTGGCTCGCAACGGGGGTGGCGCTGGCAGTCCTGGTCGCCTCCGTAATCGGCTTCTATTATCGGGATACCCTTTTTTCGCTCATTTTGCCGAAGACGGCAGAGCAGGTGCCCGCGAAGCCAGCGATATCCGAGTCTGATCTAAGCATCTCCGAGCCGCCGCAGCTGCCACCTCCCCAAACAGAGACGCTCGAGCCGGAGAAGCCACCAAGGCTGGAGCCGCTGCCCATCCCTGGAACACGCTTCTCCGATCCCCTGGTCGGCGGGGGCTCCGGACCCATCATGGTCTGGCTCCCCGCAGGTGAGCTTCGGATGGGCTCCCCACCCGAGGAGTCCGACCGCAACCCGGACGAGCAGATTCACATCCTACAGGTCACGAGCCCTTTTGCCGTCGGCGAGAGCGAGATCTCCTTGGGGTACTACAGGCAATTCGTCGAGGCGACGGGCTACAGACCGACAGCCGGCAGCGGTTCCCCCTGCCTGAGGCCGGACAAGGACTGGCAGCAGCTCGTGGAAGATTGGAGCCTCTCCTGGGAATCTCCGGGATACGAGGTCACGGATCGGTATCCGGTGACCTGCGTGAGCTGGATCGATGCCCGGGCGTACGCCCGTTGGCTGTCGACGCGGACCGGTCACAGGTATCGCCTCCCGACGGAGCTGGAATGGGAGTACGCGGCACGCGCCGGCACTTCGTCGAGCCGTTTCTGGGGCGACGACTCCCAAGCCGGCTGCCGATACGCCAATACCGCCGATTGCGACGATAAATACACCTATGCCGCCCCGGTGGGGACCTTTCCGCCAAACGCCTTCGGGCTGCGCGATATGTTGGGCAATCTGGCCGAATGGACATGCTCCCAGTATGGGAAAGCTTACCGAGGCGCCGAAACGGAGTGCAGTGACGAAACCGGGGCGGGACCTCGGGTCTTTCGTGGAGGCTCCTGGCTCGATGCACCGCGGCTGGTGAGGTCCGCGGCACGGGACGGAGCACCGCCGAAGCTTCGCCTCAATACCGTCGGGTTTCGCCTGGTACGCACCCTCGATTCGGCGTCTGAAGGCAAAGAGCCAGGGACGAGCCAAGTTGCAAAGAAGCCGTAAAGAAGTCGGCATGGAAGGATCGG
>CAYYHR010000055.1:0-15244 GCA_964471705.1 uncultured Chromatiaceae bacterium
ATCGCGATTCCGGGGGGCAGGGAGTCCCCGCGGAAGAGATCTGCGACCACCGAGGGGAAGGACAGGGGCGAGAAGCCGCGCCACAGAGCGAGCCCGATGATGGCGCCAGCCACCAGGATCAGGGTGATGAGAACGGATCTTCGGCGCACTGCAGAAACCAGCCGGGGCCAGGGGGATTGGACGAATTGCACCCCAATGGTAAAGCCTTTGGGCCGATACGGCGAATATACGAGGGAGGGGAAAACCCGGCTCGGATTGGCTCTGAGCTTGTGAAAACTTCAGCCGCCGTAGCGCGGACGTTCAGGGGCGTCCGCAGTAGGTGGCCGATTTTTTCGCAAGCTCTCACCAATAAGAGCGGTCCGGAATCGATCGGTGCTGTCATATGACATCCAAGTCCGTCGAGCTCCTGAATCGCCGCACCAGGAAGTCCACAAAGGTGCGGACCTTGGCAGCCAGATGTCGGTTGTGCGGGTAAACCGCAAAGATTCCATAGTCGAGGACTTCGTAGGGCTCCAGAATCACGCGCAATCTGCCTGCCCGGATATCTTCTCCCGTCGCATGGGTCGGGCAGAGCCCGATACCTTGGCCTGCAAGGAGTATTTCGCGCACCGCCAGGGCGCTGTTGGCCATGAAACGGCCCTTCACCCTCACGCTGAAACGGTTACCGGCATCTTGGAACGGCCAGGTGTAGGCGGAGTGAAAATTGGTATCGATAATGCAGCTATGGGATTCCAGCTCTCGGGGGTGCGCCGGGGTACCGGCACGTGCCAGATATCGGGGTGCCGCACAGGTGACGATACGCGCCGGCGCCAAGCGTCTGGCGACGAGGCTGGAATCCTCCAGGTTTCCGATCCGGACAGCCAGATCGAATCCTTCATTGACGATATCGACAAAGCGGTCTGAAAGGACCAGCTCGACCGAAACACCGGCTTGCTCGTCGAGATAGTCGGCGACGGCGCGCGTCAGATACAGCTCCCCGAAGGTCGTCGGAGCCGCAACCAGTAGCTTGCCTCGTGGCGCACCCTGTTGGTCCGCAACGGCGGCCTCCAGCTCATCGATGTCGTCGAGGATTTGCCGGCAGCGCTGGTAATAGGCCCTCCCGGCCTCGGTTGCGCTCAGCTGACGTGTCGTGCGATTGAGCAACCGGACGCGGAGGTGCTCCTCCAGTTGCCCTACGTACTTGCTAGTGAGCGCCTTGGAAATCCCCAGCCGCTCGGCAGCCACCGTGAAGGAGCCTGCTGACACGACGGCCGCATAGGTACGCATGCCGGTGAGCACATCCATATATTATCAACGGTTCATTGATGTTAATTCTTCGATTAGAGTATTTATCAACGCCACGGATACGACAAATATAGGCTCCAACGAAACTTATTCCGAGACAAGACCATGTCTGATCGGCATGCATGGTAGACGTGGTGTTGTATTCCTTTTCCCACAGTTGAAGAGCCAGGAGGATCACAGATCATGAGACGCACCGCACCGACTCAGGCAAACATCCACGATCTGGTGAAAGAGCGCTGGAGTCCGTACGTCTTCGATGCGGACCGGAGCGTGAGTGAGCAGGACCTGCGCGCCCTGTTCGAAGCGGCCCGCTGGACCATGTCGTCGTATAACGCTCAGCCCTGGCGCTATATCGTCGGTGTCCGGGAGCGCAGCTATGAGACCTGGAAGCAGATACTGGGCGTTCTGCTCGAGGCCAACCAAGTCTGGGCCGGACATGCACCCGTACTTGCCATCGGCCTGGCCGAGCACTTGTTCGAGCACAACGGCAAGGAAAACAAGGCTTCCATCCACGACCTCGGTGCCGCTTCCGCCTGCCTGACCCTGGAAGCGACGGCACGGGGCCTGTCTGTACACCAGATGATCGGCATCGACCCTTCGAGGGTCAGCGAGGTCTTCGAGATACCTCCTTCGACCGAGCCATTTACGGCCTTGGCGATCGGTTACGCGGGTGACGCCGGCCATACGGATCTGGATCAGGAATACGCAAACCGCGATGCCCGGGAGCGGGAGAGGAAGCCGATCAGCGAGATCGTCATTTACGGCGGCTTCTGAGCGCGTGACACTGAATACGGACGAAAACGACTGGGCGGCCCCGGTGGCCGCGCCGGTTCCTCATGCCGCTTTGATTTCCGACGCCAGCCGATGTGCCCGACGGGTGGTCTCCGGCAGGCGGTATCGGGTCGTGCAGGCCAGGACATAGGCCAGGGCAGTTTCCAGGCAGATGCGGTGCCCCACAGATACATAGACCGGGCGCACCCGGGGACGGGTGCGCAGCAGGGCGCCGATGATCTCGCCCCCGTGGTGCAGCCAAGTGTGCGCACCCTTCTGCTCGCCCAAGGCTCCGTGCTCCCCGATCAGACGCGACTTCGCCACGCCGATGCTGGGCAGGTTCGTGAGCAACCCGAGGTGACAGGCCAGACCGAACCGACGCGGATGGGCGTAGCCCTGGCCGTCGCACAGCAGAAGATCCGGCCGGATTCGCAGCACCGCGAGGGCATCGAGCACCGCCGGGATCTCGCGGAAGGATAGGAGGCCGGGCACATAAGGAAAATGGGTAGGGCACCTTGCCAGCGCCTGATCCAGGGGGGCCAGATCCGGATAGCGCAGAACGACTACCGCGGCCCTGGTCACCCTGCCGCCGTCCTCGAATCCGACGTCCAGACCGGCCACCGTCTCGATGGGCGAGAAGTCGTCGTGCCTGACGATCCGGTCGCGCAGCCGGCCCTGAATGGCACGTGCCTGCGCCGGCGTGACGTCCCAAGGGTGTATCTCGTTCAAGATCGAGACAAAAACACCTGCCTCTCGGTAGGCGCGGGGTGTCAATCAGAGCTTGCGAAAAATTCGGGCGCAGTCACGGAGGTTCAGGGGCGTCCGCAGTAGGCGTCCGATTTTCACAAGCTCTCATGCCGGGTCCAGGGGGCTGGATCCGACGCAGGTGGTCAGTTGCGCGACGAGCCGACGATCTCGTGGGCGATGTCCACGACGCGGTTCGCCATGTCGAGATACTCCTGACGATAGTTGGCGAGCAGGCCGTCGCTCGAGGCCCAGTAGTCCTTACCACTGATCCCGTTCTCATGCTCATACTCGATGAATTGCTTCTGCATCACGAGCATTTTGTCGATCAAATCTTGCTTCTCTTGCTTCAAGGCCGCAACGTCGGTCATGGCTCTCTCCAGGATGTTCGGGGGATGGATCTGTTCGGCCTATTCAGAGTATGCCGAAATATTAATTTAACACAGAAAGGACCGAATCGGTCAACAGCCGAGATATCCCTTCGGTGCCGGCGGTTCATCGGCAGGCACCGGTACAGTCCTCTTCACCATGCAGCTGCAGACTGCCCGTGATCTGCCCCACGGTGGCCAGCTCATGGCGGTCCAGATACTCGACGATCCCTTGATTCATAGCCGGAAGTATCAGCGGATCGTAGAAAAGGGCCGTCCCCACCCCCACCGCGCAGGCCCCTGCGATCAGGAACTCGAGCGCGTCCGCCGCACAGGCGATGCCGCCCTGTCCGATGATGGGCACCCCGTGCTCCCGGCACACCTGATAGACCTGGTGAACCTTGACCAGGGCGATGGGCTTGATGGCCGGTCCGGACAAGCCGCCCTGATCGTTGCCCAGGATAGGTAGCCTCGACTCGATGTCGATGGCCATTCCCATCAGGGTGTTGATGACGGAAAAAGCGTCCGAGCCCGCCTCCAGGCAGGCCCGGGCATTGGCTGCGATGTCGGTTTGATTCGGTGAGAGTTTCGTGATCAGCGGCTTGCGGGTGGCGGAGCGGCAGGCGGCCACCACCTGTGCCGACATCTTCCGATCGTTGCCGAAGGCGACGCCTCCCTCCTTGACGTTGGGGCAGGAGATGTTGATCTCGATGGCATCGATGGGAGAATCGTCGAAACGCCGTGTAACCTCGTAGTATTCTTCGACCGTCGAGCCCGAGACGTTGGCGATGAAGCGCGTCTCGCCGAAATCCAGGCTCGGGAGGATGCAGTCCACCACATGGTCGACCCCCGGATTCTGCAGGCCGATAGCATTCAGCATGCCACTCGCGGTCTCGCAGACCCTGTGCGGAGGGTTCCCCAGGCGGGGCCGCCGCGTGGTTCCCTTGAGGCAGACGGCACCGGCATCCCGATTCGAGAATCCCGCGATCCGCGTATATTCCTCACCGAAGCCGACACAACCGGAAAGCAGGACCAGTGGTGTGTTGAAACGAAGCCCGCAGAAGTCGATTGCCAGGCGGGGATCCGTCGCCTTGCTCATGCCTGATCACCTGCGGGCCGTTGCGCGGTGCTTCGAGGTGCGCCGGCCCGGGGCGTGGCTCGATTCGATCCGATAGGCATATGTTCGACGTCGTCCTCTACCAGCCGGAGATTCCCCCGAACACGGGAAATATTATGCGCCTCTGCGCGAACTGCGGCACGCGTCTGCACCTGATCGAGCCCCTCGGGTTCCAGCTCGAAGACCGGCGGCTGCGTCGCGCTGGTCTGGATTACCGCGAGTGGGTTAGCGTTCGGGCTCACTCGTCCCTCGATGCCTATCTGCGATCCAGGACCGAGGGCAGGCTCTATGCGTGCAGCACCCGCGGGTGCCTGCCTTATGCGCGGACGAGCTACCGTCCCGGAGATGCCTTTCTGTTCGGCCCGGAGACCCGAGGTCTGCCTCCGACGGTCCTGGCGGACATCCCGGAGCAGCAGCGGTTGTACATCCCAATGCTCCCGGAGAACCGGAGCCTGAACCTGTCCAATGCAGTGGCTGTCATCCTCTACGAGGCTTGGCGTCAGAACGACTTTGCCGGCGCCCGACAAGCGTAGGCATCTCGCGCGTAAGGGGCTGCCTCCAGGAAGGCCCCGTCGGTCAGGAGAATTCCGCCCTGCTGCCACGTGCAAGCAGGTTCTGTGTTGCCTGCGCCGGCGTCACCCCTTCTCGAAGGACGCCGAAGACCTGCTCGCAGATCGGCATTTCCACGGCCAAGCGCCGCGCGATGGCGTTGACCGAGCCGGTGGTGATGACACCCTCCACCTCTTGACCGATCTCTCGCTTGGCCTCTTCGACACTGAGGCCCCGAGCCAGGGCCAAGCCCATGCGCCGGTTCCGCGACTGGTCGTCGGTACAGGTGAGGACCAGGTCGCCCAGCCCGGCGAGGCCCATGAAGGTCTCCTGTTTGCCCCCCAGTGCGGTCCCCAGCCGAATCAGCTCCGCCAGCCCGCGGGTGATCAACGCAGCCCTGGTGTTGGCCCCGAAGCCGAGACCGTCGGCGATTCCGGTGGCGATCGCCAGCACGTTCTTGGCAGCACCGCCCACTTGGACGCCGACCAGATCGTCGCTGGTATAGGCGCGGAACCGGTCACTGTGTAACCAGCCGGCGACGCGTCGGGCGTGACTCGGGCTGGGGGATGCCACGGTAACGGCCGTGGGCAGGCCCAGGGCGACTTCTTTGGCAAAGCTTGGGCCGGAAACGACGGCCAGGTCCCGCGGCCCCAGGATCTCTTCCGCGACCTGGTGCAGTAGCCGTCCAGTGTCGGGCTCGAATCCCTTGGTCGCCCATGCGATTCCGAGGTCGTCGGGAAGCTGGCCGGAAAGGCGATGCAGGACGTCGGCAAAGGCGCGGCTGGGAACTACGATCAGCAGCTCCCGGGAACCGTCGAGGCACTCGGCCAGCTCTTCGACGGGCCGCAGCATCGGGGGAAGCTCGAACCCGGGCAGAAAGCGGCAATTCTCTCCATCCCGACGCAAGGCCCGAACCTGCTCCGCCGAGTAGTCCCAAAGCCGCACCCGGTGTCCGTTGCGGCACAGCAGTAGGGAAAGGGCTGTGCCCCAGGAGCCGGCCCCCAGGACGGCAAGCTCCGTGGCGTCGGCCTCACTCAATGGGAGGCCGTACCCGATTGCTCGGCTGTCTTCTCGAGATGTTGGGCGTAGAGGGCGTCGAAGTTGACCGGTTGCAGAACCAGTTGGGGAAAGCTTCCCTTGGTGACCAGGTCGGATACGATCTCGCGCGCGTAGGGGAAAAGTAGATTCGGGCAATAGGCACCGAGCAGCGGCCCCAGCTCGTCGTCGGAGAATCCCTTGACTCCGAACAGGCCGGCCAGGTGCACCTCCACGATGTGGGCCGTCTTGTCCGCAATCTTGGTGGTCACGGTGACCGATAGGACGACCTCGTAGGTGTCGTCCGCGAGCTTACCTGTTTTGGTGTTCAACGTGAGCTCGTGCTTTGGGTCCCACCCCTGGCGGAAGATCTCCGGGGCATTGGGCGACTCGTAGGAAAGGTCCTTGGTGTAGATGCGGTGCACCAGGAACTGCTTGGCGTTTGGTTGCTCGCTCTCGGCCATTGTTAAAATCCTTCGGGGTGATTCGGAAGGCCGCGGGAGGCGGCTTCGGAAGGCGCACTCAGCGCTTTTTCTTCGAAAGGGGGAGATTGGCATTCTGCCAGGCAAGGACACCGCCGCGCAGGTTATGGACGTCGGTAAAGCCTTCTTTGCGCAGCTGTTGACAAGCCATGGTCGACTGGGAGCCTGAGCGGCAGGTGACGAGGATCGGCTTGTCTTTGTGCTTCTGCAGCGTCGCGATCTGTTTCTTTAGGCCGTTCATGGGAACATTGAGGGCATTGATGATGTGCCCCTGTGCGAAATCCGCCGCCGGCCGCACGTCCAGCACCAAGGCGTCCTTGTGGTTGATGAGATCCGTCGCTCCGGCGGAATCCACGGATCCCTGCCCGCCGACGAGCAGGTTTTTGGTCAGCAAGGCGACAATCGCCACCAGTGCGCCGAAGAGCACCCAGTGGTTGCCGATGAACTCGATGAGCTGCTGTGGCTGCATGTCGTATTCCGACGAAAGTGCTTCCATGAGTTGCCCCGCTCGTCTGAACGGGACTGCGATGATGCCTGTAACGGATCAGGTGGCGGGAGTATAAGGCCCGCAGCCGTACCCGTCATCAGCGACCGTGATGGCAGAACACTTCGCGCATCATGCCGATGAGCTGCAGGGTGCGGGTGTCGGTGACGCGGTAGTAGACGCGGTTTGCGTCTTTGCGCGAGGCGAGAATCCCCTTGTCGCGCAAGATCGCCAGGTGTTGGGAGATATTGCTCTGGGATGTGCCTACGAAATCCACGATCTCCTGGACGCTGACCTCCTGGCCGCCGAGCGTACAGAGGATTTTCAACCGTAGGGGATGCGAGATCGCCTTTAGCGAGCGTGATGCACGCTCGATGTCGTCATCGTCCGCGAACAGATCAACGGGTGCGGCTTGCATCCCCGGTGGGTCGAGAACGGCCGGTGGGTCAAGGATAGGATTTGTCGTGAGGCTGAGGTCACCTGCCATGGGATAGAGATCTCATCGAGTTACTGGCTCATGTAACATAAGATAATAAGCTTTTTCTGTCAGGAAGCGAATTTTCGTCCCCTCGTTCACAGCTTCGTGTGCCTGTTCGTGGGGCTGGAGGCGTTCGGGCCCTACTGCGCTGACAGGCAAGAGCGAGACTTCGTATAATTTCAAAAGTCGGATTCGCGACCCTGGATTTGCGCCGTGCGAGCCTTCGTGAGACAGCCTACCTTCGTCCTCGATCGGGATGCCGAGCCAGGTGCTTGATGCAGGTGCCTACCTGGAGAAGATTGCGCGAGGATATCGGATGTACGGTGTCCCGGATCGGTCGCGCGGCTGCAAGGCGGCTCTGCCCCCGGGTGTTTTTCCAGCGAGCTCGGCTTCTCCTGCTGGCCGGTTTTTGCCTTGTGTCGATGGGTGCATGGGCTGTCCCGGATCGTGCCGAGGATCCGGCATTCGAGGACCAAAAGCGCGACTTGGCCAATGTGGAGCAACGGGTCCGGGATATGGAGCAGGACCTGACCGTGCGTCGCGGTCGTCGCGAGGAGCTTTTGGCGGAGCTCGAGCGGCGCGAGCGGGATATCGGTGATCTGGCCCAGGCCGGCCACCAGCTGGCCGCGATGATCACCGAGCAGGAGGAGGCACTGGGGAAGCTTCACGCGCAGTTGGCGGCGGAGCGCAAGATCTTGGATCGCGAGCGCACGATCCTCGGGAGCCTGCTCCGCTCCGCCTATGTCATGGGACCAGGAGATCGCTTGCGGATGCTGCTCGATCAGGAAGATGCGAGCCGCTCGAGCCGGATCATAGCCTATTACGGGATTCTCAACCAATACCGTGTCGAGCGGATCGAAGCGGTTACTCGACGTGCACATAGACTCGACGAGCTCGCACGCGAAACGGAAGCAGAAAGGGCACGCTTGTCCGCGATGGCGCAAAGGCAGGAGCAGACCCGTACCCGACTGACAGCGGCGCAGGAGGAACGCGCCCGGCTCCTGGCCTCTCTGGAACAGACCATCACCACCAGGGTGGAGAGTGTTGGAGAGCTGCGCGAGCAGGCGCGAGAGCTGCGGCTGCTGTTGGAGCAGCTTGAGCGACAGGCCCGGGCGTTGCCCGAGGCGGAGCTCAGCCAAAAATCATTGAAGCAGTTGCGTGGGCACCTGCCCTGGCCACTCGCGGATGTCCGTCTCTTGTCGCATTACGATAGTTTGAAAGGGGATGGTGCCCAACGCTGGGACGGTGTGATCCTGAAGGCCGAGGAGGGGGCAGAGGTGCGGGCGGTGCAGTCCGGTCGCGTGGTTTATGCTGACTGGCTGCGCGGCTTCGGACTGTTGATCATCATCGAGCATGACGACGATTACATGACCCTGTACGGCCACAATCAAGCCCTGCTCGCGGAGCCCGGCGACTGGGTTGCCGCCGGCGACACGATCGCACTGAGCGGCAGCAGTGGTGGCGGTGCATCCTCGGGACTCTATTTTGCCATCCGCCACCGTGGTCGACCCCTGAACCCCGAGCGATGGTGCAGGGGTGAGTCCAAGGAGGAGCACAGCTCCTCCGCGGTCGGCCTTCCCCAGGTGGAACATATCGTGCTTTCTCCACTCCAACCCAGAATATATCCGGGTTCTCCCGGTCTCCCTGTTGCCTTCCTTGCTTTCCGGTCGCCAATCCATTTTCAGTAATCCCTTTATGAAAAAGCCCTTCGAGTCGATCCTTTTGCCGATCATCGGCCTCGTGCTCACCCTGGGTGGTGGCTATCTCGGAGCAGCCTCCGGTGACGACGGGAAGGCGGATGAGAAGCTGCCTTTGAAGGAGCTGCGTACCTTTGCCGAGGTCTTCGGGCGGATCAAGAGCGACTATGTGGAGGCAGTCGATGACAAGACGCTGCTCCAGAGCGCAATCCGCGGCATGCTGGCCGGCCTGGACCCCCATTCCTCGTATCTGGACGCCGAGGAGTACCAGGATCTGCAGGTCGGTACCAGCGGCGAGTTCGGCGGCCTGGGCATCGAGGTCGGCATGGAGGACGGTTTCGTCAAGGTGATCGCGCCGATCGATGACACCCCGGCCGAGCGGGCCGGGCTCGAGGCAGGCGACCTGATCATTCGCATCGACGAGAAGCCGGTGAAGGGCATGAGCCTGAACGATGCTGTCAACGTCATGCGCGGCAAACCGGGGACGCGGATCAATCTGACGATCCTGCGCGAGGGCGACGATCGTCCCTTCGACGTAGACCTCGAGCGCGACGTCATCCAGGTGGCAAGCGTCAAGAGCCGAACCCTCGAGCCGGGGTACGGCTATGTGCGCATCTCCCACTTCCAGTCCCATACCACCGAGGATCTCCTCTCGGCGCTGAACGAGATCGAAAAGGCGAACGGGGGGGGCTTGAAAGGCCTGGTCCTGGACCTGAGAAACAACCCGGGTGGGGTCCTCAACAGTGCCGTTGGCGTGAGCGACGCCTTTCTCGTCGGGGGTGTCATCGTCTCTACCAAGGGTCGGGTAGAGGACTCGCAGCTCGAGTTCAAGGCCGGCCCCGACGATGTGCTCGAGGGTGCGCCGATCGTAGTATTGGTCAACGCCGGCTCCGCATCGGCGTCGGAGATCGTCGCCGGCGCGCTTCAGGACCACAAGCGGGCTATCATCATGGGCAGTCCCACATTTGGCAAAGGCTCCGTGCAGACCATCGTGCCGATCGACGACACCACGGCCCTCAAGCTGACGACGGCCAGGTATTACACGCCTTC
This sequence comes from uncultured Chromatiaceae bacterium, assembly GCA_964471705.1. Taxonomy (GTDB): domain Bacteria; phylum Pseudomonadota; class Gammaproteobacteria; order Chromatiales; family Chromatiaceae; genus Thiosymbion. Next base: position 10,060 of record CAYYHR010000055.1, read on the forward strand.
AGGGCGCTCGATCCAAGCCCAGGGAATCGAGCCCGATATCGAGCTGCTCGGGGGCGCGCTCAGCGTTGCTGAGGAATCAAGTGTGGGGCCGTTGAAGGAAGCCGATCTGCGCCGCCATCTGAATGACGAAGAGGATACAACCGGCACAAATGGTGGGGCAAAGGGCAAAGGTGCAGAAAAGGACAAAGGTGAGGCAGAGGACAAGGATGCCGGGGGTAAAGGCTCGGGCGCAAAGGACACGGGGGCCGAGGGCAAGGGCTCGGATGACAAGGGCGGCGGTAAGCCCGAGGCGGAGAAGCGGCCTCTTGCGGTCGAGGACTATCAGCTCGGAGAAGCCCTCAATGTGCTCAAGGGACTGAACATCCTGGGAAAGGGCACCCGGGGATAACCCCCCGAGAGCGCCGAGCGTCTCGATGTCATCGAATCCCTGGCGTGCAAACCCAATGGGCCATCAAATCGCGGGGCATTCTGCCGTCAGCAAGGTTCTGCGGGGTAGATGACTTGGATCTTTTCGTCGGCGCTCGTCCCGTGCCCAAACTATGAGCCAAGGTGCAGTCGCCTTCCTCTCCTTGGTCGTTTCATTCGCCGCGAGTGCCTTCGCGAGCTGGCGGTTGTCGCGTTCTCCCACCCTGTTTCGTCGCATGCTCGACATCCCGAACGAACGCTCCCTTCACTCGGGCGCACTCCCGCGTACGGGTGGCATCGCGATCTTCACGGCACTCACGGTCGCCACCGCCTTCGCCCTGATCGTCTTTCCCCCGCCTGCGGCCTGGGCCCCGATCGCTGCTGCCGTTCTCCTCGTCGGCTCGGTTTCCTTCCTTGACGACCGCGGAGAGGTCAAGGCTCGGTACCGCCTCGCCGCTCATCTGACTGCCGGGTTGCTGTTGCTGGGAGCGGGCATCTCGTGGTCCGGCATCGAGCTCCCGGGGGCCTATTGGGTCGTGTCGCGTCCGCTGTCCTGGCTCTTGACCCTCGGCTACCTGGTCTGGATGATCAATCTCTACAATTTCATGGATGGTATGGATGGGCTTGCCGGTGGAATGGCGGTTTTCGGCTTTGGGGCCCTCGCCCTGATGGGCTGGAGGGGCGGTGACATGGAGTTCGCGTTGGCCAATGGGATCCTCGTTTCGGCGGCATGCGGTTTTCTCCTGTGCAATTTTCCGCCAGCGCGGATCTTTCTCGGGGACCTCGGCTCGGCCACCCTGGGGCTGCTCGCCGCCGTCCTTTCCCTGGTCGGGGCTCGCCGCGGCCTCTTCCCTCTGTGGGCGGCGTGGCTGGCATTCTCGCCCTTCATCTTGGACGCCACTTCGACCCTTCTTCGCCGTCTGGTGCGGGGGGATCGCATCTGGCAGGCACACCGCTCCCATCACTATCAGCGCCTGGTGCTGGCCGGTTGGGGCCGCCGGAGGACCCTGCTCTGGGCGTATCTGCTGATGGCGGCCTGCGCAGCCACGGCCGTGTCGGCCCCGAAAATGGGCGTGCCCGACCAGCGGCTTTTGCTTGCCGCGTGGGCGGTCATCTATGTCTTGATCGGCTTCAAGATCCGTCTGGTCGAACGTCTGGCGGGCTGTGCCGCCCCATGAAGCCCTGGGTCGATCGCCTGCGCTCGCGGACCGCGGCCTTCCTCCACGACGTGGCGATGGTGCCGGCGGCTTGGCTTCTCGCCTACTGGCTGCGTTTCAACCTCGGAGAGATCCCGGACCTCTATCTCGGGGCGGCCCTGCGGGCATTGCCCGCCGTAGTCCTCATCCAGGCTGCGGTCTTTTGGGTGTTCGGGCTCTATCGCGGGATCTGGCGCTTCGCCTCGCTGCCGGATATAGAGCGCATTACCAAGGCCGTCCTGACGGGGACGACTCTGGTCTTCGCCGTCCTGTTCGTTTTCGATCGTATGGCAGGGGTCCCACGCTCCGTGCCCGTGCTTTACCTGGGGCTGCAGATGCTGTTGCTCGTCGCGCCGCGGCTCCTCTACCGCTGGTTGAGGGACCACCGACTGGCGTTGCGCAACGGACGACGGGTGTTGATCGTAGGGGCCGGTCGGGCCGGGGAGATGCTGGTCCGGGACATGCTCCGAGACCGCCAGCCCGCCTATACCCCGGTGGCCTTCGTGGACGACAAGCTGCGCCGTCACGGCAGCGAGATTCACGGCATCCAGGTCCGGGGATCCACGGAAGAGATCCCACAGCTGGCAGAGAGACTCTCCGTGGACCTCATCCTGCTGGCGATTCCGAGTGCGTCGACCAGCCAGATGCAGCGCCTCGTGACCTTGTGCGAGCGGGCCGACAAGCCTTTTCGCACGGTTCCCCAGCTGCGGAGCCTGATGACCGGGCAGGTGTCGATCAGCCAGGTACGACCGGTCTCCATCGAGGACCTTCTGGGGCGCAATCCGGTGCAGCTCGATCCGGACGGCATCCGGCATGCCCTGGAGGATCGGGTGGTGCTGGTGACGGGGGGGGGAGGCTCCATCGGCTCGGAGCTCTGCCGCCAGATCGCGCGCTCGCGGCCCAGCCGGCTCTTGGTGGCAGACAACAGCGAGCTCAATCTGTACCGTATCGATATGGAGCTGCGGGACGCCTACCCGGAGGTCGCGGTCGAGTGTGTGTTGTTGGATGTCACCGACACAGAGGCGGTGCAGGTACTGTTCCGGGAGGGACAGCCGCGGGTCGTGTTCCATGCCGCGGCGTACAAGCACGTGCCCTTGCTGGAGCACCAGGCGCGATCGGCAATCCGCAACAACGTACTGGGAACGGAGATCGTCGCCCGGGCGGCTGACGCCTTCGCATGTGAAGAATTCGTCCTCATCTCGACGGATAAGGCGGTGAATCCCGCCAACGTCATGGGCATGACCAAAGGCATAGCCGAGCTCCTCTGCCACGCCCTCGGCAGGCAGTCGCGGACCCGTTTCGAGACGGTCAGGTTCGGCAACGTACTGGACTCCGCGGGCAGCGTGGTGCCTCTGTTCCGAAGCCAGATCGAGCGCGGTGGACCCGTGACCGTCACCCACCCGAATATCGAGCGTTTCTTCATGACCATCCCGGAGGCCTGCCAGCTCATCATGCAGGCGGCGGCCATCGGGCAAGGCGGCGAAATCTTCGTGCTGGACATGGGTGAGCCGGTCAAGATCGCCTATCTGGCGGAGCAGATGATCCGTCTCTCCGGCAAGCGACCCGGCAAGGACATCGCCATCGAATATGTCGGCTTGAGGCCGGGCGAGAAGCTTTTCGAGGAGCTCTTCTACGAGTCGGAGAATCTGGCGGAGACGGCTCATCCCAAGATTCGCGTTGCCCGATGCGGGACGGCACCGCGGCTCGATGAGCTGACGGCTGGGCTCGAGGCCCTGAAGGCGGCTGTCCGGGCCTGTGACGAGGCGGCCATGCTGGCCGCGCTGCGCGCCCTGATGCCCCAGTGGCGTGATGAATCCGAGAATTCGGCGGCGTGCCCTATCCATCCTGTCCGGGAGATTGTCCATGGCTGACATCCGCGGATCCGATCCCTCGAGCTCGCCGGGACAGAACGACCCGTCGGGAATGACAATGGCGGTGGACCCCGACCTGCTCCTCGGCGACCTGAGCGAAGAGGCCGGAATTTCCGGGGATGAGCCCCTCGTCCCTGTTCCGAGGGAGTCGGTCGATTCAGTCGAGTCTGACGTCCTCGCCTTCCTCCGGGAGCGCGGCAAGCTCGGGGGCACGGACCTGGCCCGAGCCCGCCGGCTGGTCGAGGAGAGCGGCGATGCGATCCTGCGCATGCTGACTCGCCTGGGTCTGGTCTCGGAGCGGGACCTGGCGCAGGCGTTTTCCGAGGTTCTGGACATCCCACTGGCGGAGCCTTCGGACTACCCGCAGTTGCCGATAGCGTCGGAGTCCCTGAGCCTGCGTTTTCTCAAGGACGCGAGGGTGCTCCCGCTGCGGGAGGACGAGTCGGAGCTTGTCGTCGTCATGTCGGACCCGTCCGATGCCTTTGCCCTGGATGCGGTGGCCTTGGCCGTCGGCAAACCAGTGACGCGCGCCGTCGGTCTGCCCTCGGAGATCGAGCTGGCTCTGGACCGCCTCTACGCGAAGAGCGAGGACGAGGCCGAGGAGGAGGACTTCGCCGCCGGGCTCGGCGAAGTATCGGAGGACGATATCGAGCACCTCAAGGATCTGGCGAGCGAGGCCCCGGTGATCCGGATGGTCAACCAGATCGTCCAGCATGCCGTGGAGTCCCGTGCCTCGGACATCCACATCGAGCCCTTCGAGGACGAGCTCAAGGTGCGCTACCGCGTCGACGGTATCCTCAAGGAGGTGGACTCGCCGCCACCGCGGTCCACCGCGGCGGTCATCTCCCGCATCAAGATCATGTCCAAGCTCAACATCGCCGAGCGCCGCCTACCCCAGGACGGGCGCATCCCGCTGCGGGTGCAGGGCAAGGAGCTGGATCTTCGCGTGTCGACCGTGCCCACCATGTTCGGCGAGAGCGTGGTCATGCGCCTTCTGGACAAGGAAAGCGTGCGCTTCGATTTCGATGCTCTCGGTTTCGACGGCAGTCCCCGCGAGCGGCTCGGTACCATCCTGGACATGCCCTACGGGATCTTCCTGGTCACGGGTCCTACCGGCAGCGGCAAGAGCACCACCCTGTACACGGCGCTGAGCCGCCTCAACACCCAGGAGCGCAAGATCATCACGGTCGAGGACCCGGTGGAATATCAGCTTCCGGGCATCAATCAGATCCAGGTCAAGCCCCAGATCGGCATGACCTTCGCGGGGGCCCTGCGCTCCATCGTCCGCCAGGATCCGGACATCATCATGGTGGGCGAGATGCGCGACCTCGAGACCGCACGTATTGCGGTACAGTCGGCCCTGACCGGTCACGTCGTGCTCTCCACGTTGCACACAAACGATGCCGCCAGCGGCGTGACCCGCCTCCTGGACATGGGGGTGGACGACTACCTCTTGACCTCCACCATCAACGGCATCCTGGCGCAGCGCCTAGTGCGCCGGCTGTGTCCGCACTGCCGGGAACGCTACGAGCCGCTACCGGAGGTGAGGCTCAAGTTCATGCGTCTGCGCGATCGGGAGGCGGAGGATCTCTTCCTCTACCATCCGGTGGGCTGCGAGCAGTGCAACGATACCGGATACCGGGGACGCATGGTGATCACCGAGGTCCTCATCATGAGCGACGGAATCCGCCAGGCGGTGCTCTCCCATGCGAC
>CAYYHR010000055.1:15344-17798 GCA_964471705.1 uncultured Chromatiaceae bacterium
CGAGGCGGCTCGACCTTCGCCGCCGCCTTGGAGGGGCAGGATGGCCAGTTCCCGCGCCTCTATGTGAACATGGTGCGCGCCGGCGAGGCGAGCGGGGCCCTGGAGGCCGTGCTCGCTCGCCTTGCCGATTACCTGGAGCGCTCCGCAGAGCTTAAGGAAACCGTCACCTCCGCCCTGATCTATCCCGCCATTCTGCTCGTCGTCGCCGGTTTATCGGTCATCCTATTGCTGGTGTTCGTGGTGCCCCAGTTCACGGCCATGTTCGAGGACATGGGGGCGACGCTTCCCCTCCCGACCCGTATCGTCATCGGCGTCGGAGACCTCTTTCGGGGTTATTGGTGGGCCATGCTCGCAGTGGTGGCGCTCGTCGCCCTGGCCGTGGAGCGATGGCTGCAGGACCCGGTGGTGCGTACCCGGGTTGACCACAAATTGTTGGACCTGCCGCTTCTGGGAGACCTTCTCTGGAAGTTGGAGACCGCCCGTTTCTGTCATACCCTCGCGACCCTGCTCAAGAACGGGCTGCCGTTGCTCAGCGCCTTGAACCTGTCCAAGGAAGTGGTGTCCAATCGAAAGCTCTCGGGCCTTCTGGATGAGGCAGGTGAGGACCTGAAGCACGGACGTGGTTTGGCCGAGCCGGTGGCACGGCGCGAGATCCTGCCCCAGATGGCGTTGCAGATGATCCGCGTCGGCGAGGAGTCGGGGAGCCTGGACGCCATGCTCGCCAAGGTGGCGCAGGTCTACGACCGGGAGACGCAGGCGAGTGTCAAGCGCATGCTCGCCCTGTTGGAGCCCGTGGTGATCGTCGGCTTGGGCATCCTGGTAGCCGGGATTATCATCTCGATCATTATCCCCATACTCGACGCGAACGAGCTGGTGATGTAGCTGGCGAGCCGCGGGGTCGAGCGAACCGATTGTGGCAAAGAGGGTATGGGGGCATTGCGAAGCTCACGAGAGAAGTCTCTTTCTAGAAGCGGGCATTCTCCCCAAGCGCGTCGAATTACCATGCAGCCGGGGCGGATCGCAACCGGCAACTGCTTTCACCGTATCGGACACAGGAGTCGCTCCCCATGCATATCCACGGCGCCGGACGCTTGCGGCCTTTTCTGAAACAGCACCCAAGGCCCCGTTCCAAGGGCCGCGGCTTTACACTGATCGAGCTGCTGGTAGTTCTCGCCATACTCGGACTGCTGGCAGCAGTGGTCGCGCCGAACGTGATGAAATTCTTCAAGGGAGCGAAGACCAAGACCACTCAGACGCAGATCGCCAACCTCGGCGGGGCCCTCGAGGTTTTCTCCATCGACGTGGGGCGCCTTCCTACGACGGACGAAGGTTTGCAGGCCCTGGTGGAAAATCCCGGGGACGTCGCCAATTGGTTCGGACCTTATCTCAAGAAAGACTCCGTGCCCAAGGATCCCTGGGGCTTCGAGTATCACTACAAGTCTCCGGGCGATCACGGGTCTTACGACCTCTGGTCCTTGGGTGCGGACAACCGCGACGGAGGCGAGGGGGAAGACCAGGACGTCGTCAGCTGGAAATGATCGGTGCGATGACTGAGATCTCCATAGGCACGGATGGAGCTGATCGCGGAAGAATCGGTCGAGAGTTTTCAGTACCTACTCATGCTCTCCGCAGATTTCACCGCAGGCCGTAACTCTCTGCTGCCCTTGGGCGAGGGGGCCTGTTACCCGTCGGCTTTGCGCCTTCCCTTCCCTCCCCGATCCCGCGGCTTTACGCTCCTGGAGCTTCTGGTCGTCCTCGCCATCATCGCACTCCTCCTGGCCATCACCCCGCCCTTGATCACCGCGGCAATACCGGGAGCCGAGCTCAAGGCCTCCGCACGGCGGGTCGCGGCGGGTCTACGCCTGGCCCGTGAGGAGGCGATCCGCACCGGCCACGACGTTGCCTTTACGCTCGATTTGGAGACCCGTAGCTTCGAGGTGGACGGCAGATTCCGCCGGGGCAAGCTGCCAAAGGGTCTGGACCTGAAGCTGGAAGCGGCGGAGACGGAGATGCTCGACGAGCAGAGAGGAGCGGTTCGCTTCTTTCCGGACGGCAGCTCCACCGGGGGACGTGTCATCCTGTCCCGGCACGACGCCGGTTATCAGGTCGGTGTCCAATGGCTGACCGGACGCATTCGCACGGCACCTTGGAGGGGCACGTGAGCCCGAGCCAAGTGTTCTTGACTGGTTTCTCACGCCGAGGAGGGGGAAGCGGAGCGCCAACGTCCCTGCTCGGTGCCTCTCCCCCGTCCTATGGGAGGGTGAAACGGCAAGGTGGTTTTACACTGCTCGAGGTGGTCGTCGCCTTCGCCATCCTCGCCCTCTCCTTGGGCATCTTGATCGAGATCTTTTCGCGAGCCCTGGTCACCACAGCCCTGAGCCGAGATTACTCTCGCGCCCTGACCCTGGCCCAAGCGCGCCTCGCCGACGCCGGGATCGACATACCCCTGGAAGC
>CAYYHR010000056.1:0-17597 GCA_964471705.1 uncultured Chromatiaceae bacterium
CGACGGGGACTCGCACCCCGCAAGATACGCCGAGCTTCGTCCCGGCGCGATAACGCCATAGGTGAAAGACGTTAGCGCGCCAGCGCAACGCGTCCTTGTTGACCTGATTTAGCTTTGCCTTTTGATCTCATTAGCAACAAACTTCAATAGATCCATGTAGGGAGAAATTTCTTTGTCACTTATTCTCTTTGGGGAGTGCACAAGCTCATTTCTAAAACGTCTAAGCTTATCAATATTGTTGACTAAGCTTGGGTCAAACAATTCTGACTTCCTTAACTGTTTCAACGAGCTAAAGAACGTATTATGCTCTCTAGCTTGCTGATTCATTGAAACGATACTTTCTTCAACTTCTGACCAAAGAGAGAGGAACTCACCTATTTCACCTGGCTTCAGCTCTCTCTTTACATCCACTTCGATCTCTTTGCAGATACTATGAAAAACATCATGCTCCGGATACAGTGCTGATTTTGGTATGACTTTAAAGTCCTTGCCCCAAAAGTTTTTTGTATTTGGAATCCTAAACTTAACCACCAGCCTCCGGTTGAAATCCAATTCAGATTTAGAGTCATACTCGTTCTCTATATCTGACGTTCCAGCTAGATATCCTTCTTGAAAATAAGGCCTGAGGGCATCCGGAGGGCAAATACTTAAAAGTCGGACATTGATCAGATCGTGTTCGGAATTTATTGAAATTCGATTAGTTATATATGGGAGAGCAAATACGTAAATATATGCATTTTCATTTTCGTTATTCAGCAGCGCAAATGAGCAAGCCACCCTTAATGAATGAGTGAAATCAATGAGTGGTGTCCCGCATACCTCGTAGTGCTGAAGGATACTCCATTGAATATATTTCTTTCTTTTGAGCTCACTAATGCCGCCCTTGGTTTGAGAGCCAAGCAAATCAATCAGTTTGCTTGATGCTTGATTTAAAATATCAAATCGATGCTCGACCTCCCGCTTTGGAAGATAATCTCCACGATATATCGATGGGTAGAATGTAGATTTATCGTTCTTATTCTTGAAGTCTACTGCTTGCCCTCTAAAAAATAGCAGGTAATCCTTATTCAAGTATGCGAGGGCTGCACAATGCTCTACCAGTTTTCGATAAGTATCGACGGGAAATCCGTCGCCTGCGGCCACGTCTTTTTCGTCAACGGTAGCAGCAAGTTCCTTCGTGATTGTTCCTTCAATCCTTCTCATCAGGCGCTTCTTTTCTTGTTAAAGCCAAAGTTAAGTATCTCGCACATTGCCCATTCACATACGACGAACCATCGCCTACCCGGCAATAGTAAACGTTCTAACGTTGCACAGAGCGCGGGCTTGAGCAAACAGAAAGATATCCTCAAGAACTCATGGCAGCCACTCGCCCTGCTAGCGCGTCCGGGAGGGACCCCTATATATTCCGGACGGACGCGCTAGCGATCCCTGAGCCTTTGGCTCAGGGATTTGGGGGGATGCAACGGGGGGGCACCCCCTTGCCAAGATGGCGCTGAACGGAATGAGGCACGAATGTAGTACAGCGCACATCTTGCGCGCAGCGGAACGTCATCTCATGTAGTACAAAACACGTTTGTACTACAAAACAACCCGCCAGGAGAAAGTTCGAACTCTGGACTGTGGATTGTTTTCACAATCTGGCCGACACTCGTGCCAGCCGGGAGAGAAATCCTATAGGGTGGGATCATGCCAATACCCGCTGCTCCACAGCCTTCCCCGACACGCGCCGTCATCTATGCGCGCGTGTCATCCGCGGCACAGGTCCGCAGGGGCCAGGGCCTGGGATCGCAGGAAACCCACTGCCGTGAATTCGCCCGCATGAAAGGCTATGACGTGGACCGGGTCTTCGTCGATGAGGCCGTGTCCGGCGGCATAACGACCCGCCCCGGCATGCAGGCGATGCTCGCTTATCTCAGGGAACACGCCCACGCCGAAGACTTCGTGGTTGTCATTGACGACATCAGCCGTCTGGCGCGGGACATCAAAGCTCATCTTGACCTGCGCGAAGCCATTGCGAGCGCCGGTGCCCGACTGGAAAGCCCCTCGGTGGAATTCGGGGAGGACAGCGACTCCATCCTCGTCGAAAACCTGCTGGCGAGCGTCAGCCAGCACCAGCGCCAGAAAAACGCTGAGCAAACGAAGAACCGCATGCGGGCCCGCGTCCTGAACGGCTATTGGGTTTTCTGGGCGCCGCGTGGCTACCGGTTCGCGCATCAGCCCGGCCAGGGCAAGGTCCTCGTCCGCGATGAACCGCTGGCGTCCATTATTACGGAAGCGCTGGAAGGTTTTGCCTCTGGCCGGTTCGGTTCACAGGTCGAGGTGAAGCGCTTTCTGGAATGCCAACCGGACTATCCGAAGGACCTTCCCGCGGGCGAAATCCGCAATCAGCGCGTCAAGGACCAGCTGACCCAGCCGCTCTATGCCGGATACCTGGAACTGCCGCGCTGGGGCGTGACATTCCGTAAAGCCCAGCATGAGGGACTGGTTTCGCTCGCGACCTACGAGCGGATTCAGGAGCGCCTGCGTGTCCGTACGAAAGCGCCCGCCCGGAAAGACATCAGCGCCGATTTCCCGCTGCGCGGCTTTGTGGTCTGCGCCGATTGCGGCACGCCGCTCACGGCCTGCTGGTCCACCAGCCACACGGATGACAAGCATCCCTATTACCTGTGCCCGAAAAAGGGCTGCGCCAGCTATCGCAAATCTATCCGCCGCGCCGATCTCGAATCCGATTTCGACACGCTCATCGCGCGGGTCACACCTAAGCGGAAAATGTTCGAACGTTTTGTTGAGGCTCTGGACGCTTTGGGGCGGGACAACCGCACCGCCAGCGATACCACCCGCGCCGAACTCAAGACCCGCAGCACAGAGATCGAGCGGCAGATTGAAACCCTGTTGGACCGCATCGTTGAAGGACAAAGCGAATCCCTGGTCGCCAGCTACGAGCGCCGGGTCGAAAAGCTGTCCCGTGAAAAGCTGCTTTTGGCGGAAAAGCTCGGCACGCCAACCAAAGCGTTCCCCATACCATCCCAAAAGTTCGAACCCGCCCTGCGGTTCCTCGAAAACCCAATGAATCTATGGCGTTCGGATAAACCCGCCCACAAGCAGGTGGTCATGAAAATGCTTTTTGAAGGCCGACCGGCCTACAAGAAAAAAGAAGGCGTTCGAACCCCGATTTATAGCTTCCCGGTCAATGAGTTAGCGGCGTTTGCGAGGGGTGAAAGCAAGATGGCGCGCCCGGAGGGATTCGAACCCCCGGCCTCTGCCTCCGGAGGGCAGCGCTCTATCCAGCTGAGCTACGGGCGCGAGCCTTGAAGGATACCGAGTCTTCCCGGCCCCGTCTATGCTCGGCAGTTTCCCCTGTAGACGCCGTCGTCCGGATGGATCGGGGCAGGTGTCGACCGATATAATCGCCCGCTTGATCGCCACCCGGCGGATTGTGCTCGGGGCAGTTTGCGGATCAGAGTTGTTCTTTATCAGGAGGCTTGTGTGGGGAAGCGTCGGAGCATTGGGCTCGGGGCTGCGTTGTCCGGCTTGATCGGAATCTCGATTCTGGTCGCAATGGTCTACGTACTGGTGGCGGCCGGGATTACCGGCAATCGCGGCAAAAGGGAGTCCATGATGCCGGAGAGCTCGATCGTTCTCGTGGATTCTTTAGGGCCGAGCGGTGGGGTGGAGGCGGCACCTGCTGCTGCGACCTCCGGCTCGATGGCTGTGGGTGCGGGCGAGGCCCCCGGGCTTGCGATCTACAACAAGTCCTGCATGGTCTGTCATGATGCAGGTGTGGCCGGTGCGCCCAGGCTCGGTGACAAGGCCGATTGGGAGCCGCGTGTCGCGCAGGGATACGATCGATTTCTGCAGGTCGTGATCGCTGGGATGGGGGTCATGCCACCCCGCGGCTCTTGCATGGATTGTGGGGACGAGGAGCTGGAGGCCGCCATCCGATACATGCTGGCTCAGGTCGGCTATGCGACGGCACCTCCGGCCCGTACGGGCGATGCTCGCAGCGCGGAAGCCGCTCCGGCGACCGAAGGCTTGACCCGGATGCAGAATGCAACGTCCGGGGGCTCCACGCCGGTCCTGAACTGACGAGGCCCTACCAGCCTCCACAGCAGGCAGCGCCGGTGAGGGCGCAAGGCCCCGGGGCATCTTCGGAGAATCTGCCGACGCGAGCGACTGTCATCGCCCATAATGGCGTCGCAGGGCCTCTGCGGTATGCGAGCCTTCGATGCTCGCCAGCCGGGTCGGCGGTCCTTCCGCCACGATGTTGCCTCCTGCCTCGCCCCCTTCGGGTCCCAGGTCCAGCACCCAATCCGCCGCGGCGATCAGGTCGAGGTTGTGCTCGATGACCAGCACCGAGTGACCCGCATCCACCAGCCGGTGCAGGACCGTGGTCAGGCGTTCCACGTCCGCCATGTGCAGGCCTACGGTCGGCTCGTCGAGCACATAGAGGGTGGGCTTCGCCGCGACTCCGTCCTCCGCGGAGCGGGCCTTCGCCAACTCGGTCACCAGCTTGATGCGCTGAGCCTCGCCGCCGGAGAGGGTGGGGCTCTGCTGGCCCAGGGTCAGGTAGCCCAGCCCCGTGTCCTGCAGGAGGGTCAGGGCGTGGTGAACGGGGGGATAGGCCGCGAAGGTTTCCACCGCCTCGTCCACGGCCATGGCCAGGACCTCACCGATGTCGCGCCCCTTGTAGCGGATCTCCCGAGTCTCGGCATTGAAGCGGCTGCCGCCGCAGACCTCGCAGATCGTCTGGACGTCGGGCAGGAAGCTCATCTCCATGCGCTGCATGCCCCGGCCTTCGCACGCGTCGCAGCGTCCCCCCTTGGTGTTGAACGAGAACCGACCGGGTCCCCAGCCCAGCATTCGGGCATCGGGGGTGGCGGCGAACAGGCGCCGGATCCGGTCCCAGAACCCCACGTAGGTGGCGGGGCAGGAGCGGGGCGTCTTGCCGATGGGGGTCTGGTCGACCTCCAGAACCCGGGTCAGCGACTGCCAGCCCGTGAGCCCGCTACAGCCCAGGAGATCGGCCCTGCGCGCCCGTCCGCCCCGCGGACGTTGTGCCGCCAGCAGGTTGTGCAGGCTGCTCGCAAGGACCTCCCGCACCAGGGTGGACTTGCCCGAGCCGGACACGCCGGTGACACAGACCAGCCGGCTCAGGGGGATCTTCACATCCATATCCCTGAGGTTGTGGCGCCGGGCGCCCTGGATGCCGAGCCAGGCGCAGCCGGCCCCGGTATCCCGCGGTACGCGGGGAGGGCCCGGCGCGCGGCCCAGGTAGCGCCCGGTGACCGAATCCGGATTGCGGACCAGCTCCTCGGCGGTGCCCTGGGCCACCAGGCGGCCGCCCCGGATGCCGGCCTCCGGTCCCAGGTCGATCACATGCTCGGCGCGGCGGATGGTCTCCTCGTCGTGCTCCACCACCAGGATGGTATTGCCCTTGCGCTCGAGCCGGTCCAGGGTATCCAGTAATCGGCGGTTGTCCCGCGGGTGCAGGCCGATGGTGGGCTCGTCCAGCACGTAGCAGACCCCGCGCAGGCTCGAGCCCAGTTGGGCGGCGAGCCGAATGCGCTGGGCCTCCCCGCCGGAAAGTGTCGGCGCACCCCGGTCCAGGCTCAGGTAGCCGAGCCCGACCTCTTCGAGGAAGGCGAGGCGGCCCCGGACCTCCGCCAGCAGGTCGGAGGCGATGGCGGTCTCGCGCTCGTCCAGGTCGAGCCCGGCGAGCAGCTCGGCCGCGCGGTCCACCACCAGGGCGGAGAGATCGGCGATGGAGCGACCCCGGAAGCGCACCGCGAGGGCTTCCGGATTCAGCCGCCGGCCATCGCAGGATGGGCAGACCCGGGCCTGGTCCGCGGTCGTCTCCAGCCAGGCGTCTTCCTCGCCGCTCTGCTCCGCGTCGAATCCGGGAAGCGTCAGCCCGGTGCCGTAGCAGCTCGGGCACCAGCCGTGCTTGGAGTTGTAGGAGAAGAGGCGCGGGTCCGGCTCCTCGAAGGCGCGTCCGCAGCCGGGGCAGGTACGGGTCGTGGAGAAAGCTGTCTCCGCCCCCCAGGCCCCCTGGTCCGCTTCCACCACCCGCACCGTTCCCTTGCCATGATCGAGGGCTCGCCGCAACAGGTCGGAGAGCTCGTCGCGGCCGTGATCCGTCACTTCCAGCTCTCTGATCGGCAGGTCGATGTTGTGCTCCCGGAAACGGTCCAGCCGCGGCCAGGACTCCGTTGGCACCGGATCCCCGTCCACCCGCAACAGGTAGTAGCCCTTGCGGTGCGCCCAGGCGGCCAGCTCGTTGTAGAAGCCCTTGCGGCCGACCACCAGAGGGGCCATGAGGCAGATCCGGCGTCCGGCGAAGTCCGCGAGCAGCCGCTCCAGGATGGTCTCCCGGTCCTGGGGGCGGATGGGGATGTCGCACTCCGGGCAGCTCTGCACGCCCAGCTTCACGTACAGCAGCCGCAGAAAATGGTGGATCTCGGTCAGGGTACCGACGGTGCTCTTGTGCCCTCCGCGGCTGGTGCGCTGCTCGATGGCAATGGTGGGCGGGATGCCGAAGACGGCGTCCACGTCCGCCCGCACCGCCGGCTGGACGAACTGGCGGGCGTAGGCGTTGAGGGACTCCAGGTAGCGGCGCTGACCCTCCGCGAACAGGATGTCGAAGGCGAGGGTGCTCTTGCCGCTGCCGGAGACCCCGGTGATGACCGTGAGCTTGTCGCGGGGGATCGAGACCGTCAGGTCCTGGAGGTTGTGCTCGCGCGCGTGAAGCACCTTGATGGAGGAAGGGGCAGTCATCGCTCGCGGAGCGGCACGGAATGCAGCGGGCGCCTCCCGGACCTCCCTCAGCTCCTCATCGTAGTCGCGAAGCGCCTTCCCCGTGTGGCTCGTGGGATGCGCGGCGATTTGCTCAGGCGTCCCCGAGCAGACCAGCTCCCCGCCGCCTTCGCCGCCCTCGGGTCCCAGGTCGAGGAGCCAGTCCGCCGCGCGGATCACGTCCAGGTTGTGCTCGATCACCAGCAGGGAGTGGCCCGCCCGCAGCAGCCGCTGAAAGGCGCGCAGGAGGGTGGCGATGTCGTCGAAGTGCAGGCCGGTGGTGGGCTCGTCGAGCAGGAAGAGGATGCCCCGGCGGGTCCGTCGGCGCCCGCTCTTAGCCAGATGTCCCGCGAGCTTGAGCCGCTGGGCCTCGCCGCCGGAGAGGGTCGGGACCGGCTGGCCCAGGCGCAGGTAGCCGAGCCCGAGGGCGTGCAGCGGCTCCAGGGCTTGCTTGACGTCGGTCCGATCCGCGAAGAAGGCCAGGGACTCGGTCACCGTCAGGTCCAGGACCTCTGCGATCGAGAGGGCGGGGCCCTGCGTCCGCGATTGGATCCGCACGTCGAGCACCCGGCTGCGGTAGCGCCTGCCGTCGCAGTCGGGACAGCGCAGGTAGACGTCGGAGAGGAACTGCATCTCCAGGTGCTCGAAGCCCGAGCCGCCGCAGGTCGAGCAGCGCCCGTTGCCGGAGTTGAAGCTGAAGGTACCGGAGGTGTAGCCGCGCTCCTTGGCCAGGGGCTCAGCGGCGAAGCGCTTGCGGATGGAGTCCAGGGCCCCGACATAGCTCGCCGGGTTGGAGCGCGAGCTGCGCCCGATGGGGGACTGGTCGACCAGGACGACGTCCGTGATCTGCTCACCGCCCTCGACGGACGAGTGAGCGCCGGGCTGACCCTCGGATCTCCCTTTGAGCCTAGCCAGGGCCTTGTAGAGGACGTCCTCGACCAGGGTCGACTTGCCGGACCCGGAGACCCCGGTCACCACGACCAATCGGCCCAAGGGGATCGCAATGTCGATCCCCTTCAGGTTGTTGGCGCGGGCGCCGAGGAGCCTGATCTCGGGCTCGCCGGGGAGGGACGTCCGCGGCTCCCACGCGCCGGCCACGGACCTGCGGCCGGACAGGTAGTCCCCGGTCAGGGAGCCCTCGGCGCGGAGCAGCTCGGCCGGGGTCCCCTGAAAGATCAGCTCGCCGCCCAGCTCACCCGGACCCGGGCCCATGTCCAGGATACGGTCCGCCGCCAGCATGACCTGAGGGTCGTGCTCCACCACCAGCAGGGAGTTTCCCTGGTCCCGCAGCCGGTGCAGGACACCGACGACCCGGCCCATGTCCCGGGGGTGCAGGCCGATGCTGGGCTCGTCCAGCACGAAGAGGGTATTGACCAGGGCCGTGCCCAGGGCGGTGGTGAGGTTGACCCGCTGCA
This sequence comes from uncultured Chromatiaceae bacterium, assembly GCA_964471705.1. Taxonomy (GTDB): domain Bacteria; phylum Pseudomonadota; class Gammaproteobacteria; order Chromatiales; family Chromatiaceae; genus Thiosymbion. Next base: position 8,208 of record CAYYHR010000056.1, read on the forward strand.
CCTCGCCCCCAGAGAGGGTGCGGGACTGCCGGTCCAGGGTCAGGTAGCCCAGGCCGACCTCGCACAGGTAGCGCAGACGCGAGCGGATGCCTTCGAGCAGCAGATCCATGGCTTGGTCCATGGCCCCGGGGAGCCGCAGCTCGTCGAAAAAGCTACGGCAGTTCGCGATCGGCAGGCGCATCAGATCATGGACTCCGAGGCCGGGAAGAGCCTCCCAGGTGGCATCCGCCATCTCGACGTGCCCGTGACGAAAACGCTCGTTGGGGTCCAGCACCGCCGTCGCCTCGTCCCGGTCTCCTATCCGCCAGTCCAGGGCCTCGTCCTTTAGACGGGCCCCGCCGCAGGCGGCACACAGGTCGTAAGCTCTGTAACGGGACAGGAGCACCCGCACGTGCATCTTGTAGGCACGCCCTTCCAGCCAGTCGAAGAAGCGGCGGATGCCGTACCAGACTCCGTCCTCCCAGTCCCCCTCGCCCTCCAGGACCCATCGGCGGTCGGCGTCGGTCAGCTCGCGCCAGGGCAGGTCCGTCGGGACGCCGCTGCGGTGCGCGAAGCCCATTAGATCCTCCTGGACCTCCGAGTAGCTGTCCGACTGGATGGGCTTAATCGCCCCTTCGATCAGCGACTTGCCCGCGTCCGGCACCACCAGGTCCCAGTCGATGCCAATGGTGCGGCCGAAGCCGCGGCAGGTCTCGCAGGCGCCCAGCGGCGAGTTGAAGGAGAAGAGGTTCGGGACGGGGTCCCGATAATCGATGTCGCAGTCCGGGCAGTGCAGGCCGGTGGAGAACCGCCAGGGCTCGCTAGGATTGAGATCCTCGTCCAGGGGATAGACCCGGACGTGGCCATGCCCGTGTTGCAAGGCCGCTTCGAGGGCCTCGACGCCACGGCCGCGGTTCGCGGGGATGAGGCGCAGACGGTCCTGGATGACCTCGAAGGCGTTCTCATCTTCCCGCAGGATGCGCACATAGCCCTGCTGGGCCAGAAGCCCCCGGATCTCCTCAGGACAGAAGCTTTCCGGGACCGGAGCCCGGAAGCAGATCAGGACACGCGGTGCAGCCCCTTCGGCGCGCAGCACCAGGTCTTGCCACACGCTCTCGGGGGTGTCCCGGCGTACCTCTCGCCCACAGCCGTGGCAGAAGAGGCGCGCGGCCCGAGCAAAGAGGAGCTTCAGGTGATCGTTGAGCTCCGTCATGGTCCCGACTGTGGAGCGGGAGGTGCGTACAGGATTGGTCTGGTCGATCGCGATCGCCGGCGGGATGCCCTCGACACGGTCAGCCCGGGGCCGGTCCATGCGGTCCAGAAATTGACGCGCGTAGGGGGAGAAGGTCTCCACGTAGCGCCGCTGACCCTCGGCGTAGAGGGTGTCGAAGGCCAGGGAAGACTTGCCCGACCCCGAGACCCCCGTGACCAGGATCAGCTCGCCCAGGGGCAGATCCAGGTCGAGGTTCTTCAGGTTGTTCTGGCGTACGCCGCGCAGGCGGATGCAGTCGCGATCTCGGGCCATTCCTCCAGCCATTTCGGGGAGCTCTGGACATGCGTGCGAAACACTGCATGATGCCACGGAGAGCGCCTCGTCGCCTTTCGGATGCGGTGGAGGCGGGACTATCTCGTCGGTCGCGAAAAGGCTGGCGGGAAGTCAGGTATCGGGGCTTGGTCCCGGCCCCTGTCCGTCCTAATGGAGATGTTGCATGTTCGAGCTCGTCGACCGATTGGTCACCGTTTGCCGGCTCGCGTGGGATTGGCTCATTGCCCAGCCCTTGCCTCTGCAGCTGGGCGCAGGTGTCGCCGGCCTGGCGGTGCTCTGGGTCTTGTGGATACTGCTACGTGTTACCCTGGCCGCCTTGCGGGGAGCCTTTCGGGGGCTTTAGGCGACCTTTATCGAGTCACCTATCCGCCTGTTTGTCCTTCTCTTCGTCTTCCGGGTTGTGCCAGCCCGTACACAACTTGCTATGCGCCAGCTGGCAGGTCTTGAATTTGGTTAGCACGCTTCGCTTTGCCCACCCTACTTCGGTGCATCCTTACCAGGCGCCCTGGCCGGCACCACCGTCCTCAACAGCAGGCCCCGCCGCAGCCGGCGTCGAGGGATGCCTTGTCGGCACCGGGGCCGCAATCGAAGGGGCCGTAGTGGACCGAACGGTCACCGCGTACCTCGAAGTGGGCTCCGAAGCGGGTGTCCTGGAGCATGGCCGCGGTGTTGCCGCACACCAGCATGGGCTTGCCGGTGTGCAGGCGGTGGTGGTCGTCGAGGTCGAGCCAATGGGGCCAGTCGGGGATGGTGCCCCGGTAGACGGCGACTTGGCCGTAGTCCTCGCAGAGGTCCTCCAGCGCCAGCTTGAAGGCGCGTACGGTGACCGAGTGAAAGTCGATCATGCCGATCTTGGCCTCGATCTCGGGTGACTCCAGCGTGATGCGCCGCGAACACATGGTCCGGTAGTCGAGGCAGCCGAGCTCGCGCAGGAGGCGCCGGAAGTCCTCCCGGTACATGGCCCCCGCCAGGCACTCCCCGTGCAGGACCGGATCGTCGTGGAAACGCTCGGGCACGCGACGCCCGGAGAAAACGTCTGAGAAGTACAGCTCGCCGCCCGGTTTCAGCACCCGGAAGATCTCGGAGAAGACCGCCGACTTGTCCGGCGAGAGGTTGAGGACGCAGTTGGAGATGACGACATCGATGGAGTCGTCCTCGATCCCGACGTCGCGCAGGTCCTCGATGAAGCCCTGGCGGAATTCCACGTTGGCCTCCCGATAGCCGAAGCGCTGCATCTGGGCGTCCAAGTTGCGCTGGGCGACGGCGAGCTGCTCCTCGGTCATGTCCAGGCCGATGACATGCCCTTCGGGACCCACCAGCCGCGAGGCCAGAAAGGCGTCGCGTCCCGTGCCACAGCCCAGGTCGAGCACGGTGCAGCCCTCCAGCAGTGGCGGCAGGGGCGAGCCGCAGCCGTAGAAGCGGCTCAGCACCTCGTCCTCGATCTCGGCCAGGGCTGACTTGATGCTGGGCGACAGGTCCTCGTCGGTGCAGCAGCAGGCGCTGGTCTCGAGATCGCCGCTGCTCTGCAGGACGGTGCCGTAGTAATCGCGCAGGGCGGCTTGATCGAAGCGTTGGATGGTCAAGGGGATTTCTCTCCTGTCGGTAGGTTGTTCGGGGTGGTGCAGTCGCAGGTGCCGCAGGCGGGGCACATCAAGGGCTCCAGCACACGGACGAAAAGAAGCGCGGCCAGGGATCCGCCCAGCAGAAAGGTTCCGATCGCTTCCCCGGCGATCTCGCGTAACGGGATCATGGTGGACTGCCCATGGAAGAGGATACGGAGCTTCATCGTACGGCGTTCAGGCGCCAATCATAGGGGAGGAAGGCGATCTCGAGGGATCCGTCGCGCAGGGACCGGCGCTGGTCGTCCGTCAGTCCCAGGGCCTCGCCCTGGTCGGCCAGAAAGGCGCGCAGCCCGCCTGCGAGCTGGAAGTCCTCGCCGTACCACTTGAAGATGCTGGAGACCTCGAGCTTGCCGTCGTCCGAACGGTTGCGCGTGCGATCGGACAGGAAGCGCCGGGTCGCATCCGCGAGCTGTGCATCGAGCTTGGCCGCGGTGTAGGCCTCGGGACGGAGGGCGGGACAACCGATGCTGGCACAGTTTACGGCGAAGTGGATACGCGGCTCGTCGTAGGCGCCCTTGGCGCGGATCATTCCTTGCTCGATGTCGTCCAGGGAGCGGGTCTTGCCGAAGAGGGGGATAAAGGGTTTCTTCCAGGGGCTGCTGAGCAAGGAGCCCAGGTCCTTGATGGATTCGAGCTTGGGCCAGGCGCTGAGGACCAGCTCCACTGTCCAGGCGTTGTACGCATTGATGAGAAAGGCGAGTCGCTCCTTCTTGGGCCAGCGCCGGAAGTCCGCCTCCGGAACCGCGCTGAGCTGGTCGAGATAGCCCTTCAGCAGACCGCGCTCGCGCGCCATGCCGGCGTAGTCCACCTGGGTCGCCACGCCGCCCCGGATGGGCCGGACATGGCGCTCGAGAAGACCGTTCCAGGTGCTGTGGTCGAAGGCCTGGGCGGCAGTCGCCCAAAACAGGCACAGGGCCAAGGAGGATCGCATCAGGGATCCGAGCAAGGTCTTCATTTCCTCCTCCAGGCGTGATAGCGCTCGAGGATAGCGAGCAGGGACTCGGGGGCGTGGGCGCGCTTCCAGACCCCCGCGGCGTACTTCGCCGCCTCGCTCCAGGTGGGGTAGGGGTGGATGGTGCCCAGGATCTTGTTCAGACCGAGGCCGTGCTTCATGGCCAGGGTGAATTCCGCCAGCAGCTCCCCGGCGTGCTCTCCGACGATGGTGACGCCCAGGATACGGTCCTTGCCCGGCGGGGTGATGACCTTGACGAAGCCCTCGGCGTCCCCGTCGGCGATGGCACGGTCCAGGTCGTCGAGCCCGTAGCGGGTGACCTCGTGCGGGAGCCCCTGCGCCTTGGCCTCCTCCTCGGAGAGCCCCACGCGCGCGACCTCCGGGCTGGTGAAGGTGACCCAGGGGATGACGCGGTAGTCGGCCTTGAAGCGCTTGAGACCGCCAAACAGGGCGTTGACGCTGGCGTACCAGGCCTGGTGGGCGGCGGTGTGGGTGAACTGGTAGGGTCCGGCCACGTCCCCGACCGCAAAGATGTTCGGATAGCGGGTCGCGAGGAATTCGTTGGTCTCGACAGTGCGGCCCCCGTCCAGCCCCAGCTCCTCCAGGCCGTAGCCCTTCAGGTTGGCGACGCGACCGACGGCGACCAGGACGGCGTCGAAGGGAATGCGTACCTCCTGCCCTTCGTGGGTGGCGACCAGGATCTTCTCGCCGCCCTCGACCAGGAATCTCTCGGCTTTGTGCTCGACGAGCACCTGGATGCCCTCGGCGCGGAAGCGCTCGGTCACAAGCTCCGAGACCTCTGGATCTTCGCGGGTCAGGATGCGCGGGAGCATCTCGACCTGGGTCACCCGCGATCCCAGCCGGGCGAAGGCCTGGGCCAGCTCCGCGCCGATGGGGCCGCCTCCAAGCACCACCAGCCGTCGGGGCAGCTCGCGCAGCTCCCAGAGGTTATCGGACGTGAGGTAGCCGGTCTCCTCGATTCCCGGGATGGGCGGGACGAAGGGCCGCGCGCCGGCGGCGATCACAATGGCACGGGTGGCGAGCCGCTGGACGACCCCGTCCTGCCCTGTGACATCCACCTCCCAGGGCGAGCGGATCCGCGCGCTGCCCTGCATGACTTCCACGCCCAGCCCCTGGTAGCGCTCCACCGAGTCGTGGGGCTCCACCGTCCGCACCACCTGCTGCACCCGCTCCATGGCCGCCGCGAAGTCGAAGTCCGCATGGGCCGCGCCGATGCCCAGCTCCGCCCCGCGACGCATCTGGGCAAGCAGCTTCGCGGTCCGGATCATGGCCTTGGAGGGTACGCAGCCCGTATTCAGGCAGTCGCCGCCCATCCTGTGCTTCTCGATCAGGGTCACCTTGGCCTTCACGGCGGCGGCGATGTAGGCCGCGACCAGTCCCCCCGACCCGGCTCCGATCACCACCAGGTTGCGGTCGAAGCGCCTCGGCCGCTTCCAGCCTGCATAGACCTTGCGCGCCTGCACCAGGGCGACCAGCCTCTTCGCCAACAGGGGAAATATCCCGAGCAGGACGAAGGAGCCGAGGAGCCCCGGCGAGAGGATGCCGGACAGGCTGTCGATGCGGGCGAGCTGGGTGCCGGCGTTCACGTACACCAGGGTCCCCGCCAGCATGCCGATCTGGCTCACCCAGTAGAAGGTGCGCGCCTTGATGGGGGTGAGGCCCATCAGCAGGTTGATGACGAAGAAGGGAAACACGGGCACCAGGCGCAGGGTAAAGAGATAGAAGGCGCCGTCTTTTTTCATACCCTCGTTGATGGCGGCGAGGCGTGTGCCGTAGTGCCCCTGCACCCAGTCGTGAAACAGGAAGCGTGAGGCCAGGAAGGCCAGGGTGGCCCCGATGCTGGAGGCGAAGGAGACCAGCAGGGTGCCGATCCAGAGGCCGAACAGGGCGCCGCCCGCCAGGGTCATGACCGCCGCGCCGGGAAGGGACAGGGCGGTAACGGCGACATAGATGAGCAGATAGGCACCTGCGATCAGCAGCGGGGATGCCTGGTACCAGCCGGCGAAGGTCTCCTGGCCGTCTTTCAGGGCATCCAGGGTCAGAAAGCGACCCAGGTCGAAGACGAAGAAGGCGACGATCAGGGCGGCCAACGCCAGGAGCAGGATGAGTCGTTTCATGCTGCATTCTCCTTCAGGGGGTCTGATCCCATCCCCGCAGGACTCCGGCTCGGCGTATCCCCCTCGCCCGTCAGCTGGGAAGGGGAGCCGGGGAGGCTGAGGGAGCCACCGCAACTGCTGCCCTGGCCGGCAGTGCAGCCGTAGCAGTGGTCGGCCACGGCGATGGGCGTGTCGGCGAGGTCGTCCGTTAGCAGATCGGACAGATGGCGTCGCACGCCGGACAGGCCCCGGGTGTGTAGCGGCATGCCGAGCTGTTGATTGAAGTCGCAGTCGTACAGAAATCCCTGCCAGTCCACGCTGATCAGGTCGCGGCACATGACCTGATCCAGGTTGGTCGGGCAGAAGCTGTCCTTGAGCAGCCGCATGTAGTCGCCGAAGCCGCCCTTGGAGACCAGGGTGCTGCCGAAGCGCCGGATGGGCATGTTGGTCAGGGTATAAAGGCGGTCGAAGTGGATGCCATGACGCTCGGCGAGCTCCCGCTTGTAGGCGGTCTCCAGGTCCGCCTGTGCCGGCGGCAGGCTGGCACCGGCCGGATTGTAGACGAGGTGCAGCGCGAGGCCGCTGCCGGGCCGCCCGTAGCCCAAGGCGTTGAGCCGCGCGAGCCCGTCGATGCTGCGCTCGTAGACCCCCTTCCCCCGCTGGCGGTCCACGTTCTCTTCCAGGTAACAGGGCAGCGAGGCCACGATCTCCACCTGCTGCTCCGCCAGGAAATCCGCCAGGTCCTCGAATCCGGGCTCGGAGAGGATGGTCAGGTTGCAGCGGTCGATCACCTTCGCGCCGAGCCCGCGCACGTCCCTCACCAGGTCACGGAAGCGCGGGTGCAGCTCCGGGGCGCCACCAGTGAGGTCCAGGACCGGCAGACCTCGCGCGGCGAGGACCCTGGGGATCAGGTCGATGTTCGCATCGTCCATCTGTTCCGTGCGCTTGGGGCCGGCGTTCACATGGCAGTGCACGCAGCTTTGGTTGCAGCGGTAGCCGAGGTTGACCTGCAGGGTCGCTAGCGCCCGGCGGCGCAGGGAGGGGAAATCGGTGACCCGCAATAAGGGTAGGGTGTCATGCATGGCAGGGAATCCTTCTCAGGGTTTGGCCTTGTACGTATTGCGCCTTGGCTCGGCTCTCAATGGCTCGGCTCTCAAAGGTCGTCTGCATATTGGGGGCGTAGAGAGCGCAATTGTTACAAGCTCGACCCGGGTTGTGCGGTATCTTTCGGGGGATGGAGCACCCACGGAGATGATTCGGAGGCATCATGCAACCCCGCTTCTTCGCGATCGCATCCGCAACCTTGCTGGCGATCGGGGCCCTTGCCGTCGTCTGGCCGCCGGTCCTCTGGTCTCTGGTCCTCATCCTGCCGTTGCTCCTTCTCGGCATCTACGACCGGTTGCAGACCGAGCACGCGATCCGCAGGAACTTTCCCCTCTTCGGCCGGGGGCGCTGGCTCATGGAGGCCCTGCGGCCTTTCATGCGCCAGTACTTCGCGGAATCCGAGGTCGACGGCGTGCCGATCAACCGCATGTACCGCAGCCTCGTCTACCAGCGCGCAAAGGGGGCCAACGAGACCGTGCCCTTCGGCACCCGGGTGGACACCTACAGAACGGGTTATGAATGGATCAGCCACTCCCTCGCGGCCATCGACGTGGCCCAAGTGGAAGACCTGCGGGTGCAGGTCGGAGGTCCCGACTGCCGCCGGCCCTACTCGGCGAGCATCTTCAATATCTCGGCCATGAGCTTCGGCGCACTGAGCTGCAACGCCATCCTGGCCCTCAACCAGGGTGCCAAGGAGGGCGGGTTTGCGCACAACACGGGGGAGGGCGGGATCACTCCTTACCACCTGGAGCACGGAGGCGATCTGGTCTGGCAGATCGGCACCGGCTATTTCGGCTGCCGCGACGCAAAGGGTCAGTTCTGTGCCGAGGTATTCCAAGAGAAGGCGCAGCTGCCCGCCGTGAAGATGATCGAGATCAAGCTCTCCCAGGGGGCCAAGCCGGGTCACGGGGGCATCCTCCCGGCACGGAAGAACACCCCGGAGATCGCTGCCATTCGGGGCGTGGAGCCCGGCACCCTGGTGGATTCGCCGCCTGTCCACAGTGCCTTCGACTCGCCGCTGGGGCTGGTGCGCTTCGTCGCGCAGCTGCGTGAGCTTTCCGACGGAAAGCCCGTCGGCTTCAAGCTGGCCATCGGCCACAGGAGCGAATTCGTCGCCATCTGCAAGGCCATGGTGGAGACCGGGGTCTGTCCGGACTTCATCACGGTCGACGGCGGCGAGGGCGGCACAGGCGCCGCTCCCCTGGAGTACACCAACTCCGTGGGCATGCCGCTGCGCGAGGCCCTGGTCTTCGTCGTCGACTGCCTGAACGGCTTCGATCTGAAGCGGCACATCCGGGTCATCGCCTCGGGCAAGATTCTCAGCGGTTTCCACCTGGTGAAGAACCTGGCCGCGGGGGCAGACATGTGCAACAGCGCCCGGGGCATGATGCTGGCGTTGGGCTGCGTCCAATCCCTGACCTGCAACAGCAACCGCTGCCCCACCGGCATCACGACCCAGGACCCGCGTCTGTACCGGGGTCTGGTGGTGCCGGACAAGGCACTGCGCGTAGCCAGGTTCCACACCAGGACGGTTTACGCCACCGCCGACCTCATCTCCTCGGCCGGGCTGCGCCACACCAGGGAGCTCAATCGCACCCACATCCATCTGCGCGTGAGCCAGGACCGTACCCTGCGCTATGACCAGATCTTCCCCTGTGTGAAGCCGGGCTCCCTGTTGACCGGGCCCATCCCCGATGCCTTCGCCTTGCATATGCAGGAGGCATCGCCCGAGCGGTTCGCCCCCCGGGAGACCCTGACCCGCTACCTAGAGGATTGCGCCGACTCCGCGGCATCCTGAGCGCGAGGTTGGGTCGACGCAGGAGGCCCAACATCCCAAGTCGATCTCGCAGTGTATCCAGACTAGAGATGATTGGCCGTCTTGCCGGTCGGCTCGCATACGAGGTGGTGAGCCTCGTGTCTCCAGCGTCGGTCCAGAACGTGTAGGATGCGGTGAGCTCGTGAACCGCATCGACCGCGACTGATGCGGTTCCTACGTCACCGCATCCTACAGGGGTTTGTTTGTTGGGCCTCCTGCGTCGGCCCAACCTACGCGTTGGATGGGTCCGGCCA
>CAYYHR010000057.1:0-1103 GCA_964471705.1 uncultured Chromatiaceae bacterium
TGGACCCTCTATCCGCCCCTTTCGCTGCAGGTCGGGATGTCGATGGATTTCCTGATCTTCGCCATACACATCCTGGGCATTTCCTCGGTGCTGGCGTCCATCAACATCATCGTGACCATCTTCAATATGCGCGCCCCCGAGATGCGCATGTTCGATATGCCCATCTTCGTCTGGACCTGGCTGGTCACCGCCTTCCTGCTGATTCTGGTGGTTCCCGTGCTGGCCGGTGGTGTGACCATGCTGCTCTTCGACCGCCACTTCGGCACCAGCTTTTTCAACGCCGCCGGCGGCGGTGATCCGGTGCTCTTCCAGCACCTGTTCTGGTTCTTCGGCCACCCCGAGGTCTACATCCTGATCCTCCCTTCCATGGGTGTCCTCGCCTCTATCGTGCCGACCTTTGCCCGCAAGCCTCTGTTCGGCTACCACTCCCTGGTCGGTGCGATGATCGCGATCATGGTCATCGGCATGGTGGTCTGGGCTCACCATCAGTACACGGTCGGTATGTCTCTCGGAGCCGTTAGCTACTTCATGATCGGTACCATCATCATCTCCATCCCCGTGGGGCTGATGGTGTTCAACTACATGGCGACCATGTGGAAGGGGTCCATGACCTTCGAGACCCCGATGCTGTTCGCCGTCGCTATTCTGCTCATGTTCTCCTTCGGCGGCCTGACCGGGATCATGCTGGCGGTGGTACCTGCCGATATGCAGTACCAGGACAGCATGTTCGTCGTTGCCCATTTCCATTATGTCCTTCTGCCCGGCGCCGTATTCGGCCTGTTTGCCGGGGTCTTCTACTGGCTGCCCAAGTGGACGGGGCACATGTACGACGAAAAGCTAGCGAAGATCTTCTTCTGGATCAATATCATCAGCTTCAATATCACCTTCTTTCCCCAGCACTTCCTCGGACTAGCGGGTATGCCGCGGCGTATCGCGGATTACAATGTGATGTTCACCGACTTCAACGTGATCTCGAGCATCGGCGCCTTTGCGTTCGGATTGAGCCACCTTCTGTTTCTCTACATCATCATCAAGACGGTCCGAGGGGGAGAGCAGGCGAAAGCAAGGGTCTGGGAGGGTGCCAAGGGACTGGAGTGGGAACT
>CAYYHR010000057.1:1203-6557 GCA_964471705.1 uncultured Chromatiaceae bacterium
GGTTTCTTCTCGAAGCTCGAGTGCTTCTGCTTCACACAGCAGACCCTCGCCGGGAATGAGCGCAAAGAGATGCCCTTGCGCTTTTTGGTCTCCCCGGACCTGCCGACGGATGTCGGCTCGATAACGCTTTCCTACAGCATAATGCGGGTATCCGATCCGCAACCGCTTACAGCAACCAAGTAGTCGGCCAAGCCGCGTCCAACGCTAGAAGTTTCAGAACAAATCATGAGGAACCGATAAGGATGAGCACTGCAGCCCACCATGGTCCGAAAGACTATTACGTACCGAACCCCAGCCCATGGCCGATTACGGCCATGCTGTCGGTTCTTCTCATGCTGGCGGGTACTGCCCTGACCATCAACAAGATCGAGTTCGGACACTGGATGCTCCTGGCCGGCTTTGCGCTCCTGTGCGTGATGTTCTACGGTTGGTTCAGCGATGTGATCAAGGAGAACATGAGCGATCGGTACAACGAGCAGGTCGATCGATCCTTCCGCCAGGGGATGTTCTGGTTCATTGCCTCCGAGGTATTTTTCTTTCTCAGCTTTTTCGGTGCCCTCTTCTATATCCGCGAGATCGCACTACCCTGGCTCGGGGGGGAAGGCTACCTGGGCCTTGCCACTCATGAGTTGCTCCACAATCAGTTCGTAGCACAATGGCCGACTGCAGGTCCCGGCCAGGTCGGAGGCGAGTTCGAGGCGATGAACGCCTGGGGCATACCGGCCATCAATACCTTCATATTGCTCTCTTCCGGTGCCACCGTGACCTGGGCCCATTGGGGGCTCAAGGAAAACGATCAGCGCAAGCTGGTACGTGGTTTGGCGGCAACCATTGCCCTCGGCCTCTTGTTCGTATGCCTGCAGGCCTTCGAGTACCGGCATGCGTACCATGAGCTGAATCTGACCCTCGAATCAGGGATCTATGGCTCGACGTTCTACATGTTGACCGGGTTCCATGGGTTCCATGTAACCATGGGTGCAGTCATGCTCATGGCGATTTTGGGAAGGGCAATTAAGGGACACTTCACGCCTCATAACCACTTTGCCTTCGAGGCTGTGGCCTGGTACTGGCACTTCGTGGACGTGGTCTGGTTGGGATTGTTCATCTTCGTCTACTGGTTGTAGAAGGCCCTCGACACCGGAGGCGCAGCGTTAGCAGGATCTGAGCGAAAGAGATCCGGATGGTTTTGGGAACCATCCGGATCACCATCTCTGGGCGGAGGGTGTACCGCTCGCTGCGGCCGGTTGGAGTGGCTTCGCTATCAAACGCCCGCCCCCCGAGCGGTATCGGGTGCTATGGACCTGCACAGCGGGGAGCATTCGGGCATGGACAGCCTACATTCCGTGGGGCTCGATCACGCCGGTCAAGTAGCCGACGATTAGGAGTCCGAACAAAAGCAGTGACAGGACAATACGCACGGTGAGTGCCTTCACCACCCTGGTCTTATTGACATCACCGTCGTCCCTGGCGAGAAAGTACATACCTTCGCCCAGCGAGAAGACAATGAAACCGAGCACCAGCAGTACCGGCAATTTGTACATGAATTCCATGGCGTACCTCATCAGGTGTTGGGTTGGTGGTCGAATTGCGCCCGCAACGACATAGCGGTGCAACCTATTCTGGACTATAGCATCCTTAATGTACTTTCGCGGCTTGGAATTTCGCTTCCGTTGGGTACCGACGCTCGTGCTCGCTTTGCTGGTCCCCCTTTTCGTGGCTCTCGGCATCTGGCAGTTGGACAGGGCGGAGCAGAAGCGCGAGCTCGCACGCCTTTCGAGCGAGCGCGCAAATATGCCCGCATGGGAGCTGAGTGGCCAGAAGGTCAGTCCGGAGCTTCTGCGCTACCGCAGGTTACGCGCAACAGGAGTCTTCGAGTCCGAGGGGCAGATCTTCATCGAAAACCGCCACGAAGGTAACCGGATCGGATTTCACGTGATCACCCCTTTGCATATCCAGGGCTCAGACAGGCGGGTGCTCGTGAATCGTGGTTGGGTACCCTCAGCGCGTGACGGGAGTCCGACCGCTGCTCCCGTGCCGGACGGCCAGGTGACGGTAACGGGCAAGTCGAATGTTCCGTCTCCCCCCGCGCTGGTCCTGGGCGGGGAGGTGGACCCTGCGAAGCAATGGGGCAAGCGCTGGCCGTACCTCACGGTGGCGCTTTACGCCGCCGGCGCGGACTATCCGGTTCAGTCGGCGGTAATCCTACAGGACCCCAAAAACCCTCACGGGTTTCTCCGCAACTGGCCGCAGGAGTTGCCCAAGGAAGGGATGCACATCGGTTATGCGATCCAGTGGTTTGCCTTTGCCGTAATCGCCGTGGCGATCTGGCTACGGCTCGGCTTGGTGCGGCGGACGGAAGGAGGGAACAGAGCTTGAGCGAGTCAACCGAGGTTGGACAGAAGCGCAGCCTGGCGCCCCTGTGGATCATGGTCGCGATCTTTGCGGCCCCCGTCATCGCGGCCTGGTTCTTCTACTTGAATCCGGAATATCTTCCCTCCGGACGCAGCAACGAGGGGGAGCTCATTCACCCACCAGTGGCTTTGCCTGCGGATCTGGGACTCTTTACGCCCGAGGGCTCCGAATTCGACAGGGAGGTCTTGGCGGGGAAATGGACCCTGGTGTATATCGCGGGAGGCACCTGCGGAGACGAATGTCTCAACCGCCTCATCGAGCTCCGCCAGATCCGGTCGGCACTCGGCGAGGGTCAGCTGCGCGTAGAGCGTTGGTTGATCATGACGGATCCAGCGGCGACTGATCTCGCTCTGGAGCTGAGGGGCAAGCTGGAGGGCATGCAGGTCGCACTCACCGACACCGCGGGAGGTGCGCGGTTGCGGTCTCTCCTCGAGGAGGACGCAGATGCCTCGAACCGGGTTTACATTCTCGATCCCATGGGGAATCTGATGATGCGGTACGCTCCGGATGCGCCTCCGAAAGACATATTGAAAGACATGGAGCACCTGCTCAAGGTCTCCAAGAACTGGATCAAGGGTATGCAATATGGCCACGAGTGATGTCAGCCTGGCATGGTCCGACCGGACCGCCTGGCGAGCCTACTACGACCTGACCAAGCCCAAGGTCGTCGCCCTCATGCTGTTCACGGCGTTGGTGGGCATGTTGCTCGCTAGTCCCGGCATGGTACCGCTGCAGAAGTTGGTGCTCGGACTGCTCGGCATTGGCCTGGCAGCAGCTTCAGGGGCCGCGCTCAATCACGTCGTGGACCGGAAGATCGACGCGGTCATGGCCCGCACCAGGGGACGTCCGTTACCCAGCGGCGACCTGGAAACGCCCCACGCTCTCGCCTTCGCGCTGAGCCTGGCGTTTCTTTCGATGGTGCTGCTCGCTGTCATGGTGAATACGCTCACGGCAGCCCTGACCTTTTTTACCCTGATCGGCTACGCGGTCATCTACACCCTGTACCTGAAACGGGCTACACCCCAAAATATCGTTTGGGGAGGACTTGCGGGTGCTATGCCGCCCTTGCTGGGCTGGACGGCGATCGCTGGACAGGTCGACATCGATGGCTTGCTGCTGGTGCTCTTGATCTTTATCTGGACCCCGCCCCATTTTTGGGCGCTCGCCATCAAACGGCGTGCGGAGTACGCCAGCGCCGGTATTCCCATGCTGCCCGTGACCCACGGCGTTGCCTATACCAAGCTTCAGATCCTGATCTACAGCCTGATGCTGCTCACGGTCTCGCTCATGCCCTTCCTCGTTCACATGAGCGGACCCCTTTACCTGGCGGGAGCCGTTGCGCTGGGGGTGGGCTTCGTTTACCACGCAGTGCGTCTCATGCGCACCGAGGGTGACGGCCATGCAATGAAGACGTTCGGCTACTCGATCGTATATCTCGCGTCGCTTTTCGCCTTTCTGCTGGTCGACCACTATCTATGGCGCGTCCCGGGATAGGGACGCGGCACGGCATCCATCCGGCTCACCCGCGATGATTCCCGATAGGGTGAGTGCGCTCAGACCGAGCGTCGCATCACCGCACGCAGGACTACGAGGACGAACAGGATACCTCCGACCACGGCAAGCAGACCGCCCAGACCCATGACGCCCATGAATGCCTTGGGCCAAAAGCCCTCCAAGCCCTGAGCGGCACCAGCCGTCTTGCGCTGGATACCCAAGGCACCGGAGGCCGCGAGTCCCGAGATGTGTACCAATTGCCCCACACCGTACAGGATCGGTTGAAGGCGCGTCATACGGCCAGTGGGGCGGCCGAATCCCAGCTCCGGGAGCAGGTGGTAGGCCAGCCCCATGAGGGCGAGGGTCACGCCGACGATGGAACCGTGATAGTGGGCCGGAATGATGGTGTTTACACCTGCGATGAGGGCACCGAGGAGGCCGCCGGCGGCGAAGAGAAGCAGCGACCAGACCAAGGCCAGGTATACCGGCTCGCGTCCTTCCGGTAGCGGCTCTCCCCGGTGACGCAGCAGCGAGAGGACAACCAGCACGCCGATGGGCACGGCGGCGAGGCCATTGCCCCACTGCATGAGCTGGACGAAGGCGAGCCTCGTTTCCGGGGCATCAGGCGAATGGATGCCGAGAACAAAGGGAATCGCGAGAAGGGGGACAATGCCGAGCAGGAGGATCGCGGAGATCCAGCGCGGACTGATCCCCAACGGTCGGCCACAGGCCCGCATCAGCCAGAGCCAGGCCACCAGCATGAGCTGAGTGTAGACGAATTGGAGGATGTGGCCAGCCCCCCAGAACAGGTATTCGTAGTAGGCCTTGCCGGTCCATGTATCCGACAGCTCGAGCCAGGTCCATACCAGGGTCAGTGCCGCTGCTAGGGTTGCGATAGCCGTGGTCGCCGTTCCGACCGCGAGTGGGCTCGACCAGGAGAGGGAGCGCAGGCCCTGCGGGAGATAGGCTACCATCTGGATCAGAACGCCGGTCGCGAAGAGCGCGAGCGCAACGAGAAAGATCGGATGATTCAGCACAGGGACATAGTTGTTGAGCAGGGGGTCGGTCGCCCCCAGGAACGGTGCCGCGGCGACTAGCAGGCAGCCGGCGGCGGCGATCAGGTAGGCGCTATGCGACAAGACTGGAGAGACGCCTTCTTTCAGGCTCCACAGCAGGCCGGCAAAGGCGAGGAACCAGATCAGTACGGACTCGTCCACGTGTACGATCAGGGCGACCCGGAAGAAGTCTTGCGTGGGAAACAGATCAGATGTGCCGGGCGCACGGGCCACCACCAGGAGGATCGCGAAGATCCCGGCCAGTGCCAGGGCGGTTACGCCCAGACCCAACCAGGCAACCGCCCTTCGTCGTTGTCCTTGGTCGATGGTCAGATGCCCGCGCTCGTCGATTCTGGTCTCCCGGTTTGTCATAGTGCCGCCCGCTCGTTGGTT
>CAYYHR010000057.1:6657-17534 GCA_964471705.1 uncultured Chromatiaceae bacterium
TAATTGTAGGGGACCCCTGTCCCTTTTGAGAATCTTCGGGGCCCCTTGCGGTAAGGCGTGGACAATGGAAGGGTCGATGCCTCGCTGCTACTCGAGACTGGAGCATCCTTTATGACAGAGCAGAAGCAACCGATCCGACGTCTCGGCAGGGGCGCACTGGTCTTTCTCTCGATCGTCGCTGTTGTCGCCGGGATCTGGCTCGGATTGCTCTATTACGGTGGCGGGCTCGGGACCAGGTCCACCGAGCTGCACCTGAAGGCCGCGACCCTGCTGCCACAGCCGAAGCCACTGGCGGATTTCACCCTGACGGATCAGGACAATCGGCCCCTCGGTCGCGACGACCTGAAGGGACACTGGACCTTCGTCGCTTTCGGATATACCCGCTGCCCGGATATCTGTCCGACCCTGATGGCCACCTTCGATGCCGTGCAAAAAGATCTGGCCAAGTCCGGCAGTGGGCCGCAGCCGAGCTTCCTGTTCGTGTCGGTGGACCCGGAGCGAGATACCCCGGAGCAGCTCGGAAAGTACGTCGGATACTTCAATCCTCACATCCGCGGCGCGACCGCCGGCCATGAGGTATTGCGTCCCTTGACCGCCCAACTGGGGGTGCTCTACCAGCGCTCGGAGAGCAAGGAGACGGCCATGGGTTACCTGGTGGATCATTCCGCATCCATCTTGCTGCTCGACCCCCAGGCTCGTCTGGCCGCGATCTTCAGCACCCCGCATGATCCACACAAGATTGCCGGAGACTTTCGTGCCATCGCCGAGCACGGCGAGCCGACGCCATAAAATTCACAGAGTCAATATCCGGAGGACCACCATGGACCAGCCCGCCACAGAGACGGACCGGCATCAGAGCCCCCCGAAGGTCAACGAAATCACCTTGGACCATCCTTGGCAGTGGCTTGCCAAAGGCTGGCACGACCTGATCACCGCACCCAGGTTCAGCTTGACCTACGGCAGTGCCTTCGTCGTCTTGAGCTATCTCTTGACCTTCGGGCTGATCTACGGGGAGCTTTTCTTTATCATCCCGCCCCTGGCGGCCGGGTTCTTCCTGGTGGCCCCTCTGTTGGGAATCGGTCTCTACCAGATCAGCGCCTGTCTGGAGCGAGGCAATCCGGTGAGCTTTTCGAACGCGATAAAGGCATGGAAGCGAAACGAGGCCCATCTGTCCGCCATGGCCATCGTCCTGGTGCTCGTCATGCTGGTCTGGATGTTGTCCGCCCTTGTGGTATTCGCGCTTTTCTATGATCGCCCCGTGCCTACCTGGGAGAATTTCATCCCGGAGGTCTTTCTGTCCGGGAAGAGCCCTGTGTTCCTTTTCTCCGGCATTTTCGTCGGTGCCCTGATCGCCGGCTTCACCTTCAGCATAAGCGCCATCAGCGTGCCCATGCTCATGGATCGGCAGGTGGACGTGATGACCGCGATGCAGACCAGCGTGCTGGCGGTGCGCAAGAACTGGCAGGCGATGGTTCTCTGGGCGTGCCTGATCGTCATGTTCGTGGGGGCGGGTATATTGACCTTCTACATCGGACTCATCGTCTGGATGCCGCTGATCGGACATGCCACTTGGCATGCTTACAGGGACTTGGTGCCGGAAGAAGGAGGGGAGGGCCCTCCGGCGTGAGGGAATGGGGACGATCTGTCCTGTCGGCATTTGGGCTCTTGCCTACCTTTCCGAATCGCTCCGTCTCCAGGCGGTCGGGGCCATTGGATATCCTATCGCACGAGAGGGGACATAGAAGATGACAGAACCGACGTCGCACGAGTCTTGTTTGCCGAGCTACGCGAGCCCGAGGCTTCTTGCCGGACAGAAGGCATTGGTGACCGGTGCCAATTCCGGAATCGGGAGAGCCGTCGCCATCGGTATGGGGCGTGCCGGCGCCGACGTGGCGGTCAACTATATCGTCGGGGATGACGAGGCCCGGGATGTGGTGCGCAGCATCGAAGCCGAGGGCGCTAAGGCGATTGCCCTAAAGGCCGACGTCTCGAAAGAAGTCGAAGTCGAGACGATGTTCGAGCAGATGTTCGATGCCTTCGGCACCATCGATATCCTGGTCGCGAATGCCGGATTGCAGCGAGACTCCAACATCGACGAGATGACCCTCGAGCAGTGGAGGACGGTCATCGACGTGAATCTCACCGGACAGTTCCTCTGCGCCCGCGAGGCGGCGAAGGAATTCAAGCGGCGCGGTGCGCGGAAGGAAGTCTCCGTGGCAGCCGGAAAGATCATCTGCATGAGCTCGGTGCACGAGGTCATTCCCTGGGCCGGACACTGCAACTATGCATCATCCAAGGGCGGTATCTACATGCTCATGAAGAGCCTGGCTCAGGAGCTGGCACCGCACGGTATCCGCGTCAATAGTATCGGCCCGGGTGCCATCCGCACGCCAATCAATACCGACGCGTGGAGCACGCCGGAGGCCTACGCGGATCTGATGACGCTGATTCCCTATCGGCGTATCGGAGAGCCCGAAGACATCGCGCAGGTAGCCGTGTTTCTCGCCTCCGATATGGCCGATTACGTCAACGGGACGACGATCTTCGTCGATGGCGGAATGACCTGTTATCCTGGTTTCGCTACCGGCGGCTGAGGGCGGGCGATGCGGGGGCCACACCCCAGGGTTCGTCGGCGCGCGGCGGGTCACAGGAGAGGGGCGATTCGTGAGACCAGGGCAGGACGTGATCATCGTTGGGAGCGGCGCTGGCGGGGCGGCGGTCGCCTTTGCCATGGTCAAGGCTGGGTGTCGGGTGCTTCTGTTGGAGAGGGGCGGCTTCCTTCCTCGCGACGGCAGCACCCTCGACGTCAGAGCTGTGTTCGCATCGGGTCGCTACAGGAACCGTGAGCTCTGGGTAGACGGCGAGAACAGGGAGCTCGTCCCGGACGAGCACTACAATGTCGGCGGAAAGACCAAGTGGTACGGCGCGGCGCTGCTGCGATTCTCGCCACATGAGCTCGAGGCGGACGCTGCCCACCAATGCCTCTCATGGCCGTTCGGCTATGAGGAGCTTGCTCCCTTCTACGCTGCAGCGGAAGAATTGCTGCACGTCAATCGGTTCGACAACGAGCCCGAGCTGCAGGCGCTCATCGACCGCATCGTGACCAGAGATCCGACCTGGCGGGTCGAGTCTCTACCCCTGGGTCTGAAGCCGGAGATTCTGAAGGACGAGCGGGAAGCCAAGCACTTCGACGGCTTCGCGTCGGTGTCCGGCTACAAATCCGATGCCGAGCGGAATCTGATCGAGCGCATCGAGAACGACCCGAGCTTCACCCTGCTCACCGAGAAGCGGGTCGCAGGATTGCTTCACGCCGAAGGCGCGCCGACGCGGATCACGGGCGTGCGTTGTGCCGACGGCGCGACCTATTCGGCGCCGGCGGTGGTGCTCGCCGCCGGGGCGATGACATCGCCGCGTCTGCTGCAGGACTATGTGGCCGAGACCGGCCTCGGGTCGAGCTTGCCGAGTGCCGACCTCATCGGCGCGAATTTCAAGTTTCACCTCAATTCGGCGATTCTCGGTGTGTCCCCGTTTCAGAAGCACGATGTGCTGCGCAAGACGGCAATTTTCTTCAACGACGCCTTTCCGCACAGCACCGTCCAGTGTCTCGGTTGGATGGACGGAGAGATACTCGCTACCCAGCTTCCCGGTGCCGTCCCCGACTTTGTCAGCGATGCCCTGGGGAGCCGGGCGATCGGCTTCTTCGCTACGACCGAAGACGGCTCCAGCGCGAAAAACCGCGTCATTTCGCGCGGCACGGAGGGGATGCCTATACTGGACTACGATTTGGAGCGCATCCGCCCGTCGCACGACGAGCACCAAGCCCTGGTCCATGCGTTCGAGCACCAGTTGTTGCGCGCCGGACTGGTCGGCGTCAATCGCTATTCGGGCCTTGCCGGAACTGCGCATGCCGTCGGAAGCTTGGTCACTGGGGCAGACGCACGATCCAGCGTCGTGGATCCCAGGGGCAAGGTGCACGGATTCGAGAATCTGTATGTGGGTGACGGCAGTGTCTTGCCACGCACCAGCCGGGTCAACCCGGCACTGACCATCTA
The DNA here is from genome assembly GCA_964471705.1 of uncultured Chromatiaceae bacterium. Classification (GTDB taxonomy): domain Bacteria; phylum Pseudomonadota; class Gammaproteobacteria; order Chromatiales; family Chromatiaceae; genus Thiosymbion. The sequence continues at coordinate 10,710 of CAYYHR010000057.1, forward strand.
TGCCTGGGGCCTTCGCTTGGGCGAGCACCTGGCAGCAGGTTTGGCTCAGGGGCTGCGCTGAAGCGCGCTTGGCCTGTCTCGAAAAGCGGGGTTGGTAATATGGAATCTCTGATCAGCGGTGATTTGTCGCTTCTGGCGAAGATCTTCGTCGTTGCGATCTTTCCGTTCAGCGCGCTCGACAAGGTCATCAATTGGAAGAGTGCGCTCGTCCAGGCGAATTCGAGCTTTCTCCCCGGAGGTCCATTTCTGCTCGTCTTGGCGATGATCGTCGAGATCACCACGCCCATCTGTATCCTTTCCGGTTGGTACGCGGGCATTGCCGCCCTGGTCCTTGCAGGTTACTGTGCGGTCACGGGGCTCCTCTATCACAACTTTTGGGCCTACCCGAAATTCTGGAAAGCGGGAGAGCAGGGATACCCGCACATCTGGGACTTCTTCAAGAACTTCGCGATCGTCGGGGCGTGTATTTTCATTATTCAGGGTGCCAACCTGGTATCGGAAGTGCAGCGCGTGGAGCAGGCGCTCTCATCCACGAGCATGCCCATTGGGGAAAAGAATCAGCTCGGGCAGAGGGAGCAAGATCAATCTTTCCAGGCATAGCTCGCTCGCGATGCAGAGAGTCGACAGGGGTATCCGATATGGCCATGCTTCTTTCGAAAGACAGGTTGACTGCCGGGACGGCTTTCGACCTTCCGGGGATGGGATACAGGAATCCGCAAAACGGCGAGATGGAGGGTTTCGAGGTCGAGATCGCGAAAGCCGTCGCCGCGGAATTGCTCGGGGATGCCGGAAAGATCGAGTTTGTTCGTGTGCTTCCCGACAATCGCCTGGAAACCTTGGAGGGTGATCGAGCGGATATCGTGATCTCTCAGCTCACGATCACACCGGACCGTGCCGAGAGGGTCGATTTCTCCATTCCCTATTACATCGGAAGGGAAGCCATTCTGGTGCGCAAGGGAAGCGGTATCGAGCGCTACGAGGACTTGAAGGGAAAACGGGTAGCCTTGGCGGCGGGCTCGATCTCCCTGCGGAGAATGCAGGCACACCTCACCGAATCGACACTGATCGTTACGCCGGAGGAATCGGGAGGCGTCGAAGCTGTCGTCAACGGAGAGGCAGATGCGGCGTCGAATGACGACGTCAATTTGAATAGGATGCGTGGTCATCTGGCGCATCCTCAGGATTTTTCGGTCATTGACATTGGTGATCACTTCGATCCAAAGCCTTTTGGGATTGCGGTAAAAAAGGGGAACCAGCAACTGGTCGGCCGACTGAATGAAATTATCGCGACGCTCGATGCCAGCGGCCAAATCGCTCTTTTCGAGGAGAGCTCGAGATCCTAGCGATGAATGGGCCGTGCTTGTCCGGGCGTGAGCCAAGTGCTGTTACAGGCATTGCCGAGGTGAAGCGGCCCCGTGCCGAGTCCGCCGCGCCTCGTGCTCGACGTTCGCCTGCGGCAGATCCCGTTCGTGCCGAAGTCTCCTTCGGCGTTCATCCCAATCTTCTCGGATCGGTGACCTGACCGCAGCGGTCAGCGTGTGACATGGACGGTATCGAGATCGTCGATAGGCGTTTCAAGCGGTTCGTTCTGCCCAACGCGCCGCTCGAAAAACTGGCCGATGGCTTTGCCTGGCTCGAAGGTCCGGTCTGGCTCGCCGACATGCAGTGTCTCTTGTTCAGCGACATTCCAAACGATCGAATCATGCGCTGGACGCAGACGGGTGGCGTTGACCTCTTCCGCCATCCGGCCGGTTACCCGAACGGCCAGACGCGCGACCGGCAGGGGCGGTTGATCACCTGCTCGCACCATGGTCGCTGTGTCCAGCGCACCGAGATCGATGGCCGCATCACGGTCATTGCCGACCGCTTCGAGGGTAAGCGGTTGAATTCGCCGAACGATACGGTGGTGAAATCGGACGGAACCCTGTGGTTTTCCGATCCCCATTATGGGATCAACACCGATTATGAGGGCGGAAGGCAGCCGTCGGAATTGCCGGCGCGGGTCTATCGTTGGGATCCGCGTGACGATTCACTCCGCATCGTTGCGGATGACTTCGACGGGCCGAACGGGCTTTGCTTTTCCCCCGACGAGCGCCGTCTCTATATCGCCGATACGGGTGAGCAATTCGCGGACGATCCCGTGCAGCACATCCGGGTGGTCGATCTGGACGCGGCCGGAGAGCGGCTGAGCAACGATCGGGTCTTTCACAAGGTTTCGCCGGGCTGCGCCGACGGCTTTCGCTGCGACGAGAACGGCAATATCTGGACCAGCGCCGGGGACGGTGTTCACTGCGTCGATCCGTCGGGAGCCCTGCTCGGCAAGATTCTGGTGCCGTCACCGGTCGGCAACCTCACCTTCGGTGGTCGTTACCGCAGCCGCCTGTTCATCTGCGCTTCTCAGACCCTCTACGCCATCTACACCAACCAGCGCGGCGCTCAGCGTCCCTGAGCCGGAAGTGGATACGGGTAACCGAGTGCGGGTCACCGAGCTCTTGCGCATCAGCACGACGGTAGCGGATCTGCGCCGAGCGGAGGCATTTTACGTGGACGGCCTCGGCTTCATTCCCCAACATCAAACGCGGATCGAAGATCCCGCCTGGGCGCGTTTGATGGGCGTCGCCACGGAGTCCAAGGTCGATGCATTGACTCTGCGGCTCGGCGCGCAGGAAATCGAGCTATTGGCCTTCGCTCCACCAGGCAGACCCTATCCGCCGCTTCGCTCCGCCAATGACGGATGGTTCCAGCACATCGCCCTCGTCGTCGAAGATATCGAGGGTGCTTGGTCCCGCCTTGGGTCCCGCCTTGCAAGTCGGTCGCCTATCGAGATTTCGACAGCTGGGCCTCAGGTCTTGCCGGCCAACACCGGAGGAGTGACCGCAGTCAAATTTCGCGATCCCGAGGGTCATCCGCTGGAGCTGCTTCGTCTCCCGTCCGGGGTCGGCGATCCGGTTTGGCAGCATGGCCGGGGGGCGGAGCCCCTGGGGTACGATCACTCCGCGATCACCATCAGGGATGTGGACCGCAGCATCGCCTTTTACACTGGGCTGCTGGGCCTCCGCGTCAGCGGACGCTCGTTGAATTCGGGAGTCGAGCAAGACCGGCTCGACGGGCTGACCCATACACTCGTGGATGTCGTCGCGCTCGAGCCGGCCGATGTGGTGACGCCTCATCTCGAGCTTCTCTGTTATCGACGACCGAAAGGTCGCGCCCCGGGCAGCGAGGTCATGGCAAACGACGTCGCCTCGACACGGCAGGTGTACCGGGTCGACCGACTCGAGGAGCTGGTCCGGCGCTTGACGGAGGCGGGAGTGACGCTCGTTTCGCCCGGTGTTGTCGACTTGTCCGGTGGTGGCCACGCGGCGGCGATCCGAGATCCCGACGGCCACATGATCGTCCTGACCTCCCGACCGGGGTGCCAATGATTCACGGCCGACTCACTGCTCGCGACCCGCGCGTCGCCTATCTCTTGCTGGTACTTACGGCCTTGTTCTGGGCGGGGAACGCGATCGTCGGCAGAGCATTGCATGCCACGGTGCCGCCGATCACCCTCTCGTTCTGGCGCTGGGCGTTGGCGGCAGCCGTGCTCATACCTTTCGCGTGGAGAGATCTGGCGCGAGACCGGGGCGCTCTGTTACATGCCTGGCCGATGATGCTGGTGCTTTCATTGCTGGGCATCGCGTGCTTCAACACCATGCTGTACATCGCAGCCCAGACGTCCACCGCCACCAATATTGCCCTGATCCAGTCGGCTACCCCGGCGACCATCGTAATCCTTGGCGCGTTGCTGTTCGGCGACAGGGTCTCTGGCAGCGGGATCCTCGGTGTCGCGGTCAGCTTGCTGGGGGTGGGCGTGATCGTGCTGCAGGGCAAATTGGAGAGCCTGAGCCAGCTGCGTGTCGGCGTAGGTGATCTGTGGATGTTGGCGGCCGTGGCCTGTTATTCGCTGTATTCTGTTTTGTTGCGCAAGCGCCCTGCCGCGCATCCGGTCAGTTTTCTGACGGCCACTTTTATCGTCGGCGCCCTGATGCTGTTGCCTCTGTATCTTTGGGACCGCGGGCGCCACGAGATCCCGACCCTCAGCGGGGGGCTTTTGGCTGGGACCATTTACGTGGCGGTATTCCCGTCGATCCTCGCCTATCTCTTCTGGAACCGAGGGGTCGAGGTGATCGGCTCGAACCGGGCTGGCCTCTTCATTTGTCTGGTGCCGGTATTTGCCGCTGTCCTGGCCATGGTGTTTCTCGGCGAGCAGCTGCATGTCTATCACCTGGTGGGACTCGCGTTGATCCTGGGCGGGTTCGTCCTCTTCAATTATTCAGGCAAGGGGAGTGGCAGCTGATGGCGGCCCGTCCTGTACGCGGTGTCAGATACGAGAGCAGATTGGCGGCACGGCAGCAGCCTCGTCTCCGACGCCGCGGCGTTCCTCAGCAGCGTTCGTGACCGCGATTGCGAGCACCTTTCTCGAAGCCGCGACATGACAGCGGGTAAGGGGGGCGACGTCCGGGCACGCATCGAGCAGTATCGCTGCCAGTGCAGGGAAGGGGACCAGAGCGCCGTCACCGAGGCCACCCGCAAGGCCCTGACCGATCGGCACTACCTGTTCGTCGCACGGGCGGCGGAGCTGTGTACCGAGCGGCTGATCTATGATCTCGAGCCTGATCTGATCCAAGCCTACACCCGCCTGCTGGAAGGTCCCGTAAAGAAAGACCCGGGCTGCACCGCCAAGGGAGCCATCGCCCGTGCCCTGGTAGCCCTGGACTCGCAGGACAGCGCCTTCTATGTCGCCGGCATGCATTACCGACAACAGGAGCCGGTGTGGGGCGGTACGGTCGACACGGCCGTGGACCTGCGCTGCACCTGTGCCATGGGTCTGGTGAGCACGCCTTACCCGCGGGCTCTCATCGAGCTGGTAGACCTGCTCCATGATCCCGAGCCCCATGCCCGCAGCGGAGCGGCGCGTGCCATCGCCTGCGCCGAGCCCCTGGGTGCCGAGGCCGTGCTGCGCACCAAGACCTTGGCAGGCGATCCCGAGCCGGAGGTGATCGGCGAATGCCTCGCTGGCCTGTTACGGCTGGAGCCGGACGAGGCACCGGCCTTCGTCGCAAGTTTCCTGGACGGAGCGGATCCTGCCATCCGTGAGCTGGCCGCGCTGGCGCTCGGCGAGTCCCGCCTCGACGTCGCCTTGGAGCAGCTGCGCGAGCGCTGGGACGCACAGCCATTCAAGCGGGATGTGGACCGGGTCCTGCTTCGCGCCGCCGTCCTGCATCGCAGCGAAGCCGCATTCGACTGGCTGTGCTCCGTGATGGCAGGGGGCGACAGGGTCAGCGCCGAGCTGGTGGTCAGCGAGCTGGCGGTCTACCGGGCGAGCGACAGGCTGCGGGAGCGGGTGCGAACGATCCTGGAGGAGCGGGGAGACGACCGGCTGCAGCAGACCTTCGATCGCGAGTGGCCCTCTCCCCGAGACTGATCCGCAGCGGGGTCCCCGAGCCTTCCGGATCAAGGATCGGGCGAGCCATCTGTCGTCCACTGGCGCCTGTTGATGGCGTAGCCACCTCCCGCACCGCGGAAGGGCAGTGCCAGGAGTCCCGGAAGCCGGCTCACTTCCTTCGGATCCCGGAAGTGGTGGATGCCGATCGTCATGCCCTGGTGGCCCGAGCGCGGCTGATCCCGGTAGGTCCCGAACAGGCGGTCCCACCAAGACAGGTTGAAGCCGAAATTCGAGTTGGTCTCGTCGTCCTCAACGGAATGGTGCACCCGGTGCATGTCCGGCGTGACGACCAGCCAGCGGAGCCTCCGGTCCAGGGAAGCTGGAAGGCGTAGATTGCCGTGATTGAACATGGCCATACCGTTCAGGATCACCTCGAAGAGGATCACCGCCACTATCGGCGGGCCCAGCACCGTGATCGCGGCCAGCTTGACGAGCATGGAGAGGAGGATCTCGAGCGGGTGGAAGCGTACCGCCGTGGTCAGATCGAAATCCAGGTCCGTGTGGTGCACCCGATGCAGCCGCCACAGGACCGGCACCGCATGCATCATGACGTGCTGCAGCCAGATGACCAGATCCAGAGCAATCACCCCGACCGGGAGGGACAGCAGGTATGGCACCCGGAAGTGATTGAGCAGTCCCCAACCCTCATCGGACGCAAAGGCAGCCATGCCCACGGCTGCTGATGGGAGAGCCAACCGCAGCAGGAGGGTGTCCAGGGTCATCAGGCCCAGATTGCTCAGCCAGCGTGCGGCCTTGGAGACCTGCAGCTTTCGGCGCGGGGCCACCAGCTCCCAGAGTGCTACGAGGGCGAAGATGCCGAAAAAGAAGCCGAGGCGAAGTGTAGCCTCATGCGCCTGTACGAAGGTATCCACGTACCCCCTCCTCTTGGGTCGAAGTAGAAAGGGACCCCGAAGATCCGGCGGTGCCCCGAGTCGAATATTCCTCGGGTTTCAGGCTGCCGATTTGGAAACGGGCTTAGCCAAAGTAAACCGCATCCGGAATGTGTCGGTCCAGTGCGCTGTGGAGGTGCCTGACGTTCTAGTCATCGAAATGCCGAGCTAGTTCCAGGCCGTTCCACGGATTTGAGGTCGCGGAGCTCGACAGGCGGGACTGCCTGAGCGCTGGAGATTTGGGAGGGAGAAGCGCGAAAAATGCGCGATGCTGGGTGATCCCGGCGGGCAAGGTTGAATCGATGAAAACTGCTTACACCAGCGTTTCCATGGGAAAGCCGTTTTCCGTTACTTTGATAACCGACTGTTTTTATTGGTGGGCCGTGTAGGATTCGAACCTACGACCAATGGATTAAGAGTCCACGGCTCTACCAGCTGAGCTAACGGCCC
>CAYYHR010000058.1:0-17510 GCA_964471705.1 uncultured Chromatiaceae bacterium
TCGCGGCACCATGAGGTCAGGCTATATTAGCCGGCGTTGATGCGTTTGCCCTGCCCTTGCCCTCGCTACCACTGTCTGTACCGTGCCGCTTCCGGTACTGGCTTTCGATGTGAATGACCAGCTGTCGATTAGCGGTCTTCTGGCAGCCGCAGGACAGTGCCAAAACGTCTCCGCCTTGCTGCCATCCGACTTCTACGGGAGGCCCTTGGCAGCGGATGGAAATCCCATGGAAGAGCCATTCGAGGGTGAGCCCGCCGGTGGGTACGACCTGACCATGGACGCGTTTAGTAACGAGTGCCGTGGCGGCATGCCCTTCCAGTTGGAGATCAGCTACCACCCCAACGAAAGCAACGAGTTTTTCGTAACGTTTGGATTTGCCGCGGGAAATAGTCTCAACGAGGTGTCGCCCTGGAATCTCGCTCCCTGGGCTGCGGACCTCGAGGACGATGTCAAGGACATCAATGGAAGCAATCGCAGCTACCTGCTTGCCGCTTGGTACAAGTACACACAGAAATTTCAGAACGAGAGCATTCTGGGTGCGACCATCGGCATCATCGACTCCACGGACTATCTGGACGGCAACGCCTACGCCAACGACGAGTACACCCAGTTCATGAACGAGTCTTTCGTGAACGCGGGCAACTACAATCTGCCATCCTACGATGTCGGCGTCGCTCTGGAATTCGCGTACGGCTCGTGGACGTTCAACGGGCTGGGCATGAACATCACCGAGAACGACGAGGGCTACAACTACAATTTCTGGGGCGCGGAGATCGCATACCATCCCGAGACCGCGCTGGGTGCAGGAAACTATCGTCTTGGCATCGAGGGGACCTCGTCGGCGTTTCTCGATCCGAGCGGAGAGAAAAAGGACAGCCTCCTTAGCTACGATCTGTCCTTCGACCAGGAATTCGGTAATATCGTCGGCGGCTTTCTGCGCTTCACTTGGCAGCAGGAAGACGCGGCCGTGGACTACAAGGCCCTGTACTCCGGTGGCATCAACTTCAGCGGCAAGGGTTGGAACCGGGATGAGGACAACATCGGCGTTGGTTACGCCTACCTTGAAGGTGGCAATCAGTCAGTCGAGAACACGCAGGTCTTCGAAGCTTACTACCGCGCCGTGCTCAACGAATACGCCGCCATTACCGCTGATATTCAATACATGAAAGACGATATCACGAATGTCGATTCCCGCCAGGAGAATCCCGAGGGCTGGATATTTGGCATGCGTTTAACCGCCGAGTTCTGATTGACGAATCAGAGCAAGGGGCTCATGTCCAAAACCGTCAAAATATACAGGAGGTATTTTTTGTCGCGACCGCTCTACAGTGAATCATCGCAGCGAAGCCACTATATTTCCATCACTTGTACTCGTGTTGGAAACCGATAATGTTGTCGGTGGCTGCAATAACGCCGGTAGGAGCCCCGCCGACTCGGTTAGCGTCAGATCGATGTCGGTGCCGTTGAGCTATCTCGATGCCAAAGACGAAGAGGAATCCTCGATCGGATCAGGTGGCGACGCTCTGCCAGATGGGGGAATCTTCCTGGAGGAAACCCTCGTAAGACAGGTAATGGGACCCGTCGCAGGAGAAGTTGAGCCCGATCATGCCGTTGAAGATGTTCAGGGAGCCGGCGCGCAGGTAGATGACGTCATCAGCGAAGCGCAGTCGGCGGAAGCCGTGGAGGATGCGGGTGATATCGTCTTGCGGAATGGTGGCCTCGTCGGGATAGCGGTGCTGCGGCAGGGCCAGGCAGACGTCGGGATCGGAGAGGGCCTCGAAGCCCAGGATCCGGTATCGGAAGGGATCATCCAGAAGCCAGACGGTTGCTCGACTGCTGGAGAAGTGCAGCTTGGTGTGGAAAACCCCGTTCTCGGTGATCAGCTCCGCGAGGACCGGCAGCACCTCGTCGATGTGCTGATCTAGCAGGCTGCTCACACGCGTTTGCGCGAACACCTGGCCACGGATGGCCGGGTCTCCCTTGATCTGCTGCCAGCCGCCCGGCTCCTGGTACAGCTTGCGGGTCAGTGGCAGTCGGCGCAGGTCGAAGTCGGCGCCCAGGTAACCCAGCTCGACCCCGTTCCACACCACGCGCTGCACCGCCGTCAGGGAGGGCCGCTCGGCGCGCAGGCTGATGTAGGCGTCCGACAGGAGGAGGCCGGATTCCGGGATCGGCTGCTGCAGATAGGGGCGCCGGGAGCGGTCGCGTCCGAAGTCCGAGGCGACGAGGCCCTCGTGGGAGGCGTTGTCGCTGACCTGGCATCCGGAGGAGTCCATGGCGTAGAGGAAGGTGGCATTGGGCAGGGCGCGGATGCCCTCGAGCAGCGTCTGGTCCAGCTCGGACTTATCGTCCCACCTCTCGGCGCAGCGGTAGGCAACGTAGGCCATGGGCTCCACCAGCATGTTGAACAGCGCGGCGCGCTGGCGGGCGATGCTTTTCTTCAAGGGGTCAGTCATGGGTAGGGGAGGGCGACGACTGTCGCAACCGGTGATACCTGCCGACCGACGACCGACAGGCCCTCGGCACTTGCTGTTCCTTCCCATCAAAATAGCACCGCTCGAAAACCGGGCTGGTGAGGTTGAGGATGGCGCATCTATAGGTGTCGAAGGTCTTTTCGTCGAACTGAGGCGCGCCTTCCACTGGGTAATACAGCGTGTACCGTTCGTGGGTACGGGTATCGGTGTTGTCGGCCAGCGCCTGGGCGAGGTCAGTCACCGATTCGATGCCGAGAGGGCCGAGTCTGTAGGCTTCGCTGAAATCGTACTCTTTCTCCCATTTTTTCGCCCAATCGTCATCCCGGTTCCCCATCGTACTGAAGTCGTTGGTGGGATCGGGGAGGCGGAAGGTTTCGAAGTCGAGCCCTTGAGCCTTTGGCGAGCCCCCGAGGCTGTAGACCTGATAGCCGGGATCGTTACCGAATTTGGGACTGATCGCGGGGACGATCTTGGTGAGCAACAAGGCCCGGTCTTCGAGCAGGATGACCCGGTAGTCGTCCATGTGGGTGTGGCCCGCAAAGGCGATGCGCAGCCGCCCCCGGTATCGCTCCACCAGTTTGGCGAAGCCGCTGGTGAGCTCGCGCTGCCAGGCGGTCACGGCGTGGCCCTTCTGTTTGAAGCTCTTCTCCGTGCCATAACTGGAGATCCCGGGGGGGATATGCATGAGCAGCCATACGTCCTCGCCTTTTCGCGCGGCGTTGCGGAGTGTGTCCGCGAGCCAGCGCAACTCGTCGAGGGCGGGAGTTTGGGTGCTACAGCCGCAGGAATTTTCGTAATCGGAGGAAAAGAATACCGTGTTCAGCACGACCAGCCGCGTGCGCTCGAGCCCGGGCAAGGGTGCACTGTAATAACCGCCCCGCGCCAGGCTTTTTTCTCGACCGTGCGGGATCCCGATCAGCGGGGACCAGATCCGAGCAAAGTGTCCGAGAAATTTCCCGTTGGGCTCGAGCTGGTAGTCGCCGCAGAAAGAATCATTGTTTCCCAGGGTGGCGAACAGAGGGGCCTTTGGAAAGCTTCGGCGTAGCATCCCGGTGACGAATTCGAGTGTTTTGGTGGTAAAGGCATGGTAGGCGGCCGGGTCCTCGAGATGAGATTTAGGCGCCACTTCGTCGTACTTCTTCTTCCAATGGTGGGCGAGAAAGTCTCCCCCATAGAGCACGAAATCGGGCCGGGGAGCTCGTTGCGCGGCGTCGTCGATGCTGCTCTCGAGCAGAGCAAAGTTGCTGTCGGAATCCTCGGGTGGAAAGTCCGTTCCCGCTTTCTCCTTGAATTTTTCCAGCCAATCCGCCGCGGGGCTCGCCTGCAGGGCGGCGAAGAGTTGATCATCGGCGAAGGGATCGAAGTGGATGTCGGTGATCACCAGGAATTTCGGCGCGTCCGCCATTGCGGGAAGCACCGGGCAGAAGAAGAGGAGCAGGTACAGAAGGGCAGCTCGAAGGGAGAGGCGCATTGCAGAGCCCTTGATGTGGCGTCGAGTTCGGTGGGACTGGAGCGCAGCACGAATCGGGCGCTGGTCGTTGCTCGCGTAGTCGGCCTGCTGAGCATCGAGGCGTTCGCAGCCTGAATTGCGGCGAGGATTCGGACGACCCGATTGCGAGCAGGCGGTGAGGAAGATCTGCAGATGCTTGGGCCATTAGCGAAAGAGGCAGTCCTCAGGACTGCCTCTTCGGGGGCGAAAGGCTATCGAGCCTCGCCGCTTCGCTCAGTAGCCGCCCTTGCGCGCGACATAGGGTAGACCCGCGATCTTGTTTCCCTGCTTGCTCGGCGCCCGTGGAAAGAGCCTGTAGAGATCCTTGCTACTGAGTTTCTTGCCCCAGCGCTTGCCCATGTCTTTGTTGATCTGACGCTCCATGGGCTGGTTGCCGTTGTTGTTCTGGTACTCGTCACGCAGATATTCGAGCACGTCCCAGTGCTCCTGTGTCAGCTCCACCTCATCCTCGGCGGCGAGGACCTTTGCGACGTCCTGGTCCCAATCCTGGGGGTTGACGAGATTCCCGTTCTGGTCGGTTTCGATAGTTTTGCCGTTTACCTCGATGGCCATGGCTCACTCCTCTTCTCGGTTTGCCGATGCTTGCGGCTGAAGAACAACGCGTTCTATACGCGGTCGTGGATAACTACCGGGTAATTTTATGGAATTCTGAAGCGTCCGTCACCCCGATGGATTGCCCTTACTGCGCGTCTCGAGGACCGCCGGGTGGGTGTCAGCTCGCCTTGCCGACCGCGCTAATTCCCTTGTGGGGGATGAAGATACCGCAGCCCATGTCACGATGGGGGCCCAATCCTTGCTGTTGCAGCTGCAGCGATTCTTCTCGGGACAGGTCAGCCAACATGAGGCTGCGGGTGTGGAGCGTCCCGCTCGGTATTCGAATGGTCGTGATTTTCCCGCAAAGGGCTTTGCGTATACCGATGCCCTGTTCCCGTAACGCCCGCGCGGACTGGTCGAGAAATGCCTCCTCGGTGTCGTCCGGTGAGCCCACGACGTAGCGCGAGAACAGCGTCGTTTCCTTGCTCAGCCCCCTGATCTTTCCGGGGCCGATCGTGAGGAGGCAGCCGGCCACGTCTAGGGTCTTGCCTTGCAGATCCCCCATCAATACCTCGATGCGCTCCTTCGGCACTCGGATAGTGAGCTTGGTCCGTCTGGAAAGGATCAGGTGCTGATCGGTGCCGTGTGCGGGCCGTTCCCAGCCGTTCTGCGAGCCCGCCACGTGGACCGTGTGCACGGCGACGCCCGAGTCTCTCTCTGCTATCCAGGGGGCCGTGGCTTTCAGTGCGGCGGACAGGTCATAGGCGTGGTCCACCGGCAGGTGCTTGCAGTCCACGGAGAAGAGGATATCGACGATGTCGTCGGGCGCCAGGAAAGCGGTGTCGGAGTCGTCTTCTTGCCAGAACATAGTCGGTGAAGCAGGGGGCTTGAAAGTTAGGTATAGGAGGATCTGCTGGATTTCGACCAAGTATTGCCGACCGCTGCTCAGTTCACGGGTAGCTGTGCCTGCAGGGCCTCGCGGTCGAACCACCAATCGTCTTGGACCAGGACATCCACCACGTTGCGAAGACGCACCAGGAACTTGTCGGGCTCCTTCAGCTCGAGTCGCTCCATCCAGAGGTCGAATGCCTTCTGGTCGCTTACCTCGCCGTGACGCCTGGCTACCCCGCCAAGGATTTGGGTGGCGAAGAACATCAGGTTTTCTCTTTGCTGGCCGGTGGCACGGATGTCGGCAAGGAAGAGCGCGGTAGTGGCGGCGACGGCAGCACCGTCCGCATCGTCGGGCGTTTCGTTCACGACATGCGTCAACAGCTCGACCGACAGCTCGGGATCCATCGGATAGGTGACCGTGAGCCAGATGCCTTGACCGAGCGCACTGAGCGAGTCGGGCTGATCGGATTGGAACAGGACGTCGCAGGCATCGGCGGCGGATTCGAAGTCCTGCGATCGGATGAAGGTGTCCAGCGCTTCACGGCCCGTGGGCCAAGCTTCGGCACCACGCCCCAGATTGACCAGAGTGCGTGCCATTTGCAGTTTGATGTCGGCAATATCCTGGGCAGAGGCTGCACTCCGCTCCAGGTCTTGGTACCTGTCTTGTAGAGCCTGCAGATGGGATTCCAGGGCGGCCTGCTCGGCGCTGCGGTTGATGACCGAGTCCGCCGCGGTGTCCCGTAGCTGGATCTGGTTGAAGTCGAAGTGTTTCATATCACGAGTCTCGATTCTTCGCCGGGGCTCTCAGCGGATCAGCCCGCTGAATGCGGCCTCGAGCCGGTCCTCCCAATCCTCTGGGGTGTCCGGGTAGGGGGGCTTGACGTCCATGCGGAAGAACCGCTCGCCACCACGCGCAACCTCTTTGACGAGGGGCATGAGCTCCTCGAAGGATTCGATCTCCTTGTGTGCTACGAGGATGTCGCTAAGTTTCAGCATTCGTGATCCCCAACAGGGTCTGGATTGCTGCCAGATATGTAGACCTCGCCAGGGGAATGCAACCGCCCCGATACGGCCAAGGCTGGCGGCGCATGAGGACTCGCTTATATTAGAATTCGTTGACTAACCGGTCGTCACAGCGTAACATCGCCGCCCAATTTGCCGGGTCCCCAGAATCTCAGCAAGGTAATTCGCAGCCGAACAGGGGTGTACGTCCTATCCCTTTCGGGATAGGCAGTCGAGAGGATACCCCCCGAAGGTGGAATGGTTTGCCCAAGGATTCCATGAGTAAATTGAAAGTTGGGTGATGTTGGCCCCGCGGTAGAGCGGGGGGAGCCATCTCGTGCCGTGCCGTCGCCGAAGAGATGAGGATTCAGTCTGCCGCGAGCCGACGGATCTCGAGTTCTGGAGCAGCGAGCCGCACGAAGCAATTCAATATTCTTAATCTGATTCAAACCCTTAAAGACTTAGGAGAGAAAGCGCAATGGCGATCGACAAGCACCAGACACCAATGCTCGACCAGTTGGAAAGCGGCCCCTGGCCGAGCTTCATCTCCGGTATCAAGCGGCTTCGAGACGAGCACCCGGAGGAGCGCATCAATCAGGTGACGAACAGCCTTCTGGGTCAGCTGGAGCACTCATATGAGACCCGCAAGGGCTACTGGAAGGGCGGTACCGTGTCCGTCTACGGTTACGGAGGCGGCATCATCCCCCGTTTCTCGGAGGTCGGCACCGCCTTTCCCGAGTCGAAGGAGTTCCATACCCTGCGGGTGCAGCCGCCCGCCGGTAACCACTACTCCACCTCTATGCTTCGCCAACTGGCGGACAGCTGGGAGAAATTCGGCTCGGGGCTGGTGACCTTCCACGGTCAGACCGGCAACATTATGTTCATTGGCTCCGACACCGAAAACGTCCAGCATTTCTTCGACGAGATCAACGACTATGGTTGGGACCTCGGCGGTGCCGGCCCCTGCGTACGCACCGCCATGTCCTGCGTAGGCGCGGCCCGTTGCGAGATGTCCTGCACCAACGAGCTCAAGGCCCATCGCCTGCTGGTGAACAACTTCACGGACGACGTGCACCGCCCGGCCCTTCCGTACAAGTTCAAGTTCAAGGTCTCCGGCTGCGGGAACGACTGTCAGAACGCCATCGAACGCTCGGATTTCGCAGTGTTAGGAACTTGGCGCGATGACATGAAGGTGGACCAGGAAGAGGTCAAGAGCTACGTCCAGAGCAAGGGCCGCCAGTACATCATCGACAACGTCGTCACTCGCTGCCCAACCAACGCCCTGTCCCTGAACGACGACGATACCCTGGCCGTCAATAACCGTGACTGCGTGCGCTGCATGCACTGTCTGAACGTCATGCCCAAGGCCCTGCACCCCGGCGACGACAAGGGCGTCACGATCCTGATCGGCGGCAAGCGCACCCTGAAGATCGGCGACCTGATGGGTACCGTGATCGTCCCCTTCAAGAAGCTCGAGACCGAGGAGGACTACGAGTCCATGGTTGAGATGGCCGAGGAGATCATCGACTTCTGGGCCGAGAACGGTCTGGAGCACGAGCGCTGCGGCGAGATGATCGAGCGCATCGGTCTGGCCAATTTCCTCGACGGCATCGGCATCGAGCCGGATCCCAACATGCTCAGCCACCCGCGTCAAAGCTCCTATATCCGCCTGGACGGCTGGGATGAGGCGGCTGAGGAGTGGTTCGAGCGGCAGGCCGAGGCCGGTAGCTGAGCGACTATTCAGCTGGCGCGGGGGTGAGCCCCCCGCGCCACGCGTTGATTGAGATTCCAACTGACTTTTTTCGTTTGATTTTGGAGGACTGGCGATGGCAGAAATGCGCGAGCCGATCGAATCTGGGTGTCCAGATCCCTGGCAGTACCTGCATCCCGTGATGCGTAAGAACTTCGGTCTGTGGAAATATCACGAGCACCCGCGTCCGGGTGTCCTGCGCCACGTGGCCTACAGCGGCGACGAGATCTGGACCGTCAAGGTTGGTACCCAGCGTATCCTGGACGTCTTCACCCTGCGCAAGTTGTGCGACATCGGCGATCAGTACGCCGACGGCTTCGTGCATTTCACCCTGCGCTCGAACCTGGAGTACATGGTCGATGACGCCTCCAAGGTGGAGCCTCTGATCAAGGCGGTCGAGGACGCGGGCTTCATCGTCGGCGGTACCCAGAATTCCGTGGCCATGATTTCCCATACCCAGGGCTGGCTGCACTGCGACATCCCGGGCACCGACGCTTCGGGCGTGGTGAAGTCCATGATGGACGAGCTCATCGATGAGTTCAAAAACGCCAACATGCCAAACCGGGTGCACATCACCACCTCCTGCTGCCAGATCAACTGCGGCGGGCAGGGCGATATCGCGATCAACGTCCAGCACACCAAGCCGCCGAAGATCAACCACGATCTGGTAGCCAATGTCTGCGAGCGTCCTTCTGTAGTTGCGCGTTGCCCGGTCGCGGCTATCCGGCCCGCCATGGTAAACGGCAAACCATCCCTGGAAGTCGACGAGCGCAAGTGCATCTGCTGCGGTGCCTGTTTCCCGCCCTGTCCGCCCATGCAGATCAACGATGCCGAGCATTCCAAGCTGGCCATCTGGGTGGGCGGCAACCACTCCAATGCCCGCGGCAAGCCGACCTTTCAGAAGCTGGTCGCCGCCGGTATCCCCAACAACCCGCCGCGCTGGCCCGAGGCCACCGCAATCGTCAAGCGCATCCTCAAGGCCTACAAAGAAGGCGCCCGAGACTGGGAGCGCGTCAATGAGTGGATCGAGCGCATCGGCTGGCCTCGGTTCTTCGAGGAGGTGGAGCTGCCCTTCACCAAGTATCACATCGATACCTGGCGCGGCGCCCGTGCCAGCTTCAACTCGTCCAACTACATTCGCTTCTGAGCGGGCGGTACGGCGAGACGCCCCGAGACACCCGGTAGGCCCTCTCCCAAAAGGGAGCGGGCTGGGAAAAGGGGCACAGCATTTCGAGGTTGCCATGAAGTTTGCTATACAGGTCAACGAAGGGCCGTACCAACACCAGGCGTCCGACTCCGCCTACATGTTTGCCAAGGCTGCGCTCGAGAAGGGGCACGAGATCTTTCGTGTCTTCTTCTATCACGACGGCGTGAACAACGGCACGCGTCTGACGACGCCGCCCCAGGACGACCGCAATATCGTGAACCGGTGGGCCGAGCTTGCCGAAGAGTACAAGATCGAGTCGCTCACGAAAGACGACGACGGCAACGAGGTCGTGCAGACCGAGCTGGTGGTCTGCGTAGCGGCCGCGCAACGGCGTGGTATCGTCGATGAGGGCGAGGCCAAGCGCAACGGTAAGGATGCCACCAATATTCATCCCAGATTCCGAATCTCGGGACTGGGGCAGCTGATCGAGGCGGCCATTCAGTCGGACCGGCTCGTCGTGTTCGGTGACTGAGGGGGCGCGGCATGTCCGAAACGATCAAGAAATTCCTGTACCTGAATCGCAAGGCCCCTTACGGAACCATCTACGCCTGGGAATCCCTGGAGGTCGTGCTGATCGGTGCTGCGTTCGATCAGGATGTCAGGCTGATGTTCCTCGACGATGGTGTCTACCAGCTCACGAAGGGCCAGGATACGACCAGCACCGGCATGAAGAACTTTTCACCGACGTACCGCACCCTTGGTGATTACGAGGTGAAGAGCATCTATGTGGACAAGGAATCCCTGGCGGCGCGTGGCTTGACCCAAGACGACTTGGTGGCGATCGCCTGGGAGGATTGGGAGACAGAGGAGGAGATCGAGAACATCGTGGAGGTGGTGGATGCCGCCCGCGTCTCCGAGCTCATGGAAGAATCCGACGTGATCTTCAGCTTCTAAGGAGGGGTACTATGAGCATCCTGCACACAGTCAACAAATCGCCGTTCGAGCGCAATTCTCTGGAGTCCTGCCTGAAGCTCGCCAACAGTGGCGATCCCCTTCTGCTGCTCGAGGACGGCATTTATGCGGCCCTGAAGGGCACGAGCTTCGATGCGCAGCTGAAGACTGCACTGGACAAGCAGTCGATATATGTCCTCGGCCCCGATCTCAATGCCCGCGGTTTCACCGAAGACCGGGTGATCGAGGGCGTCAAAGTCGTGGATTATGCGGGTTTCGTGGATCTGGCCGCGGAAAACGACAAGGTTCAAGCCTGGCTGTAGTCATCAATCTGTCAATCTGTCAAACATTCAATCGAATGGGAGAGTCATCATGGGTATCGACGTCAACGGTAAAGTCTACGAGACCGACGAAGAGGGTTATCTCACCAACATCCAGGAGTGGGAGCCCGGTGTCGCGGAGGTGATGTCCAAGGAAGACGACCTGGAGCTCACCGACGAGCATTGGGGCATCATCAACTTCCTGCGCGAGTATTACGAGGAGTATCAGATCGCCCCCGCTGTGCGCGTGCTGACCAAAGCAGTCGGCAAGAAGATGGGCAAGGACAAGGGCAACAGCAAGTACCTGTACGGTCTGTTCCCCTATGGCCCCGCGAAGCAAGCCTGCCGCTACGCCGGTCTGCCGAAGCCGACGGGCTGCGTTTGAGTGCTGTTGCACCGGTACAGGGCAGTACCGGAGTCCCCTGGGCGGCCGAGCTCGTCGGGGGATCGAGGAAGCGGGGGTGCGAATGCACCCGGTTCCGCGCAGAGAGAGCCCCGACGCCGGGTGTGCTCGCTGCGTTGCTGACTGTTCGGGGGGCCTCCCTGTCCCCCCGACACTTCGACGGATCTACTCCAAGGTAGCGGGAACATGTCGTTTGTGACGGTCCTATACGCCATCCTCTTCTACACCGCCACCGCAGTGCTGCTGGCGGGCCTGATCCGAAAGATCGTGCAGTATGCGCGAACGCCCGCGCCCCTGAAGATCCCGACGACGCCGGCACCGACCACGGAGACGGGCGTCGCCTTGCGCCTGTTCCGAGAGGTCGTGTTCTTCGAGAGCCTGTTCAAGGGCAACAAGTGGATCTGGATCTTCGGCTGGATCTTCCACTTCGGCCTCTTTTTAGTCACCCTGCGCCACCTGCGGTACTTCATCGACCCGGTGTGGCTGCCGATTCAGCTCGCCCAACCGTTCGGTATCTATGGCGGCATCGCCATGGTCGTCGGGCTCGCCGGTCTGTGGGTGCGTCGTTTCCTCGTCGACCGGGTGCGCTACATCACCGGGCCATCGGACCACCTGATCCTGGCGCTGCTGGTCCTCATCGGTCTCAGCGGACTCATGATGAAATTCGTCGTCCATGTGGACGTGGTCTCGGTAAAGATGTTCTTCCGGGGACTGATGACCTTCGATTTCTCCCCGTTGCCGGCAGATCCGCTGTTATTCCTGCACCTGCTGCTGGTGGTCGTGCTCATGATCGTCTTTCCGTTCAGCAAGCTATTGCACGGCCCCGGGTTGTTCTTCAGTCCCTCCAGGAACCAAGTCGACAACCCGCGGGAGAAACGGCATCTGGCGAATTGGGCGAAGAGTCTGGAGCAATAGCCGCACAGCGGGTGCCGCCAAGGCGGGACCCAGAGAGGCAAGCAAATGGCAAAGGCAAACTTTTCAGTACCGGAGCTCCAGCAGTACGCGGAGATCCCGGCGATCGAGCCGGGCGCGACGGCCCACAGCAGCCCCTTCGTGTCCAAGCCGGAGTTTCAGGAGCCCCTCGGCTTTCCGGGGGAGCTGTCCGAGGACTGGCAGGAGAAGGCCATCGGGAAGATGGGTGAGCTGCTCGGCAAGTACCGGTCTCTTCGCGTGTACCTGGATTCCTGTGTGAAGTGCGGCTCCTGCACGGACAAGTGCCACTATTACTTGGGCACCAAGGATCCCAAGAATATGCCGGTGGGGCGCCAGGACCTGATGCGCAAGGTCTATCGGCGCTATTTCACGATCTCCGGAAAGTGGTTTCCCAAGCTGGTCGGGGCGTCGGACTTCACCCGCGAGGTGCTGGACGACTGGTACAGCTATTTTCATCAGTGCTCTCAATGCCGGCGTTGCTCCGTCTTCTGCCCCTACGGCATCGACACGGCCGAGATCTCCATGGCCGCACGGGAGATCATGGACAGCATCGGGGTGGGCCAAAAATACTGCAACGAGATCATCGCGAAGGTCTACAAGATCGGCAACAACCTGGGTCTGCCGGGGCCGGCATTGGAGGATACCCTCGAGGGCCTCGAGGAGGACGTGCTCGACGAAACGGGTGTCGAGGTCAAGTATCCCTTGGATCAGGAAGGGGCCGAGATCCTGCTCGTCACCCCCTCGGCGGATTTCTTCGCCGAGCCGCACGTGGACGGCCTCATCGGTTACGGCAAGGTCTTTCATGAGCTCGGCGTGTCCTGGACCCTGAGCTCCTACGCGTCCGAGGCAGCAAACTTCGGCATGTTCATCGGCTCTTACGAGAACATGCGACGGATTTCTCTGCGTATCCGCAAGGCCGCAATCGACCTCGGGGTAAAACGTATCGTATTCGGGGAGTGCGGCCATGCCTGGCGGGTGGCCTATGCCTTTCTCAATACCCTTGCCGGTCCGTGGGACTTTCTCGATCCACGCTATCCGGTGCCTCAGCACATTCTGGAGTTCACCTATAACGCCATCCAGGAAGGAAGGCTCAGATTGGACAAGTCCCAGAACGACGACAAGGTGCTGACCTTCCACGATTCCTGCAACGTGGCACGCGCCACGCGCATGGGCGACCGTCCGGGCGGCCAGTTCGAGATCCCGCGGGCGGTAATCAAGGCGGTCTGCAACCACTTCTACGACATGGACGAGGAGACCATCCGCGAGCGCACCTTCTGTTGCGGCGGTGGCGGAGGGTTGCTCACCGACGACCTCATGGAGATCCGGGTCAAGGGCGCCAAGCCCCGCGTCGAAGCGCTGAACAACGTCATGCTGGAGAAGGGGGTTACGCATATGGCTGCGATCTGTGCCATCTGCAAGAGCCAATTCTCCAAGATCCTCCCTTACTACGGGATGGAGATGGATCAGATCGTCAGCGTGCACCAACTGGTGTCGAATGCAATCATCCTCACGGGGCAGGAGACGGATGAGGATGAGGCAGGGGAGGCGGCTTGAGTCAGACGAGACAGGGTCCGGCAGTGCTTGCCTCATCCCGATAGGGTAGCGGCACACAGATTTCATACAACATTAGGGTTTCACGGGTTAGGAGAACGATCGATGGCGACTACCAGCGACGAAATGAAGACCGAGCTTTCCTGGCGCCGGTACGAGGACGGCGATCACGTGTGGAGTAACCTGGCGGAGCAAATCTTCGTCCAGGACACCTCCCACAAGTGTCCTACCTATGTGCACAAGACCCCGCCCTGCCAGGGCAGCTGTCCGTCAGGTGAGGACATCCGTGGTTGGCTGGCCATCGCCCGTCAGCAGGAGCTGCCTCCTGAGGGTATGGACTGGAAGGAGTACGCCTTTCGCCGCGCCACGGACGCCAACCCCTTCCCGTCGATGATGGGTCGGGTTTGCCCCGCCCCTTGCCAGGATGGGTGCAATCGCAACGAGCTCGAAGACTTCGTCGGCATCAACTCGGTCGAGCAGTTCATCGGAGATAACGCCATCGCCGAGGGCTACAAGTTCGAGGCAGGCGTCGACACCGGCAAGAAGGTCGCCGTCGTGGGCGGTGGTCCGGCAGGGCTTGCCGCCGCCTACCAGCTGCGCCGTATGGGGCACGCCTGTACCATTTTCGAAGCCAACGAGGGGCTCGGCGGGATGTTCCGGTACGGGATTCCCGGCTACCGGGTTCCGCGCGAGGAGCTGGATGCCGAGATCTGCCGCATCCTCGATATGGGCGTCGAGACTCGCATGAATACCAGGGTCGGGAAGGATATTTCGGTCGAGGAGCTCGACAAGGACTATGACGCCGTTCTTTGGGCATTGGGCTGCCAAAGTGGTCGCGGTCTGCCCGTGCCCGGCTGGGAAGGGACCCCGAACTGCGTTTCCGGCGTCGCGTTCCTCAAGGCCTTCAACGAGGGTCGCATGAAGGTAACCGCGGACAAGGTGGTCTGCATCGGCGGTGGAGATACCTCCATCGACGTGGTCTCGGTTGCCCGGCGCCTCGGACACATCGAGCACACCAACCCCGGAGATCGACCGGAGTCGGTCATCCATGATGGCTACGTTGCCCATGACACGGCGGTAACGGCGGCGGCCCAGGGTGCGGAGGTTACGCTGACATCCCTGTTCAAGCGTGCCGACATGATGGCCGCCGAGCATGAGGTACATGATGCCCTGACCGAGGGCGTTACCGTCCTCGACGCTGTGATGCCGCTGGAGCTGATCAAGGGGGCGGATGGCCGTGCCACCGGACTCAAGGTCTGCGACTGCACCATGGACGGCATGAAGCCCATACCCACCGAGGGCACCGAGCGCATCTTGCCGGCGGACCTGATCGTCGCGGCCATCGGTCAAGGGGGGGATCTCACGGGCCTGGAGGATTTCGATAATGGGCGCGGCTTGATCAACGCGGACAAGTTCTACCAGGTCCCGGATCGCCCGGGTCACTTCGTGGCCGGCGACATCATCCGTCCGCACCTCTTGACTACGGCCATCGGTCAGGCTTGGATCGCGGCCCAGTCCATCAACGAGTACGTGATGCAGGCACCGCACGCCCGCCGTCCCAAGGTCGACGTGCACCATTTCAACCTGCTCGCGAAGATGCAAGAGGCGCACCTGGCCCCCGAGAAGTTCGATGTCGAAGAGCGCGGCGACATGCGCGGCACGGACGAAGGCAACTGGGCCATCCACAATTACGAGGACCGCTCCGGTGCGGAGGTCATCCCTCATGATGAGCTGTTTCTCGGCCACTTCAAGTTCCATGCCCGTAACAAGCGCAGGGAGGACGTGCCGACCGCAGAGGAAGTGCTCGGCCATTTCCATGAGCGTCTGATCGGCTTGTCGGAGGCCGAGACCATCGACGAGGCGAAGCGGTGCATGAGCTGCGGCATGTGCTTCGAGTGCGACAATTGCGTCATCTTCTGCCCGCAGGACGCCGTCTACCGGGTGAAGAAGGACGAGAGCACGACCGGCCGCTATGTGGCCACCGACTATGCCAAGTGTATCGGTTGTCACATCTGCTCCGACGTCTGCCCCACCGGCTACATCAAGATGGGCCTCGGCGAGTAACTCAATCGGGACGAAATGATGGCCAGAGCCTTCATAGGAGCCAGCCTCTTTGCAATCCTCTTGGCGGGGGCGTTCATTGCCCAGCCGGCATTGGCCGGCTCGGGCGAGGGAGGTTACGTAGTCCCCGGATCGAAAGCCGCGCATCTCGAGAGCTGCGTGGCGCCTACACCCTTCATGCGCCGCAATCACATGGAGCTCATCCTGCATCAGCGGCATGTGACCGTGCATGAGGGAATCCGTGCCACTAAGGACAGCCTCTCGGGATGCGTTGCCTGCCACGTCAAGTACGATGGGGAACAACGACCGGTGCCCGTGAATGCGGAAGGGCAGTTTTGTGAGAGCTGCCACGAGCTCATGGCAGTCGAGCTCACCTGCTTCGGTTGCCATGCAACGGTTCCGGCGCATACGGACGCAGAAGCGGTGGAAGAGGTTGCGGGAGAGAGCACCGGGGGGAATCCGGGCTGGGCTAAAGGCAAGGTAACCGTTGCGCCGACACCTGGTGCGGATGTGGCGCACGTCCATTCGAAAGACAGTCAAGGGGTGGGTGACTGACTATGAGCGAGCGCAAAGAAGAGGTCGATGTCGGGCGCCGTGGGTTCCTCGGCACCGTAGCGGGTATGGCTGCCGTCACCCTGGCGCCGGGACTCGTACTGCACCGGTTGGCTAACGCTGCGCCTCGGTCCGAAGCGGTTACCGACGATGTCCGTTGGGGCATGTTGATCGACAGCAACAAGTGCGCGGACGGTTGCGATGCCTGCGTTACGGCCTGCGATCTGGAGAACGGCCTCAATCTCCAGAGGAAACCCGAGGGAGAGAGCCAGTCCAAGTGGGATCAACAGGTCGCCAAGTGGATTCGCATGGTTGAGGTCCAGGATAATCTGAGCGGTCGCCGGAGCAGGATGCCCCTGATGTGTCAGCATTGCCATTACCCTCCATGCGTGGACGTATGCCCCACGGGTGCGTCCTTCAAGCGGGCGGACGGCATCGTTCTCGTGGACAGGCATATTTGCATCGGCTGCCGGTATTGCATGATGGCCTGTCCCTACAAGGCACGGTCCTTCATCCACGAGGCCGTCGAGGTCAAGCTTACGAGCGTCCCCAGGGGCAAGGGTTGCGTGGAGAGCTGCACCCTGTGTGTGCAACGCCGTGACAATGGAGGGACTTCCACAGCCTGTGCCGATGCTTGTGCGGCCGAGGGGCATGACGCGATTCTGTTCGGCGACCTGAAAGATCCGAACGGTCCCTTGAGAAAGGCCCTCGCGGCTGTTTCGACCCGGGAGATCCGCGAGGATCTCGATCTCAACACGGGCGTGCGCTACACCGGCGTTTAATGCTTCTGGATGCTGTCATGAAGAGAATCGTCTATCGGGAGTGGAGACTCGCTCCTCAGCGCTACTGGGGACTGCTCGCTATCCTTGCCGCGGTTATCGCCCTGGGCGGACTGGCATTTGCCTACATGGAGCACGAGGGCCATTGGGTGACCGGTATGACCAATCAGGTCGTCTGGGGAACGCCCCACGTCTTCGCCGTATTCCTCATCGTATCTGCGTCGGGTGCCCTGAATGTAGCCTCCATCGGCAGTGTCTTTGGAAAGGTGCCGTACAAGCCGTTGGCGCGTCTCTCGGGACTATTGGCGGTGGCATTGCTGGCCGGCGGATTGACGGTGCTGGTGCTGGATCTGGGTCGCCCCGATCGCCTGGTGGTCGCCATGACCACTTACAACTTCCGGTCGATTTTCGCCTGGAATATCTTCCTCTACACCGGCTTCATGGTCCTGGTTATCGCCTATCTATGGACCATGGCGGAACGCAAGGGGAATCCCTACACCAAACCGGTAGGCGTCTTCGCGTTCGTTTGGCGCCTGATGCTCACCATGGGCACCGGGTCCATCTTCGGCTTTCTCGTATCGCGCGAGGCCTATGACACGGCTGTCCTAGCGCCCATGTTCATCGCCATGTCCTTCGCATTCGGCCTTGCGAT
>CAYYHR010000059.1:0-10434 GCA_964471705.1 uncultured Chromatiaceae bacterium
GGTCGGCAAGCGCCAAGTGGCAACCGCGAGGCATGAGGGGTATTCTGGCTCGTTACGAATTTCCTCCGGGCATGCTGTAGAGCGCGGACACCTCATGATGATTCCATCCCCAGGCAATCTCGGACATTGGATCCCCGACTGGTGTCGCGGCGCCTGACAATGCCGGTCCACAGTGCCCGCGGCAGACCCCCGATCCGGCTGATCATGGCGGGCGCGGCAGTCGGTCTTTTTCTGATCGGCTATTACTGGGGCAACCAGTACAAGCACGACCATACGCTGCTCCCTACCGTCGCGGCCGTCCTGGTCCGTCCCCCAATCGCGCTTCCCGATCTCGACCTTCGGGAAGCGTCCGGCCAGCCCTTCACGACCGAGGGCTTCGATGGACACTGGACCCTGCTGTCCTTCGACGACCCGGGGACAGCGTCCGGCCATCTCGCAATAACGCGGCTGGTCGAGGTGCGCAACCTCCTGGCAGACCACCCCGACCTCCGGAACCTCCTCCGGCTCGCGCTCGTATCGCAGCAACAGGACCCGGCCCCGAACGAGAAGGTCGCAGGCATGTCCCCGACCCTCGAGATCCTGATCGCCCCGCCCGGCAAGCTGCAAGAATTGCGCACAACCCTGGGAGCACCCCCAAATGAGACGACCGAAACAACCGCCGGCGAGGAGCCTTTCTACTTGATCGGACCCTCCGCTCGACTACTGGCCCTCTTTACCGGAGCCCAGGCACCCGCCTCCATCGCCTCGGATCTGATCACCATCGCCGCCAACGCCGAGGTTCTCTACCCGCCCCATGACTGACAGCAATCCGCGCTGGTATCACCGCCTGTACGTGGGCCTGCAGTACCTCTTGCCCCAACACCTGCTCTCGGCCCTCATGTTTCGCGCGACGCGGGTCCGCTGGCGACCCCTCAAGGCCCTGCTCATCCGAGCCTTTCTCCGCCTCTACCGAGTCGATATGACGGAAGCCCGGGAGAGCGATCCCGGCGCTTATGCGACATTCAACCAATTCTTCACCCGCCCGCTGCGAACGGGCGCCCGCCCCCTGGCCGTTCGGGAGGATGCGGTGGCATGCCCCGCCGACGGCGTGCTCAGCCAGCTCGGCACCATCGCCGGGGACCGCATCTTCCAGGCGAAGGGCCAGGACTATTCTCTCCTCGAGCTGCTGGGTGGGAATCGGGCTTGGGCCGAGCGGCTCGCGGGAGGGCAGTTCGCCACCATCTACCTCTCCCCCCGGGACTACCACCGGGTGCATATGCCCCTCGCCGGGACCCTGAGGCAGATGCAGCATGTGCCCGGCCGGCTCTTCGCCGTCAATCCGGTTACCGCGGCCCAGGTGCCGCGGCTCTTCACCCGCAACGAGCGGGTGCTGTGCCTGTTCGATGGCGAGCCCGGACCCTTCGCCCTGATCCTGGTCGGTGCCATCTTCGTCGGCAGCATGGAGACGGTTTGGGCGGGCCAAGTGACACCGACCCCTCGCATCAGGCCCGACCGGACTTATGAAGTCGATGAAGCCATCCATCTCGAAAAGGGCGCGGAGATGGGGCGCTTCAACATGGGCTCAACGGTCATCCTGCTCATCGGACCGGACCAGAGCACCTGGAGCCCGGGGCTCCGGACCGGTGACAAGGTCCGCATGGGCGAGCGCATTGGGCAGATCCGTGATTTGCCGAGCTCTCGACTCGGAGGATAAGCATCCATGGCCAGGCTCGATATGGGACACATACTCCCTCTCCAGGAGGAGCTCGCCAACCACCCCATCTACCGATCCCTGCGGACCCTCGCCGACCTGCGGATCTTCATGACCCACCATGTCTTTTCGGTCTGGGATTTCATGTCGCTGGTCAAGTATCTTCAGCAACGGATCGCACCCGTCGAGATTCCCTGGATGCCCCGCGGGGACGCGGAGCTGCGTTACTTCATCAATCAATTGGTGCTCGAAGAGGAATCGGACACAGTACCCGGCACAGACGGCAAGCCCCTGTATAGCAGCCATTTCGAGTCCTATTGCCACGCCATGGACGAGATCGGGGCCGACGCGCGAATGCCCTGGGAGTTCCTGGACCTGGTGCACACGCAGGGCATCGACCGGGCCCTCCGCTCGGACCTGGTGCCGCTGCCCGCCCGCGATTTCTCGGAGACGACCTTCGGTCTCATTCGCGAGGACAAACCCCACGAGGTCGCGGCAGCCCTTGCCCTGGGTCGGGAGCGTGTGATCCCGGAGATGTTTCGACGCTTCCTGCAGGAGATGCGCACGAGCGAGGCACAAGCCCCCGGGCTCCACTACTATCTCGAGCGCCACGTCGGGCTCGACGAAAATTTCCACGGCCCACTCTCGCTACGGTTGCTGGAGACCCTGTGCGAGGATGCTCCGGAGAAGATCGAGGAGGCCGAAGCAGCCGCCGAGGAGGCCATCTGTGCGCGAATTCGCTTCTGGGACGGCGTCCTGGAGGCCATCGAGAGCGCACGCAGCCTCTGACTGCGGGGACCCGAAACCAGATGGTGTATGAGAAAGAGAAGGCGCCCGGCCTTGCCGGCACGCACTGGCCCCAAAGGAGGTATCATTCTGCATTCAAGCGCCGGATCGAGATCGACGCCACCGAATCCTCCGTGAAAAGAACAGGCAAATGTCGTACGAGCGATTGACCAAAGAGGAGGACGCTGTTCTCCAGCAGCAGTACCTGCGCGCGCTGAGCTCCTTCGAAGGAATCATCCTCAGTGAGATCGATATCAAGAACAAGCTCGGCGACCGCCTCAACTACAGTATTCAGGCGGGCATCATCATCCTCGGCGTGATCGCCATTTCCATCCTCGTCCTGCTTCTCACGCTGAGCGCCCAGATCACCCGGATCTCCGCGGTGGTACACGACATGAACCTCCATTTCTCGTCCGTGGCCCAGCAGATGCACGAGGTGCGCGGGCACATGGTCAACATGGAGAAGCGGGTTGCACTCCTCGAAGACATCAAGCAGATGACAGGCGTCATGGACGAGGAAATGAAGGGAGTCGATGCCGACATGTCCCTCATGCGCCGGACCCTCGCCGGCATCGACCTCCATGTGGCCAAGGTGCGCAACAATGTGGGAAACATCTCGGTAAACATGGACATCATGAACAACGAGGTCCAGTCGATGTCCGGTGAGATGTTCCAGATGGCCAAGCCAGCCCGCTCCATGAACAAGATCTTTCCGTTCCCCTGAGAAATCCGGCCAGTGGAATACCGACCATGAACGAAGACCCCAGACGCGCCATCGTCCAGGTCATTGGACGGCTCGGGCGCGAAACCCAGCTGCATCTGGACGAGCGCTACCGCCACTTTCGCATCACCGATGCGGTGACGATCGTCATATCCCTGCTTCTGGTGATCCTCGCGATCTTCAACGTCTACTATGTTCGCGTCCTGTACGTGGACCTGAACGGCATCGTGACCAATATGGACTCCATGTACGGACACCTGCGAAGCGTCGACGACGACATGAGCGTCGTCACCAAACGGATGGCGGCTATCGACCGTTCCATCGACAACATGGAGCCGATTCGTGTGAATATGGCGGAGCTGTCGGAAACAATGCCCCGGATTCGTGAGAGCATGGACTCCTTGACAAAGGACATGACCGGTATCGAGAAGAACATGGGTCTGGTCGGCGACGGAATGGGGATCATCGACCAGCGGGTCTATCTGATGACCGGAGGTGTTGCAACCATGCGCGAGAATGTGCGGCAGATTGCGCATCCCCTTGGAAATATGAGCTCCTTCATCCCCTGACCGCCAAGCTCATGGAATAGAATGAATCCGCTAAAGATACTCCTGGTCGACGACTCGAAATCCGCGCGTTACACATTGCGGCTCCAGCTTCAGCAGCACGGCATGAAGGTGGAAACCTCCGATGCGGCGGAAACCGCTTTGGAGCGCGTCCGCGAATCTACGCCGGACGCCATCTTCATGGATTACAAGATGCCCGGTATGAGCGGGTTCGAGGCGCTGGATATCCTCAAGGCGTCGCCGGCCACTGCTCATATTCCGGTCATCATGTACACGTCCCGCGAAGACCCGGAGTTTCTCGCACAGGCAAAGAGAAAGGGCGCACTCGATGTTCTGCCCAAGGCCGCGGCCCCGGAGAAGCTCGGGCAGCTTCTCGATCGCCTAGGACATGTCGGGACCTCCGCAGCCGGGGTTGCAGGCGTCACCGGAGCGGCCTCGCCCCGAGCAGTCGAATCTCTGCCGGAGGATCGGCTCGAAGAACAGATCCGTACCTTACTCGGGCCGCACATGGACGATCGAGTAAAAGCCCTGACGGGCAACCTCATGACCAGGACCGACGAACAGCTCGCGGATCGGTTGCCGATGCTGTTGCAAGCGCATCTCCAGCAGGGAGAGCGGAAATTGGCCCTACGCGCCGGAGTGATGAGCAACGCCCGGATTTATTTGCTCTGCGCAAGCTCCGCCTTGATTGGTATCCTTTCTGCGGCTATGGTTTATCTTCTTCTGCGCTAACCCGATAACACTCCAAACCTACCAGGAGGACAAACCGATGAGCGAAACCATGAGCGAGATCTTGAATCCCGGCACCGTAACGGCGGACCCCGACTTCCCGCATGCTCCCCCCGATTGGTCTCGCGAAACGGCCACCGCTGTCGCCAAAGCCGATGGGATCGAGCTGGGCCCCCATCATTGGGAGGTGATCGGAGTCCTGCAGGCGTATTTTGCGGAACGGGACAAGCCCAACATGCGCGAGCTCAGCGACGCGCTGGACGAGCGGTTCCATGCCAGGGGTGGTCTCAAATACCTCTACGAAACCTTCCCGGGCGGCCCGATCGCGCAGGGTTGCCGTTTGGCTGGTCTGCAGCCACCGGCGGGTGCGGTCGACAAGTCCTTCGGCAGCGTACGTTAGGCCTTCCAGCATCGCCGCCCCACTGGGCGAGCCCCCTTGAGCTTTCCTTACTCCGGCAGCGCCGGTCGGTGGACATCCCACGCTACCAGGGACGTGCGGATCAGCCTCCGTCCCTTTGTCTCCACCGGCGCCGGCCCGGCACAAGCGAGCCGCGTTCCGCTAAACATCGATTCTTCTTTCTCATAAAGATCTTCAATCCATCTGACAAACAACGGTATTTTACCTGCTCAACTCTTGCCCTATCGGGCATAGAGGTTTATCCTAAAAAGCATCTGACGTGGCTTCCGGCCCTGCGCTTGCGCCTCCTGCCGGATGCTTCCTTGTCCACAAACCAGGGGCACGGACAGAGGTGAGATCGATCATGAGCAAGAATGACGAAGGCATGAGTGTGCCTCCCTCGGAGGATCTCCCTTTTCTTTCCGGGCGGCGGGATTTTCTCATGGCGATGGCATCCTGCTCCGCCGCGGCATTGCTACCGGCGGTGCCATCCCTCGCTCTAGCGCGTGGAACGGAGTCGGGTCTGCAAAGGCAGGTCGTGGCCCTCGTCGACAAGATGCGCTCACGGGGGTTGATTCGCCCCGAAGAAAAGACCTCCTGGTCCGTTTACGACTTCACTTCACAGCAGAAGCTGGTCGCGATCAACGAGGATATCCCGCGGCAGGCTGCCAGCATGATCAAGCCCTTCGTGGCTCAGGCCTACTTCTTCGAGCTCGCGGATTCACGCGGGAAAATGCACTATACGAGCCAAGTACGGCAAACCATGGAGCACATGATCCGCCGCAGTAGTAACCGGGCTACCAATCGCATGATCTCGATCGTCAGCAGTCACGAGGGCAACCGCGGGGCACGGGACGTCGAACGGGTCTTGAAGGAGAATGCGCCCCAGATATTCCGTCAGACACGGATCGTAGAGAGCATTCCCGCCAATGGCCGCACCTATCGCAACCAGGCGTCCGCTCACGACTATAGCCGCTTCCTCTATGCCCTCTGGCACGATCGCCTGCCCTATGCACAGGAGCTGCGCGCCATGATGGCCCTCCCCAACCGAGACCGAATCCGCAATGGGGTCAGCTCGATCCCGCGGGGGGTGAAGATCTATGACAAGACCGGCTCGACGGCGTGCCTATGCGGAAACATGGGCATCATCGATGCGCCGGGGCGCAGTGGAAGTCGATACCCCTACACCTTCGTGGGCATCATCGAGCGTCCCACGAGGGCCAAGAATTACGGTGCCTGGATCAAACGGCGCGGCAATGCGATTCGGTCCGTCTCCGATCTCGTCTACCGTGACATGAAGCAGCGCCATCGCCTGGTCTGAATTAGGGCCCGTCGCAATAGGCGGACGGTTTTTTCACGAGATCTCAACCCACCCATACCCGCGCATTTCTGAACAGCCGCATCCAAGGGCCATGCCTCGTCCACTGGTCCGGACACCAGGAGTACTGCAGGGCGCGGAACAGCCTCTCGGGATGGGGCATCATGACGGTCACGCGCCCGTCTCTCGTAGTCAAGCCCGTGATGCCCCCGGGTGATCCATTCGGATTTGCGGGGTAATGCTCTGCAACCTCGCCACTGTTCTCCAAATAGCGCAAGGCAACCTGCGGGGCAGCACTCACCATATTTGCACCGTCACGAAACTCTGCCCTCCCCTCGCCATGGGCTACAACGACCGGCAACCGCGAGCCCACCATGCCTTGCATGAGCACCGAGGGTGACTCCGTCACCTCCACCATGACCAGCCTCGCCTCGAACTGCTCCGAGCGGTTCCGCACGAAATGTGGCCAATGGCCCGAGTCCGGGATCAGCTCACGCAGGTTGGAGAGCATCTGACAGCCGTTGCACACGCCGATGCCGAAGGTATCCGTCCGCTCGAAAAAGGCCTGGAATTGATCCCGTGCCCGGGCATTGAAGAGGATCGACTTGGCCCAGCCCTCGCCGGCGCCCAGCACGTCGCCATAAGAAAAGCCTCCGCAAGCCGCGAGCCCATGAAAGGGCTCCAGACCCGTCCTCCCGGAAATGATGTCGGACATGTGCACGTCCACGCACTCGAATCCGGCCTGATGGAAGGCCGCCGCCATCTCCGTCTGTCCGTTCACGCCCTGCTCCCTGAGGATCGCCAATCTCGGGCGCACACCCTTCGCTATGTAGGGTGCCGCTACATCGTCCTCCTGGCCGAAGGTCAGGCGGGCGCTCAGACCCGGGTCCGAGCTATCGGCAATGCGCTCGTGCTCCTCGTGCGCGCAGTCTGGATTGTCCCTAAGGATCTGCATGTGCAGGCTGGTTTCGGACCAGAGGCCCTGCAGCTCGGACCTGGGCGCCGCGAAGACTTCCACACCTCGGCGCCGGAAGACGATGCGGCCCGACTCCTGCCTGGTGCCGATGACCAGGCTGCAGGCGCCCAAACCTCGGTTCGCGAGCATCTCGAGCACATGGTCCGTGTCCCCGTGCCGGACCTGGATTACGGCGCCCAGCTCTTCGCTGAAGAGGCTCGCTAAACCGTCACCTCCGATCCGATCGAGATCGACCAGGATGCCGCATCGCCCTGCGAACGCCATCTCGCACAGGGTGACGAACAGCCCGCCGTCCGAGCGATCGTGGTAGGCGAGGATCAATCCCTCCCGATTGAGCTCCTGCACGGCGGCAAAGAAGCCTTTGAGCAGCTGGGGGGCATCGAGGTCGGGTGCTACATTGCCGATCTGCCCGTAGACCTGGGCAAGGCAGGAGCCCCCGAGGCGGTTGCGACCTTCTCCGAGGTCGACGAGGATCAGGTCCGTATCCCCCAGATCCGAGCGCAGCTGGGGCGTGAGCGTACGACCCGCGTCCCACACGGGCGCAAAGGCCGATACGATCAGCGACAGGGGCGCGGTCATCTCCCGCGCCCGGCCACCAGGATCCGTCCACTGGGTCTTCATGCTCAGAGAGTCCTTGCCCACGGGAATCGCAATCCCCAAGGCGGGACACAGCTCCATACCGACCGCCTGGACGGTCTCGAAAAGCCCGGCATCCTCGCCTGGGTGGCCCGCGGCGGCCATCCAATTCGCCGAGAGTCTGACGTCGGAGATGGCCTCGACTGCGGCCGCGGCCAGGTTGGTGATCGCCTCGCCTACGGCCATGCGTCCCGAGGCAGCGGGATCGATGAGCGCGATCGGCGGGCGCTCGCCCATGGCCATCGCCTCGCCGGTCACACCTGAATAGTCGCTGAGCGTTACGGCCACGTCCGCCACCGGCACCTGCCAGGGCCCCACCATTTGGTCGCGCGCGACCAGGCCGGTCACGCTGCGATCGCCGATGGTGACCAAAAAGGTCTTGTCCGCGACGGTGGGCAGGCGCAGAACGCGCCGGACGGCCTCCTCCAGGACCACCTGCGACAGGTCCAGCGCCGGCCGCCGCAGCTCCGGTTTCCGGATGTCCCTCAGCATGCGCGGCGGCTTTCCGAAGAGCAGGGACATGGGCATATCGATGGGAACGTCCCCGAAATGCGAATCGCCGAGCAGTAGGCGCTCCTCCTCGGTCGCCGCTCCGACGACGGCATAAGGACAGCGCTCGCGCTCGCAGATGGCCGCAAAGTCGGTGAGCCTTTCTGCGGCCACTGCCAGCACATAGCGTTCCTGGGACTCGTTGCACCAGATCTCCATTGGCGACATCCCGGAATCGGCGCTCGGTATGGACCTCAGCGCGAACCGCCCGCCGCACCCGCCGTCCTTGACCAGCTCCGGCAAGGCATTGGAGAGACCACCCGCCCCAACATCGTGGATGAACAGGATCGGACTCTCCTCACCACGGGCACAGCAGCTGTCTATGACCTCCTGGCAGCGCCGCTGCATCTCTGGGTTGGCCCGTTGGACAGAAGCGAAATCCAGATCTTCGGCAGAGGAGCCGGATGCCATGCTGGAGGCGGCGCCGCCCCCGAGCCCGATGAGCATCGCCGGCCCACCCAGCACGACCAGCGGCGTCCCGGGCGGAAACCCGCCCTTGACGACATGCTCGGCGCGGATGTTGCCGACGCCTCCGGCGAGCATGATGGGCTTGTGATAACCCCGCAGCTCGGTGCCGCCCGCACCCGCCACCTCCTGCTCGAAGGTCCGGAAGTAGCCGCACAGATTGGGACGCCCGAACTCGTTGTTGAAGGCGGCTGCCCCGATGGGACCCTCTAGCATGATGTCCAGCGCCGACACGATACGCCCCGGCCTGCCGTGGTCCTGCTCCCAGGGCAGCTCATGTCCCGGGATACGCAGGCTCGATACGGTAAATCCGCAGAGTCCGGCCTTCGGCTTCGCCCCGCGCCCCGTTGCGCCCTCGTCGCGAATCTCTCCGCCGGCGCCCGTCGCCGCGCCCGGATCCGGGGCGATCGCCGTGGGGTGGTTGTGGGTCTCCACCTTCATCAGCAGGTGAATGTCCTCAAAGTGCTCGGCGTAGACGTCGCCTTCGATCGAGGAGGTGAAGCGTCTGCCTCTCCGGCCCGCCAGAACGGCCGCATTGTCCCTGTAGGCGGAAAGGACCCCCTGCGGCGAGCAATCCGTCGTGTTGCGGATCATCGCGAAAAGGGACCGGTGCCGGGGCTCACCGTCGATGATCCACTCGGCATTGAAGATCTTGTGCCGGCAGTGCTCCGAATTCGCCTGGGCAAACATCATGAGCTCCACGTCCGTAGGGTTTCGCCCCAAGCCGAGAAAGCTCTCCAGGAGGTAGTCGATCTCGTCCGCGGAAAGCGCGAGACCGAGCTGGCTGTTCGCATCGACCAGGGCATCCCGGCCTCCGGCCAGCAGGCCGACGCTTCGATACCGGATGGGCTCGGCCCGCTCGAACAGCCGATGAGCGTCCTCCAGGTCGAACAGGGGTAGCTGCGTCATGGGGTCGTGGAGGATCGCGGACGCAGCCCTCGCCAACCCCTGCTCGGCGTCCCCGGATTCACCGGAGAGATAGAAGGCGGTTCCGCGCTCGAGACGCCGCACCTTGCCGAGTCCGCAATTGTGGGCGATATCGGTCGCCTTCGACGACCAGGGCGAGATGGTCCCCGGGCGAGGCACCACCAACACCAGCGCACCGTCGGGCTCATCGCCGGACGGACACGGGCCATAGGTCAGGAGCTTCCGGAGCACCAGCTGCTCCTCGCCTTCCAGGGACTCATCGAGATCCAGGAAGTGCATGAATCGCGTGGAGACCTGCAAGGCCCGAGCAGTCGCATCCAGCAGGATCTGCTCCAGCTTGCGTAAGCGAAATTCCGAGTGGGCGGGAGCGCCGCGCAAAACGAGCATCGAGGTCGCCTGCCTTGCCTGGGGAAAGCTCGCCGAATGATACTCGAATGCCCCTGCTCCCAGAAGCAGTGGCGATCTGCCGACGGACGCGCACCATCCGACGCATGCATTAGCGAAGACAGATACGATCGAAAATAAAATTGTGATCCAAGGCGCAGAACACCAACCAGCGGTTTACAGAGACGGGCGAAGCATTTAGATTCCTTCCTGGATTTCTTTCGTACGAAAACAAGATGCCTTTTGCGAGGGGCTACGACGTGGGCTTTGGCGTTATACCGATAACAGGC
>CAYYHR010000059.1:10534-17323 GCA_964471705.1 uncultured Chromatiaceae bacterium
ATACCGATAACAGGCGTCGGCTCCGACTCTGTAGGGTCGGAGCAGGATCCAGCGGATGCCGGACGGGCAACCGGTACCCACCTTCTGGTCGTCGACGACAATTCTGATCAACTTGCACAGATAGAGCGCTGGTTGCAGCTGGCGGGCTACGATGTCACGACTGCCGACAGCGGCGAGAGCGCCCTTGCCTCTATCGAGATGCGGCGTCCTGACTTGGTCCTCACGGACTTGGTCATGGGGCGGGTCGATGGTATCCGACTGTTGCGAGAGATTCATGCCTGCGATCCTGTGATGCCCGTCATCATCATGAGCGGGCAGGCCGGCATCCCCGACGCGGTCAGGGCAACTCACTTGGGCGCCAGCGCCTTCCTCACCAAACCCATTGAGCGCAACGCCTTGCTTGAGGAGGTGCGCCGGGTCCTGACGGCACGGGCCGGCAGGCACCCTGAGGATAATGGAGATTTCGGCGCGAAGATCGTGCATCGCAGCCAAGCCATGGCTGAGCTCCTGGGGCGCGCGCACCTCGTTGCCACGGTAGACACTACGGTTCTCATAACGGGCGAAACCGGCACCGGTAAAGAAATCCTGGCCGAGTCCATTCACGCCGCCAGTTCCCGCTCCGCATCGCCTTTCATCGCCGTCAACTGCAGCGCGCTGCCGGGTGAGTTGCTGGAATCCGAGCTCTTCGGCCACGAGAAGGGGGCATTCACCGGTGCAACAACGCGCTATACGGGCCTCTTTCAAGCTGCCAATAGAGGCACGCTTTTCCTCGACGAGATCGGCGACATGCACATGTCGCTGCAGGCGAAACTGTTGCGGGTTCTGCAGGAATTCAAGGTTCGGCCAGTCGGATCCACCACGATGACCCCGGTCGATGTGCGCATCATCTCCGCCACCCATCACAATCTAGAGGATCTGGTCGAGCAGGGCGATTTTCGCGAGGATCTGTTCTACCGCTTGAGTGTCGTCCCCCTGCGCATGCCGAGCCTGCGCGAGCGGCGAGAAGACATTCCCTTGTTGGCAAACCACTTCCTGCGACAACTGGCGGAACGCACGGGGCGACCTATGAAACGCTTTGCCCCCGATGCAGTTCGCCACCTTCTCGTCGCCGATTTTCCAGGCAACGTACGCCAACTACAGAACCTCGTCGAGCAGTGCAGCATCCTCTCCCCGTCCGAGATCATCTCGGTCACGCTCGCCGCCCAGGCACTGCGCGAAAGATCGGGGGAAATTCCGGGGTTGGACGTGGCGAAGCAGTCCTTCGAGCGCCGCTACTTGATCGGGGTGCTGCGCGCAACCGAGGGCAACATCACCACTGCAGCCAGGATGGCCGGGCGCAACCGCACCGAGTTCTACAAGCTCCTGGGTCGTCATAATCTGGATCCGAGTCGATTCCGACGGCATAAGGACCAGCGTGCCAAGACAGACGAAGACAGAAGCTCGGAGGATGACCGTCCGGACAAGCACGGCAAGGCATACCGGAGAACCTGATGCGAGCATGCCGTCGGTGTGCTTCAGTCGCCCTCGGGAATCGGTACGGTGCTCGGTATTTCACACGCCGTCGGCAACACCGCTCGGCAAAGGAATCCCCTTGTCCCTCCTGGTAATCCGCTGATTGCTCAGGCCCCTTTCCCTGCACGTGCCCCTATCCCGAGCAAGGCTCCGGCAACGTCTCGTACTGGTCACCGGTGCCAGCCGGGGCATCGGTCGGACCCTGAGCCACAAGCTGCTGGATGCTGGGAGCCGGGTCGTCGGCATCGGACGCGACTTCTCGCAGTGGGTACTGCCACGTCCGGGCTTCGAGGCGATCGAGGTCGATCTATCGGACCTCGACAGGCTGGCGCCCCTGCTCGCCGCGATCGCGCGCAACCACCCGGACCTGGAAGCAGTCGTATCGAACGCCGGTGCCGGACGATTCGGTCACCTCGAACAACTGTCCCCGCGCCAAGTGCGCGAATCCCTGGACATCAATCTCACCCAGCACATTCTGGTTGCACGTGCCTTTTTGCCACTGCTCAAGCGCCGTCAGGGCGGCGACCTGATCTTCATGGGGTCCGAGTCCGCCTTGTCGGGGGGGATCAAGGGCGCCGTCTACGTTGCCTGTAAGTCGGCTTTGCGCGGTCTGGCCAGATCCTTGCGCCAGGAGTGTGCCGCCAGCGGCGTGCGCGTCGGTATCGTCAACCCCGGGATGGTCCGGACCGGCTTTTTCGACGACCTGAATTTCCGACCCGGGGAGGCACCCGAGAACGCCATCGTGGCGGAAGCCGTTGCCGACCTGATCCTCGCCATGCTCGACGCTCCGCCCGGAACCGTGGTGGACGAAGTCAACCTGTCGCCACTGAAAAAGGTCATACGCTTCGGGAATCGACGCGACTGAAGTGTGTGCGCTCCGAGCTTCGAATCGAGACATTGGATCTTCACTTCCACCCAATCGGTATCCTCCGTTCCTGCTTTACCAGCAGGTTCGGGATACCTCGTCAGCCGCGCTTGGTGCCGGCCGCACGCTCGCGCCTGGAGCTCTTACCCGAATTTTCCCGGAACGAGGCCTTCGCCGGGCTCGATGGCTTCTCCCATCTCTGGCTCGTCTTCGTCTTTCACGATTGCATCGCGGGCGGCTGGAAGCCGATGGTTCGACCTCCCCGGCTCGGCGGACAGCATAAGGTGGGTGTCTTCGCCAGCCGCTCCCCCTTTCGTCCCAACCCCATCGGCATCTCGGCTGTGGAGTACCTGGGACAAGGACACGGGGCTGGAAAACTGTACCTGGAGCTGGGCGGCGCCGATCTCTTGGATGGGACACCGGTGCTGGACGTAAAACCTTACGTTCCCTACGCAGACGCAATCCCCGACGCGCGAGCAGGGTTCGCAAGCGAAGCTCCCGGGCAGAGCTGGCCTGTGCGGTTCAGCCGGGATGCCCTCGGGCGAATCGCCGAAACGGATCCGGACGACTCCAGGCAGCTCGTGCTACTCATTACCCAAGTCCTGCAACAGGATCCACGCCCGGGCTACATGGATCGTTATCCTCAGCGCAAGGAGTTCGGAATGCGCCTTTATGACTTGGACGTGCGCTGGACCCTGGATGCGCAGGGAGTGGAGGTCGTGGGTATCGAGAGCGCAGGAACCGACTAACGACGGAGGACCGGTCGGCACCTGCTGTGTCAGCGCCCCCGCTGCCGCAACGCCTCGTAGAGGCAGATCCCTGCCGCAACGGAAACGTTCAGGCTCTCCACCGCCCCGAGCATAGGCAGATGCACGAGCAGATCACAGTGCTCCCGGGTGAGTCTGCGCAGCCCCTTGCCTTCCCCCCCCATCACCAACGCGATCGGGCCTCCGAGATCAGTCTCGAACAGACTCGACTCTGCTTCACCGGCCGTGCCGATCAGCCAGATTCCTCGCGCCTTCAAGGATCCGATGGTTCGCGCGAGGTTCGTGACCTGAATGAAGGGAAGGGTCTGAACGGCTCCGCTGGCGACCTTGCAGACGACCGGCGTGAGGCCCACTGCATTGTCCCTAGGCGCAATAATGGCGTGAGCCCCGGCGGCATCCGCCGTGCGTAGACAGGCCCCCAGGTTATGGGGATCCTGAACGCTATCCAGAATCAGTAGAAAGGGCGGCCCCTTCGCCTCGTCGAGGATCCGAGTCAGATCCTGCTCGTTGCGAGAGCTCGGGACGCGAGCCCAGGCGAGCACCCCCTGGTGACTCGCACCCTCGACCGCGGCATCCAGCTCGGCTCGCGTCGCCTGACGAATCGCGATGCCGGCCTTGAGCGCGAGCTCCGCGACCTCTGCCAAACGGCGGTCACGGCGCCGCGACTCCAGCCAGAGCTCGGCAACGCCCTCCCTCCCGTACTTCAGCGCGGCCCGGGCACCGTGAATGCCAACGATGGGGATCAGATCCTGTTTCATCCGAGGCCCTTGTCCGGCACGCAGCTCGTCAGATTCGCAAGCGCCTCTTTGGAAGCAATCAAGGCGTGCGCTTTCTTTTCTTGCGCCCTGTCTGCGCCTGCAGCCCGGCGAGAAGAAAATCGATCTTGCGCTCGTCCAGGTTGACGGCTGACAATTGGACCAGTAACCGGTCGCCCAGGCGGTATACCCTGCCGGTACGCTCGCCGGTAAGCCTGTGCCCGACCGGGTCGAAGTGATAATAGTCGTTGTCCAGCGCCGTGATGTGCACCAGCCCATCCACATAGATAGCGTCGAGCTCCACGAAGATACCGAAGGAGTTGACGCTGGTAATAGTGCCCTCGAATTCCTCGCCGATCTTGTCCTGCATGTACTCGCACTTGAGCCAGGACTCGGCGTCCCGGGTCGCCTCGTCGGCTCGGCGCTCGGTGCCGGAGCAATGCTCTCCGATGCCCTGCAGGTCCGGCCTGGAATAGTCGAAGTCCGCCGCCGTCCCACCCCCCAGCAGGTGCTTGATGGCCCGGTGGACGATCAGATCCGGGTAACGGCGGATCGGGGACGTAAAGTGGGTGTAGGCGGGATAGGCAAGGCCGAAGTGGCCGAGGTTATCCGCACTGTACATGGCTTGCTGCATCGAGCGCAGCAGGACCGTCTGGATCAGGTGCCGATCCGGGCGCTCCTTCACCGAGTCGAGGAGGCTCGCGTAATCCTTGGCCGTAGGCTTTTCGCCTCCAGGCAAGTGCAGAGCCAGCTCCCCGAGAAACTTCCGCAGGTCGGTAAGCTTCTCCTCGGTGGGCACTTCGTGGATGCGATACAGGGCCGGCATCTTCTTGCGCTCGAAGAGCTTGGCGGCAGCGACATTGGCTGCCAGCATGCACTCTTCGATGATGCGGTGGGCATCGTTGCGCACCAGGGGATGGATGGCGAGGACACGACCCTGCGCACCGAGCTCGAAGAAGGTCTCCGTCGTGTCGAAATCGATGGCACCGCGCAGCACCCGCGCCCCGTGCAGGGCTTCGTACAGGGCGTAGAGCTCGTGCAGGTGAGGCAATAGCTCGGCAAAGCGCTCGCACAACTCCGTGTCGCCGTCAACGATCATGGTCGCGACCTGATCATAGGTGAGGCGGGCATGGGAGCGCATCACCGCCTCGAAGAAACGAGACCGCGTGACCTGTCCTTCACGGCTTACGTACAGCTCGCAGGCCATGCACAACCGATCGACATTCGGATTGATGGAGCAGAGCCCGTTAGAGAGGACCTCCGGCAACATGGGAATCACCCGATCCGGGAAATAGACCGAGTTGCCCCGGTTGTGGCCCTCGGCGTCGAGAGCGGTACCAGGTGCCACATAGCTGGAGACATCGGCGATGCAGACCAGGAGCTTCCAGCCCTTGGGCTTGCGCTCACAGTAGACCGCGTCGTCGAAATCCCGGGCATCGGCACCGTCGATGGTCACCAGAGGGATCCGGCGCAGGTCGGTCCTTCCCTCTTTCGCTGCATCCGGAACCTCGGCCCCCAGCTCGGCGGTCTCGGCTTGCACCTCCTCCGGCCACAGCACCGGCAAGTCGTGGGTCTGGATGGCGATGTCCGTCTCCATGCCCGGTGCCATGTGATCCCCGAGCACCTCCAGGATCTTTCCGATGGGCAGCGTGCGCTTGGTGGGCTGATCCGTGATCTCGGCGGCGACGATCTGGCCCTGCTGCGCGCCGGCGATTCGATCACTGGGTACGATGATGTCGTGCGCCAGGCGCTTGTTGTCCGGGACCACGAAGCCTACGCCGCCCTCCTGGTAGAAGCGTCCGACGACTCGGCGGGTGTTGCGCTCCAGCACCTCCACCACCGAGCCCTCGAGACGTCCGCGGCCATCTCGGCCCGTGATGCGCACGACCACTCGGTCATTGTGAAAGAGCCCGCGCATCTGACGCGGATAGAGGAAGACATCGTCGCCACCATTGTCTGGCTTGACGAAGCCGAAGCCGTCCGGATGTCCGATCACCCGCCCGACGATCAGGTCGCGCTTGTTGACCAGACAGAAGGCGTCCCGGCGATTTCGCACCAGTTGCCCGTCGCGCACCATGGCACCGAGACGGCGCTGCAGGGCGACGACATCCTGATCATCCTCGATGTCGAGGCGCTCGGCGACCTCCTCGAAGGTGAGGGGGGCACCGATCTCCGAAAGGGTTTCCAGGATGAACTCCCGGCTCGGAATGGGATTAGCGTACTTCTTCGCTTCGCGCTGGCGATGTGGGTCAGAATCCCTGGGGGATTTCGCCTTCTTACGTCTTGCCACGATCAAATTTTTCCCAGTCCCAAAAGCTGGTTAGTGTACGTTGACAAGCCTGACTTGTCTCACTAACATTGCGGACTCTTTCCGGCCCGGAGCCATCATGACCGCCCGGACCACCTGCCGAGGTGGCGGAATTGGTAGACGCGCTAGTTTCAGGTACTAGTGGGCGAAAGCTCGTGGAGGTTCAAGTCCTCTCCTCGGCACCATATCTGGGTTACACTCACATAATCAGAAAGTTATCATGGCTTTCGCTTAACAGTGTATGACACAGATTGTATTACACGCTCTGCCGTCGTCGGCACTCCGACGATACCCCACAATTCAGTCCATGGATGTGGACTCCCACCCCGCCACTATCCTCGTCTTCTGGAAAGTTGCTAGGGCGTCGCAAAGGCAACTTCGGTGCGTCACGATGCCTGCCAACAGAACGAAGCCGTTACGGACCTGAGGTGGTCAAGTAAAAACGGACACCTCGTTAAGCGGCAACGGACAAACGGCCATTTCTCTCGAGTTCATCTGGACTCTGATAGGCTAGGTAGGAATGCAGCCGTCGGCTGTTGTAGAACATCGCGATATACTCGATGACGTCTGCCCGGGCCTCCT
>CAYYHR010000060.1:0-16778 GCA_964471705.1 uncultured Chromatiaceae bacterium
TCAAGCCGTAGCCTGCGGGTCCTTTCGGACAGCTGGTTAGTTTTCGGACTTTGTCTTGTTTTTCCACATGATACCCGCGGAGCGGGCAGGGTCACGCAGCCGGGTGGGCATCGCCCACCATCGCTGGCAAACGGTGGGCGATACCCACCGGACTCTGCGGGTGGACGATTTGTAACCACCAAGAAGCGGACCACACCTGAGCCGGGG
This sequence comes from uncultured Chromatiaceae bacterium, assembly GCA_964471705.1. Taxonomy (GTDB): domain Bacteria; phylum Pseudomonadota; class Gammaproteobacteria; order Chromatiales; family Chromatiaceae; genus Thiosymbion. Next base: position 208 of record CAYYHR010000060.1, read on the forward strand.
TGGATATATTTCACCGATTCGGTAGCATAAAGAAAGGCAAGCCAGCGGCGGCCTTCTTGTTCGGATCTCTCTGAGGGACCGGCCAACCCGGCGATTTCGGATCGCCACATCAATCACGACATCGTGCGTTCTCCAAGCGGGCACAGGCCCGCACATCCCGGCGCAACATCCGCGCCGATCGGAAATTACAGATCGGGGAGTTGCTCTCGGGAGCAGTTCCAAACACAACCCGGAAAGGCGTTTGCTTTGTCCGCTCGCGTCTTTTGCCGTCACGGTTTCCCACCATGGGGACAGGAGCTGACATGACTCACACCCAGCCTCGGCAGGACTTCGGGACCGACCCCCTCGCTGTCCGCGACACCAACCACTACCAAGCCGAGTACGTTTATTCCTTCGTCGAGAAGTGGGACGAGCTGATCGATTGGGATCGTCGCGCCCAGAGCGAGGGCAGTTTCTTCATTAGCGCTCTCGAGGAGCACCGGGCCAGAAAGGTGCTGGACGTGGCAACCGGGACCGGATTTCACTCGGTTCAGCTCCTCAAAGGGGGGTTCGAGGTGACCAGCGCAGACGGCAGTCCGGTCATGCTCGCCAAGGCCTTCGAGAACGCCCGCCGGCGGGACCACATCCTGCGCACCGTGCAGGCGGACTGGCGTTGGCTGAACAGGGATGTGCACGACTACTACGATGCCGTGATTTGCCTCGGCAACTCCTTCACCCATCTACACGATGAGAACGACCGCCGTAAGGCCCTGGCCGAGTTCTACGCGACCCTGCGTCACGACGGCATCCTGATTCTCGATCAGCGCAACTACGACGCCATCCTGGATCACCGGATCGAGCCCGGCCACAACTACTACTACTGCGGGGAAAACGTGCGCGCGACCCCCGAGCACGTCGACGACTCCCTGGCCCGCTTCCGCTATGAGTTTTCCGGGGATGACGTGTTTCACCTCAACATGTTCCCACTGCGCAAGGACTACGTCCGCCGCCTACTACGGGAGGTCGGCTTCCAGCGCATCACCACCTATGGCGACTTTCAGGAGACCTACCGCGACAAGGAGCCGGATTTCTTCATCCACGTCGCCGAGAAGCGCTACGTCGAAGGGGGCGAAGAGGAATGAGCAGCGAGTATTCACAGGTCGTCGAGACGGCCCGCCAGTACTACAACAGCGACGACGCGGACAACTTCTACTTCCACGTGTGGGGCGGGGAGGATATCCACATCGGTCTTTATGAGCTCCCAGATGATCCCATCTCGACCGCGAGCCGCCGCACGGTGCAGCACATGGCAGCGGAGGTTGCTCAGAAGCTCGACCCAAGCAGTCGGGTGCTGGACGTAGGTGCCGGTTACGGGGGGGCGGCGAGATATCTGGCTAATGCTTACGGCTGCCGGGTGACGGCCCTCAACCTGAGCGAAAAGGAGAACGAGCGTAGCCGGGAAATGAACCGCACGCTGAGCCTCGATCGGATTATCGACGTCGTGGACGGGAGCTTCGAGTCCATTCCGGCAGCGGACGCTTCCTTCGACCTGGCCTGGTCCCAGGACGCCATTCTGCACAGCGGACACCGCGACCAGGTGATCGGAGAGATCGCGCGGGTGCTGCGTCCGGGAGGGGATCTCATCTTTACCGACCCCATGCAGGCGGACGATTGCCCCGAGGGCGTCTTGCAACCAGTGCTCGACCGCATTCATCTGGACACGCTCGGCTCGATCGCCTTCTACCGCGAGGCGGCGGCGCGCCATGGCCTGGAGGAGGTGCAGGTCATCGAGCTGACCAACAACCTGGTCGTTCACTACGCGCGGGTTCGAGAAGAGCTGGCGCGCATACGCGATCAGCTGGCGGGCAAGGTGTCCGACGATTACATCGAGCGCATGCTCGCGGGTCTGGGCCACTGGGTCGATGCCGGTGAGAACGGCTATTTGAGCTGGGGAATCCTGCATTTCCGAAAACCCGCCGGTTGATCTCGGCTCCTCAGCCGGCGGACGGATACCCCACCGAACGCGCTCGAGGCAAGGACGCGGCTTTACCACACCAGAGAGAACGCCCAGACATGACACGCGATTACATCGTCACATCCGAGTCCGTGGGCGAAGGCCATCCGGACAAGCTCGCCGACAACGTCTCCGACGCCATCCTCGACGCCCTGCTGGCTGGAGACCCGCACTCCCGTGTCGCATGCGAGACCCTGGTCAACACAGGGATGGCGGTGATCTCCGGTGATATCACCAGCGCCGCGACCATCGACTACACGCAGGTGGTGCGCGATACCATCTGCGACATCGGTTACGACGACGGGCGCATGGGCTTCGACGGCAACGTCTGCGCCGTCCTCGTCGCATTGGACAAGCAGTCCCCCGACATCGCCCAAGGTGTAAACGAGGGTACGGGGCTGGACTTGGATCAGGGCGCTGGCGATCAGGGCCTGATGTACGGCTATGCCACCAGCGAGACCGCCGGTCTCATGCCCATGCCGATCCAGTACGCGCACCTGCTGACCAAGCGCCAGACGGAGATGCGCAAGTCCGGCGAGCTGTCTTGGCTGCGCCCGGACTGCAAGTCCCAGGTCTCGGTCCGCTACCAAGACGGCAGGCCCAAGGAGATCACCGCCGTTGTGCTCTCCACCCAGCACGACGAGGAAATCGGTTACGATGCGCTCAGGGAAGCGGTGATGGAAACGATCGTCAAGCCCGTGCTGCCGGTCGAAATGTTGTCCGCCGAGACCAAGTACTTCGTCAATCCGACCGGCCGGTTCGTCATCGGCGGCCCGGTGGGCGATTGCGGCCTCACGGGACGCAAGATCATCGTCGACACCTACGGCGGGGTCGGCCGCCACGGCGGCGGCGCCTTCTCGGGCAAGGATCCCTCCAAGGTCGACCGCTCCGCCGCCTATGCTGCACGTTACGTAGCGAAGAACGTCGTGGCCGCAGGTCTGGCGGAGAAGTGCGAGGTCCAGCTGGCTTACGCCATCGGAATCGCCGAGCCGGTCTCGGTGCATGTGGAGACCTTCGGGACGGCCAGGATCGACGAGGTACGGATCGAGACGCAGATCCGAGAGCACTTCGATCTGCGCCCCAAGGGCATCATCCGGATGCTGGACCTGCTGCGCCCCATTTACCGCAAGACCGCGGCCAACGGACACTTCGGGCGCGACGAGCCGGAGTTCACCTGGGAGCGTACAGACAAGGCCGAGGCCCTGCGCGGCGCCGCAGGCATCTGAGCGGTTGCTAATCCCCCTTGCGTGGAAGATCGAGCTCCGGCGATGGGTCTGCATCCGGATGCATCTCCAGGACCACCGGCGTGGTCCGTACCATCGCGATGAACTCGGTCTGTTCTTCGGGAGGGGGCGGCATTCTGCGTGTGACACGGAAGAGCCCGAACAATGCCAGCCCCGCGGCAGTTGCCGCAGAGATTCCGAGCAAACCGACCGGCCCCGCACCTTGCATCGCAAACCCCGCGAGCAGCGGACCGGCGAAGGCGCCGATCCCGTAAATCAGCAGGAGACCTCGTGTCGCCTCCAACACCTGACCACCCTCCAGGTGATCGTTGGTATGTGCGACGCTGATACCGTAGAGCGAAAACATCAGCCCACCCAGGAAAAACGCAGAAGGCACCAACCCGGAGCGGCCTTCGATAACGATGACCGCTGCGACCGCAGCGACGACAGCGGTCGCGAGGCTTGTCAGTATGAGCACGGTGCGGCGATCGATGAGGTCGGAGAGATGGCCGATGGGCCACTGCAGGAGAGCGCCTCCCAGGATGGCAGCACTCATGAAGAGAGCGATCTCGGGATCCTCGAGTGCAAGTCGTTGCCCGAAGATCGGGCCCATGCCCAGGAAGGCCCCGGTGAGTACTCCGCTGCTGAGAGCACCGATCACGCCGAGGGGCGATGCCCGCAGCAGCTCGGAGATCGGCAAGTGTGTGATGGCATCGATCCGCGGCTCGCTCACCCTGGTTATCGCCACGGGTACGACACCGATGCAGATCAGAATGGCCGCGACAGAGAAGAGCGTCTGCCCGGCGGTGTCGCCGAGCAGTAGTAGAAACTGACCCAAGCCGAGAGCGACCAGGGTGCTCGCCATGTAGGCCGAAAAGATGCTTCCGCGGGCGGGGCCGGCGCTCTGCTCATTGAGCCAGCTCTCCACCACCATGTAGAGTCCCAGTACGCATAGGCCGTTTGCGATGCGCAACACCAGCCACACCCAGGGGTCGACAACCAGGCCGAAGGCAAGGCTGGTCGCCGACCCCACGGACGCATAGGCAGCGAAAGAGCGTATGTGGCCGACGTTGCGGATGATCCGTGGCGCAAGCCAGGTGCCGATGATGTAGCCGGCGTAATATCCGGCCATGATCAGCCCCGTAAAGAGAGCGCCGAATGCCTCCATGCCGGCCCGCACACCGAGCAGTGTTCCCAGAAGACCCACTCCCACCAAGGGGAAAACCAGTCCACCGAGCAGGACCAAGATCGTCGGAGTCATGGTGCAATATTTTCGAAAGCCGGGCTACGCATCGTGCCCGGCCGTTCCGGTCACGGACTGCTCCGGGCCGGGCAGTGCTCGGGCTACAGCTTGCCGGTCACCCAGTAGTCGATCCACTCTTTTCGGCGCACGGCACGCTCCAGCGCGGCGGTCATTCCGGCCCCCGAGGAGATCTGAAGCTCGAAGTCCAGACCGTAGTCCTTAGGCGATTTCTGTCAAAAAATATACCAGCCTGCTTGTCTTTTCGCCCGTCTTCCGCGTCGCGACAACAGTTACATAGCCCTGCTATGCGCTTATTGTCGCTCCTTGAGGACGAACGAAAATCCTGCGCATCCTGGTATATGTTTTCCGGCAATCGCCTTAATGGCCTTCTCCGACAGGCGGGTGAGGCCCGCGCCCGGGTCGATGCCGATGACGGTGCCGTCGAGCTTCTCGCTCACGTCGGGCTTCTGGAGATCCGTGATCGAGCCCAGGGTGCTCTCGCGGATGTAATCGGGGACTACCCAGCCCAGGCGGGCATGGGTGTACAGAAGGCCCAGGTTGAACACCTTGTCCCCGACCTTCTCGAGGTAGTCCGCATGGGTCTGCGGCTGCCAGGACATGAGCATGACGTCGATGCTCCCCGTGGCGAGCCCCTGATATTGGGGCGCGATATCGGTCTGCAGCAGCTCCACGTCGTACCCCATGCGCTTTTCGAGAATACGTTTGGCGAGCTTGGTGACGAACTCGGCGTCGGACCAAGCGGTCCAGCCGATCTTGATGGTCTCCTTGGCCAAGGCAGCGCTCGACCCCAGGACGAGGACGGCAGCAAGAAAGAGCCTTGAGAGGATACCGAAAGGCATGGGCTTCTTTTGTGCCGGTTGGATCGATCGACAGCGAAAGCAATGACACGATCGGGGCTCAGGCATCGGGCCCGTCGACTTCGGCTTTGCGAAACACCCGCCGGATACGTCCGAACAGCTCGGAGGCTCGCTGCGGGCCGCTCTTCCCGTCCGAGCCCGCGGATCTCCAGGCCGAATGCCGCGTTCTCTGCCACCGTCTTGTGGGGGAGCAGGGCGAAGGACTGGAACACCATGCTCATCTTGGTACACCGCGTGGCGATGAGCTCCCGCTTGCCCATTGCCGTGATCTCCTCGCCATCGAGCAGGATCCGGCCGGAGGTGGGATCGATGAGGCGGTTGAGCATGCGCACCAGCGTCGACTTACCCGAGCCGGAAAGACCCATCACCACGAGGACATCCCCTTCGCGAACGGTGAAATTGGCGTCGCGGACCGCAAGGGCATTGCCCGTCCGATCGAAGATCTCTTCCTTGACAGGCCTTCGTCGAGGAGGCGCATGGCCCTCGCGGCGCCGGGTCGTTTCTGGTGACGAATGCCATCACCATACCAGAGCCCGGCTCGAGGGACAGGTGGGGTATCCCCGCTAGCACGAGCCAGGACGCTCGTCCCGGCCTGTCGAGGAATCCGGCAGCGACTGGCTCGCCTGGCTCGCGAGCACCGGGAGAAAACAAACAGGATGCGGCAATGATGGTTCATCAGCACATCATGCAGCATTCCGTTCGTGGTGCGCTCGGAATGGCGGCTTGAATCCGTGGGATGAGTTGCGAAGGCTCGTTGCGTCATTACGCGGTCGCAGGAGCAGGCCCGTGTACAATCTGGCGCGGGCGTGGTTGTGTTGAGAATCCAAGATGACTTTCATGCGATATATCGGTGTCGACTATCCGGGTGCACAGACGCCGACAGCGAGCCTGAAGGGTCTGCGCTTTCATTTCTGGTCCTTCGATGACTGGAAGATCCCGGCGGATTGCTCTGTCGTTGCCGAGGTCTATCCTGCGCTCTGGAGCCAGGAATTTGTGCGCTTCGAGCCGGATCTGAGTCCCCAGGAAGAGGCCGTGGCCCAGGTCGAGGGCTGGATTCTGGGTGTCGCGTGAACGATTTAACAATCAGATCCCGGATGCGGAAGCGAACTACCCGGATCAGGCGCTTGCCCGGGCGAAAGCAGGGGGCCGCTGAAAAATGACCAAGACTGGTCGCTGGTTGCTGGCCGCCGGATTGCTGCTGGCCGGAGTCCTTGGCGTGCTTTGGCTGCTGCCGGACAGGGCCGAGGCCCCGGTGGTCGACTCATACGGGACCTTTCCATTGCGCCGGGGGCCCATCACTGCCGTGGTCTCGGCAACGGGCAGCCTCAGTCCGGTCAACACCGTCCAGGTGGGTAGCCAGGTCTCGGGCACCATTCAGCACCTCTACGCGGACTTCAACGATCAGGTGAAGAACGGCCAGGCGATTGCCCAGATAGACCCCGCGATCTTTCGCGCCAAGGTTGCGGAGGCCCAGGCCAATCTGGCTAATGCCGAGGCCCAGCGCGACAAGGCGGTGGTGAGCGTGGCCGAGGCGAAGCGCGATCTCGAGCGCGTGGCCGAGCTCAACCGCAAGAAGCTGGCGGCGACCAGCGACCTGGACGCGGCGAAATTCGCCTACGATGCCGCACGTGCGGAGCATCGGGTCGAGGAGGCGGCCGTGGCCCAGGCGGAGGCGGCGCTGCAGCGCGAGCAGGTCAACCTCGACTACACCACCATCCACGCCCCCATCGACGGCACCATCATCTCCCGCGACGTGGACGTGGGCCAGACGGTGGCCGCCAGCCTGCAGGCACCGACGCTCTTCTCCATCGCCAACGACCTTGCCCGCATGCAGGTGGAGGCGGACGTGGACGAGTCCTTCATCGGCAAGGTGCGGCCGGGTCAGCCGGTGTCCTTCACCGTCTTCGCCTATCCGGATCGAGCCTTCCACGGCGAGGTCGCCCAGGTTCGGCTGGAGCCGAAGGTCGAGGCCGGCGTGGTCAAGTACAACTGCATCATCCGCGTCGCCAACGACGATCTCGCGCTGAAGCCCGGAATGACCGCCACCGTCCTCATCGAGGTGGATCGCCGTGAGGAGGCATTTCAAGTGCCGCACGCCGCCCTGCGCTTCGTGCCCGACTGGCCCCAGGAGCGGCTGGACCGGCTGCGCGCGGACCTGGAGCCCGGCGACGCCATCGTCTGGCGCGTCGGTGACCAGGGGCTGGTGCCTTTGAGGGTCACGACGGGGATCATCGGCGAGAAGCTCACCGAGATCAGCGGGCCGGGGCTCGAGCCCGGCATGCCGATCGCGGTGCCCGCGGAGCGCAAGGAGACGAAACGGCGCCGGCGTTTCGGTCTGAGCCTGTTCTGACCCGGGATGGCGGCAGCCCTCATCGACATCGGCGACCTGCGCAAGGTCTACTCCCTGGACGGTGTCGAGATCCAGGCCCTGCGCGGCATCGACATGCGGGTCGACGAGGGCGAGCTCGTCGCCATCATGGGGCCCTCCGGGTCGGGCAAGTCGACCCTGATGAACATCCTCGGCTGCCTCGATGTGGCGGATTCGGGGAGCTACCGGCTACGCGACCAGGACGTTACCCACATGCGACCCGATCAGCTCGCCCGGGTGCGCAACCGGGAGATCGGCTTCGTCTTCCAGGGCTTCAATCTGCTGCCCCGCACCAGCGCCCTTGAGAACGTGGAGACGCCACTGATCTATGCGGGCCTGGGCAGGCACGAGCGTCAAGAGCGGGCGACGGCGGCACTGGGTCGCCTCGGACTCTCGGACCGGCTGCATCACCTGCCGAGCCAGCTCTCGGGGGGGCAGCAGCAGCGGGTCGCCATCGCCCGTGCCCTGGTCACGCGGCCCTCCCTCCTGCTCGCGGACGAGCCGACCGGCAACCTGGACACCGCGACCAGCGCGGAGATCCTGACCGTTCTCGAAGATCTGAACCGGGAAGATGGCCTCACTGTTCTGATGATCACCCACGACCCCGAGGTGGCTCAGCGGGCACAGCGCACCCTGCACCTGCGCGACGGTCGGCTGGAGGGTCCCTCGTGAGCTGGTCTGCCGCCCTGTCACTTGCCCTGCGCGCCCTGTGGCGCAACAAGACGCGGGCCATGCTGACGGCGCTCGGGGTCATCATCGGTGTCGCGTCGGTGATCGCCATGGTCGCCATCGGGGCCGGGGCCAAGCAGCGCATCGCCGAGCAACTGGAGAGCATGGGCACCAACAGCCTGGTCATCCGCTCCGGGACCGTCACGCACGGCGGGGTGCGCACGGGTGCGGGCACGACCACCACCTTGACCCTGGACGACGCCGAGGCCATCGCCGACCTGCCGGACGTGGTCGAGGTGGCCCCCAGCGTTCAGACATCTGCCCAGGTGCGCCACCGGGGCGCGAACTGGGGCACCGCCATCCAGGGCGTGACCCCGGGCTATTTCCGGGTTCGAAGCTGGCCTCTGTCGGAGGGGGAGCTGATCGATCCCGCGCAGGTGGCGGGTGCCGCCCGGGTCTGCGTGCTCGGCCAGACGGTGGTGCGCGAGCTGTTCGGCCTGGTCGATCCCTTGGGCGAGACCCTGGTCATCAAGGGCATGCCGTGCCGCGTCATCGGTGTGCTCACCGAGAAGGGAGCGACGGCCTGGGGCTCGGATCAGGACGACGCCATCTTCGCACCCATCACCACGGTGCAGCGGCAGCTCGAGGGCATCACGCATATCGACCGCATCGAGCTCACCACCACCGGGCGCGAGGGCAGCTTTCGGGCCACCAAGGAGATCACCCGGCTGCTGCGCCAACGGCATCGGCTCACCGAAGGAATGGATGACGATTTCCGAATATACAACCGGGCGGAGCTGGCTCAGACATCAGAGGAGAGCGCCCGCGTCTTCTCCTGGCTGCTCGGTAGCATCGCCTCTGTGTCCCTGCTGGTGGGCGGCATCGGGATCATGAACATCATGCTGGTGTCGGTCACCGAGCGCACCCGGGAGATCGGCATCCGCATGGCGCTGGGTGCCCGCCCGCGGGATATCCTCTGGCAGTTCCTGCTGGAGGCACTCGTGCTGAGCGCCGTGGGCGGTCTGCTGGGCATCGCGCTGGGACTCGCGGGGGCCGGGGTCGTCGCTCGATTCTCCCAGCTTCCCGTGGACGTGACCCCGGTCTCGGTGCTGATCGCCTTCCTGTTCGCCGGGCTGATCGGGGTGTTCTTCGGCCTGCACCCCGCACGCAAGGCCGCGCGGCTGCGCCCGATCGACGCCTTGCGCTACGAGTAGAGGGGCACAAGAAGATGCTGGGGCACCGCCGGCGCCTCTGCCCATCCGAACCGCATCTCATGCCGACAAGCCTTGTTCCAGCCAGGGACGCATCTCGGCCAGCGTCTCGAGACACCCCAGGGGTCCCTGCAGGAGCAGCCTCTCTCGATCGTGAACCCCGTAACAGACCGCCAGGGCGTGGGAGCCGGCATTGCTCGCCATCAGCATGTCGTACTCGGTGTCCCCCACCATCAGGGTGTTGCTGCCTTTGACACCCAGCTCGTCCATGATCTGCAGCAGCATCTCCGGATGGGGCTTGGAGAAGGTCTCGTCGGCACATCGGGTCGCGTGGAAGCGATCGGCGAGCCCGGTCGCTTCGAGTGAGATATCCAGGCCCCGGCGGCTTTTGCCGGTGGCCACGGCCAACAGATAACCCTTATCCAACAACCAGTCCACCAACTCCATGGCACCTGGGAACAGGGTGGAGGGGGTCTGATCGCCACCGAGAAAGTAGTCGCGGTAGCGGTCGGCGACGCGGCTCCACTGGTCGGGACCAGCTTGCGGCCAGAGCTCGGCCATGGCGTCCTCGAGGCCGAGGCCGATGATATTGCGCGCGGCCTCAGGGGTCGGGGCCGGTTCCCCGACGTCCTCGAATGCCGCCCGGATACAGGCGACGATCTTGGCCTCGGAGTCCATGAGGGTCCCGTCCCAATCGAACACGATCAACTGGAAGTGCATTGCCCCTTTCCCAGAGCCTCTGTCAGGTTCCGAAGCTCCGTCGGTAGCGGCGCCTCGATATGCAAGGGCCTTTCTCGATAATTCGGCGAGAAGGTTAGGGCCGAGGCGTGCAAAAACAAGCGGTTGAGGCCGAGGCTGCGCAAGTGCCTGTTTGCCTCCGCATCGCCGTACTTCTCGTCGCCGGCGACCGGCATCCCACTGTGGGCCGCGTGCACGCGAATCTGATGGGTACGTCCGGTGAGGAGCTCCGCCTCGGCCAGCACGAAATCTCCGAGCCGGCGCAACGGGCGGAAGATCGTGCAGGCGGGCTTGCCCCCTGCCGGGTCGACGCGCACGACCCGCTCGCCGCTGCGCAGCAGATTCTTGCGCAAGGGGGCATCGACCCGAAGCTCCTTGCGCTGGATATCCCCGGCGAGCAGACAGAGGTAACGTTTATCCACCGCCTTCTCACGGATCAGGCGATGCAGCTCGCGCAAGGTGCTGCGGCGCTTGCAGAGCAGAAGACAGCCGGACGTCTCGCGGTCGAGGCGATGCACGAGCTCGAGCTCCGGATCCCCGGGACGAAGGGCACGCATTGCCTCGATCAGGCCCCACGAGAGACCGCTCCCGCCGTGCACGGCCATCCCCGAGGGCTTGTTCACCGCCATGACGCGTTCGTCCTCGTAAAGGACAGCGGACAAGAGGTGCCGCAACTTGGGCTCCGGCGGGCGGGCGGGAGCCTTCGTCTGCGCCGCTCGCAGGGGCGGAATGCGGACCAGGTCACCGCTGCGCAGCCGATAGCTCGGTTTTACCCGGCCCTTGTTTACCCGCACCTCACCGCGGCGCAACGCCCGGTACAGGCGGCTGTGCGGAACACCCTTGACGCGGCTCGTGAGGAAGTTGTCGATACGTTGCCCGCTCTGCGCGGCGTCCACTACGACGATCTCCACACCGCCGCTCGCGACGTTTGTTGCAGACAGGGTAACCGGCAAGGGTGGAGGCTCGGGGCGCACCGGAGGTCAATTGATGCGGTGGTGGTTCACTGATAACATAAACAGCTTGCGTTGTCTGGTGCGGTCAAGGCCCCTGACCCAAGGTGTCCACCGACACCTCGATCCCCGGCGATTCTGCTCTCAGGTACGACCCTGAATGTCCAGAGCTCTTCTTACGCCGACGGCATGCTTCGCCCGCTCCACGAGCGAGCAATGCCCCACGGGCGAGCGAGGATTGTACACCGAGATCGTGCGTGGAAGGCACGCCGGGGCAAGGTAGCCAATCCAACGCGTGCCCCGGCTCGCAGACAACGCCCCGAGTTTAACGGCATCCCCGATCAGGGGGCCGAATCGCGCGCTTGCCCCATTGTGGAAAGCGCAACGGAACATCAGGTGCGTGCCCTAGTGCATCCTCGGCCTGGCAAAGGTCCGAGATGCGTGCGCAGTCAGCGAGTGCCTACGGAGACCTCGTAGCCGAGCTCGCCATCAGATGCGCCGGCAATCTTTCGTCGGGCGCTCGCTCACCGGGACACGCACCCTATCGCAGGATTGTGAGCACATGAAGAGAATGCTGATCAACGCGACTCAGCCGGAAGAGTTGCGGGTAGCCATCGTCGACGGCCAGAAGCTGTTCAATCTCGATATCGAATCCCCGGGCCGGGAGCAGAAAAAGGCCAACATCTACAAAGGGACCATCACCCGCATCGAGCCAAGCCTGGAGGCCGCCTTCGTCGACTACGGCAGCGAGCGGCACGGCTTCCTGCCCCTCAAAGAGGTCGCACGCGGCTACCTCGATCAGGAGGCGGCCAAGCCCGGCAGCCGCATGAGCATCAAGGAGGTTCTGCGCACCGGCCAGGAGGTCGTTGTCCAGATAGACAAGGAGGAGCGGGGCACCAAGGGTGCAGCGCTGACCACGTTCGTCTCACTCGCCGGTCGTTACCTGGTGCTGATGCCGAACAATCCGCGCGCCGGCGGTGTCTCGCGACGCATCGAGGGCATGGAGAGGGCAGAGCTGCGCGACGCCATGAGCCAGCTTCAGATCCCGGAAGGGATGGGGCTGATCGTGCGTACCGCGGGGGTCGGCAAGAGTGTCGAAGAGCTGCAATGGGACCTGGATTACCTCATCCAGCTCTGGAACGCCATCGAGCAATCGGCATCCGGCCGCGGGGCGCCCTTCCTGATCTACCAGGAAAGCGACGTCATCATCCGCTCCATCCGCGACCACCTGCGTACCGACATCGGCGAGATCGTGGTGGACGACCGGGCGGTCTACGAAAAGGCGGAGCAGTTCATCCGCCAGGTCATGCCCCACAACCTCAAGAAGCTGCGCCTCTACGATGACGAAGTACCCCTGTTCACCCGGTACCAGATCGAGAGCCAGATCGAGTCGGCGTTTCAGCGCAGTGTTCAGCTGCCTTCCGGGGGCTCCATCGTCATCGATCACAGCGAGGCACTGACCTCCATCGACATCAACTCGGCGCGTGCCACCAAGGGTGCCGACATCGAGGAGACGGCCTTCAACACGAACCTGGAGGCCGCGGACGAGATCGCCCGGCAGTTGCGGCTTCGCGACCTGGGTGGTCTGTTCGTCATCGACTTCATCGACATGACGCCAGCGCGCAACCAGCGTGAGGTGGAGAACCGGCTGCGCGATGCCCTCAAACAGGACCGCGCACGGGTTCAGCTGGGGCGTATCTCCCGTTTTGGACTGCTGGAGATGTCCCGCCAGCGCCTGCGTCCCTCCCTCGGCGAGTCGAGTCAGCTCGTCTGTCCCCGCTGCCGCGGCCAGGGAAGCATTCGCGGCGTGGAGTCCCTTGCCTTGTCCGTCCTGCGTATCGTCGAAGAAGAGGCGATGAAGGAAAGCACGGAGCGCATCATGGCTCAGCTTCCGGTCGACGTCGCCACCTTCCTGCTCAACGAAAAGCGCCGTGCCATCCTGGACATCGAGCAGCGGCAGGATGTTGCGGTCATCCTTCTGCCCAACGAGCATATGGATACGCCCGACTACGAGATCGAGCGCGTCCGTACCCAGGACATGGGGAGGCTTTCGAAGGAACAGGCGAGCTACGAGATGACCACCATGCCGGAGGGGCAGGCACCTGGTTTTCCACGGACTGCCGATGCGGGCCGACCGGAGGAGCCGGCCGTCAAGCAGCTCGCCCCTACGGCACAAATCCCGACTCCACACCGCGAGATGGTGCAGACGCAGAGTGTCAAGCCGCCCGAAGGTATCCTGAGGCGGCTCTGGACGAACCTCTTCACCCATGGGCCGATCTTCGAAGGTGCAGGAGTGCGGGGGCCAAGGGTATCCGCGGAGCAGCCACAAAGCACATCCCGGCATCATGGCGATGAGTCGTCGCGCCGCAGGAACGGGCCCTCCGAGGAGCGTCGTCGTCAGCAATCCCGTCCGGACCGGGGTAAGACCCGAGCCGTAGGGCAGCAACCGCAACCAGCGCTTGACATCGCCGAGGCGAGGGCAGGGGAGCCCGCCGGAGATGGCCCTGGGGAGTCGGGCACGAAAGCGAATCCCGAGCGGCAGAAGACGGGCGAATCCAGCTCGCGCCGGGGTAGTCGCGGACGGGGTCGCAGAGGCAGTGACGGACGGCGCGATGACAACCGCCGCCAAGCGGACCGGCGTAACAAAGCAGACCAATCCGGAGTAACCGACGGTGCGGCATGCAAGACTGCGACCGGCAATGGGGACAGAGCCGACGCCGGGGACGATCGAGAATCCCGGAGCCGAGAGCAGGCGATCGCATCTGCAGATACCACTGGACCCTCCGGGGGCGTTAAGCCGCAATCCGAGGCGGAAGGTGCCTCGACCACGAGCGGCGCTTCCCAGGCCGGGGGGCCGGTCGATGAGCGTACGGTACCGGCTGTTGCCGGCGGGGAAGAGTCAGCACCTGCGCTTGTAGAAGGAAACAAGCCTTCTGCGGGCGCACCGGAACCGGGAGAGGACGGCTCGGCTGGGGAGGACAACGGCCGCCCCTCTGCCAAGGGACGCCCCACACGTCGCCGCCGTGGCGGCGGGCGCGGCAGGAAGAAAGCGGCCGCCCCCCGCGGCGACGAGAATCCGGATGCTTCGTCCGAGCTGCCCACGATCGGTTCCACTACGGAGGAATCCGGAGATCGACAGCCGCCGGACAGCGCGGAACCTGCGGGCGGATCGGAAGCGAAGCCTGTTCCCGACGCGGTGCCGCAGGCCACAACCCCTGCCGCCTCGGACACCCCGGCTGTGCCGCAATCCGAGCCGGAAGCGGACATGGGGACGGCCCGGGCCGACTCCCGGGAAACAGGGTCCCGAGATCTGCCGGCAACTCCTCCGAAGTCCCAGGGAGAGGGTACCTCCACAGCGGAGCCCGCACCCGAGCCAGCCCCTGCACACGCGCAAAGTCCCGGGCGGACACCTGACGCCGGGCGTGGCGCGGAGGCGGTAGGGGCATCCGCGAGAGTTGCGGAAGCGACACCTACTACTGCCGAGCAGGATTCTACCCGCAGCACCAGGGCGAAGGAGACCGACACCACTCACTCCACGGATTGAACCTGGAAACGATCTTTACCGGGGCGAATATACCTTTGCCGATGTCTCGCTCCGATTGCGCTTCACGTCTTGAAAAATCCCAGGGATTGGGATTTTTCAAGATCTCTAAAGAAACCTGTCTCTGATATCAGCGAGCAGGCCTTCGCAGGCCTCCTCGACCAAATCGAACACCCTTTCGAAGCCGGTGCTGCCCCCGTAGTAAGGATCCGGGACCTCCCGTGTCCGCAGGTGCGGCGCAAAGTCCATGAAAAGCCGCAGCCTTTTCTCGCTCCCGGACGGACAGATCTCGGACAGGTTGCGGTAATTCTCCCGGTCCATGGCGAGCACATACTCGAATCGGGAAAAGTCCTCCGGCTCTACTCGGCGTGCCCGCAGGTCGCTCAGGTCGATACCCCGGCGTCGGGCCGCATCCTGGGCACGCAGGTCCGGAGGCTCTCCCCTATGGTAGCTGTGGGTTCCTGCCGAGTCCGTTCCGATGACCGCTTGGAGTCCTTCCCTCTCCAACAGCTGGCGGAAGGCTCCCTGCGCGGTCGGGGACCGGCAGATATTTCCCATGCACACGAACAATACGCTTACGCGTCTACGATCTTGCATAGCTGTATGAAGTTAAGAGATTTTTTCCTTGCTCTGTCTGCCGGAGCCTTCTGGCTCATGCTTGCGTCGCGCGCAGAGTTAACCATAGAGGCTGGCAGAGATATTTTTTCACAGGCCAACAGGCTAAGGCACGCGGGTGTAAAGGTAAAGACCGCCTCGTCGGCGACGACGAAAGTTCGTACGTGTGCCTGGCATGGCGCACAGGCCGCCGATATCCAGGCAACGCCCGAAAGGGGACACAGTTTCACGTTCAGGTTTCACGTTGCCCGAAAAGGGCGAGGAGGAGTCAAGCGGGTCGTCTGTAACTAGCTGAATGGCCTTGGGGATTTGGCGCACTTGGAAGGAGAAATTTCGAACCGCCTGTTCGAAACCCTCAAGGACTGGAACGACTGCCTTAAACAGCACACCTCCAATTTTCAAAAGCACCAGCCATGAGTGGAAAGGACTGGCCCGGTTGCCAGTGCTGACCATTCCCCTCCCTAGATTGTGCCATCCGCGCCTGTACACACGAAGAGATATGGCTATTTTTGGGTATCTTTTTGGGTGCTCCCAGAATACCCTTGCCCTTTCGGGTATTTATGGGTATCAATATGGGTATGAGTCTGAACACCGATACCCTGAAGATCACGCCAGAGATTCTCTCACTTATCGCTGAGCTAGACGAATTTAAGGGTGCGTGGCGGGCGCTGGGCACCTTGGCGCCGGAACGCCTGTCGGCCTTGCGCCGGGTAGCGACGATCGAAAGCATCGGCTCATCCACCCGTATCGAGGGCAGCAAGCTTTCCGATCAGGAAGTTGGCCAGCTCCTGAGCAACATCGAAATCAGGAAATTCGACACCCGCGACGCGCAGGAAGTGGCGGGCTATGCCGCTGTCATGGAAACAGTCTTCGCCCATGCCAACGATATTGCCCTGACCGAAAACCACATCAAGCAGTTACACCGTGACCTGCTTGTCCACAGCACCAAGGATGAACGCCACCGGGGCCATTACAAAACCCACCCCAACAGCGTGAGCGCCTTCGATGCCGAGGGTAAAGAAATCGGCGTCGTCTTCGAAACCGCCACGCCGTTCGACACGCCGCGTCTTATGACCGAGCTGGTCGGCTGGACGCGCGACGCCCTGGAAGAAAAGCAACTCCACCCCCTCCTGATCATCGCA
>CAYYHR010000061.1:0-16464 GCA_964471705.1 uncultured Chromatiaceae bacterium
TCAGATCGCTCGTCGCCTTGTCGTTCAGCGCCTTCAGGAGATCGACGCGAGCCCCTTGGCTCAGGAGCTCCTGGTCGAGCATCAGGACCTCGGAGCGCAGGGCTTGGCGGCGTGCGACCAGGGCCCAGCGGCGGGCGTCGGTCAAGTCCGAAGGCTCGTCCTGGGGCGGTGGCAGCTGGATCTCGCTCTCGATGTCATCGAGCTCCTGCTTGGCCTCGCCGATCGTTTGGCGGGCCTCCGTAGGGCGGTTCGTGCTGCTCTCCAGCTCCTTCTCGATCTCGGACAGCTTGGCGGCGACGGCAGTGGCATCCGCCTGGGTCTTTGCCAGCCGTTGCTCGATATCGGGAACCTTCTCGCCGTCTGGGAGGGGTGTCTTCTCGACGGGCTGAGCGGCGGCCGCCAGCTTTTTTCGGATGGCCCGTGCTTCGCGGGGAGCCTTCTCCAGGGACTCTTTGTAGGCGGTTGCCTTGGCATCCAGGGCGCTTGTGGCTTCCAGGGAGCTCAGGGCCTTGCGGTACTGCTCTGTGAGCCGGGCCTTCGCCGCATCGTCGAGGTCCGTGGCTGATTCCGTTTCCTTGATCTTGTTCTCGAGAAAACCGGGTGTAAGGACCGATTTGAGTGTCGGATCGAGCCCCGCGGTGCTGCTGGATGTAGCATCCGGGGCATTGGAGGCGGGCGCCGGGGCGGCAGCGGCTGTCCAGCCGATGCCCAGGGCGAGAATCAATGCGAGTGTGCGGGATAGCTCGTGCTCGTACTTCATGGTGAGACCAGTGGCGCAGGACCGGAAACGGCAGTTGTCAACAGCCCTTAGAGCACCTTGATGACCAGCCTGATCCCCGGGTCCTGTCGGTCACGCTCCACCCGGAAGCCCAGCGAATCCATCAGTGCGAGCATGCGTGTGTTGGCCGTGAGCACCTCGCCGTCCATGATGCGGAACCCGCGATCGCGTGCGTTCTGCATCAGCGAGCGCATGAGCCGCGAGCCGATCCCCCGGCGCCGCCACTGGTCGGCGACCACGATGGCGAACTCGCAGACCTCGCCGCCGGGTCGGGATATGTAGCGGGCCACGCCCACCTCCACGTCGCCGTCGTCCTGGGAGACGACCGCGATCAGTGCCATCTCCCGGTCGTAGTCGATCTGGGTGAAGCGCACCAGCATCTCCGGGGTGAGCTCCTTGATGGCCTGCATGAAGCGGAAGTACTTCGCCTGCTCCGAGAGGCCGCGCACGAAATCCTGCTCCATCCGTGCGTCCTCCGGGCGGATGGGGCGAACGATCAAGTCCGTCCCATCCGGGAGCTGGACTCGCTCCAGGAGCTGATGCGGGTAGGGATGAATGGCCATATGGCCGTACTGCGGCATCTGGGGCGGGCGGAAATCGACCTGGATGCGCGCGTCGACCACGATGACCTCCCGGTCGTTCCCGATCAGTGGGTTGATGTCCATGCCCACGATCTCGGGCAGCTCGCACACCATCTCGGAGATGCGCTGAAGGACCCTGGCCAGGGCCTCCCGGTTCATGGGCGGCATGTGGCGGTAGGCACCCATGAGCCGGGCCACCCGGGTGTGGTCGATCATGGTCTCGATGATGAAATCGTTAAGCGGGGGCAGACCGACCGCATGGTCCTCCAGGACTTCGACCTCGATACCCCCGGCACCGAAGCTGATGACGGGACCGAAGATGGGGTCCCGCACGACGCCGATCATGAGCTCGCGGGCCGCCCGGGAGGACACCATGTGCTCCACGGTGACGCCCTCGATTTCGGCCTCCGGTCGATGTCTTCTCGCCCGCTCCAGGATCTCCGCGTAGCTGCGCCGCACGGACTGGGCATCCGCGACGTTGAGCCGCACTCCGTCCACTTCGGACTTGTGGGGGATCTGATGGGAGCTGACCTTCATCACGACGGGAAAGCCCAGGACCTGGGCCGCCATCAATGCCTCGTTCGGGGTACGGGCCAGCAGGGACTGCAGGGTCGGGACGTGGAAGGCGGCGAGCACCGCCTTGGCCTCGATCGAGCACAGGGTCTTTCGGCCCTCCGCCATGACGCCTTCGATGATGAGCCTTGCGCCCTCGATATCCGGACTGCGGCGCTCCGACAAGGGCCCCGGCGACTGCATCAGAAGCTTCTGGTTGCGATGGTAGGCCGCCAGATAGGACATGGCCTCGACCGCCATGCCCGGGAAGTCGAAGTTGGGCACCCCGTGCTCCGCGAGCAGCTCCTGTGCCTCCGCCATGCTCGCCGCGCCCATCCAGCAGCCGAGCACGGGCTTGCGGGTCTTTTTCGCCGATTCGATCAGCTTCTTCGCGACGCTGGTGGGGTCGGTCAGCGCCAGGGGGGCCAATATGGCCAGAACACCGTCCACACCCGGGTCGGACAGACAGGCATCCAGGGCCGCATGATAACGTTCGGGAGTGGTGTCGCCGATGACGTCCACCGGGTTGCCGTGGGACCACTTGTCCGGCAGGGCCGCCTCCAGCTTCTGCCTGGTCGCATCCGACAGCTCGGTCAGGGTCAGGCCCTGCTCCGCGGCCCGGTCCGCGGCCAGAACGCCGGGCCCGCCACCGTTGGTGACGATGGCCACGCGGTCGCCGGTCATGCGCTTGTGGCCGCCGAAGACCTGGGCCGCCGCGAAGAGCTGGTCCATGGAGTCGACCTGCACCGCCCCGGCACGCTCCATCACGGCCCGGAAGACCTCGGAGGATCCCACCCAGGCACCCGTGTGTGATTTGGCGGCGCGGGAGCCCGCCCCTTGGTGCCCGGCCTTGATCACGATCACGGGCTTGAGTCGGGCCGCCGCCCGCAAGCCGCTCATGAAGCGGCGCGCGTCCCGAATCCCCTCGACATACAGCAGGATGCTCTGGGTATACCTGTCCAAGGCCAGGTAATCGAGGATGTCGCCGAAATCCACGTCCGCCGCGGCACCCAGCGAGACCACGGCGGAGAAGCCGAGCTGGCGCGGGCCCGACCAGTCGAGCATGGCCGTGCACAGGGCACCCGACTGGGAGATCAGGGCCACATTGCCCCGCCGCGCCTGATCGTTGCCGAAGCTGGCGTTCAGCCCGTGCGGGGGGCGCATCACGCCCAGGGTATTCGGGCCCAGCACCCGGATGCGATTGCGCCGCGCGGCATCCACCAGCTTCTTCTGCAGGGCGCGGCCCTTGTCGCCCTGCTCCCCGAATCCCGCCGAATGGACGACCGCCGCTTTTACCCCGAATTCCCCGCACTCGTCGAGGACCTCCGGCACCCGTTCCGCGGGTATGGCGATGAGCGCCAGATCCACGTGCTTGTCGAGCTCGTACAGGCTCTTGTAGCAGGGCCTGCCCGCGACCTGCTCATGCTTCGGGTTGATCGCGTAGCATTCTCCCTTGCAGCCACCGGCCAGGAGATTGCGGTACACCCTGCCCCCTACGGAGGCCTCGTCGCTGGCGCCGAATACGGCGACGACACTAGGGGTGAAGAGCTGCTCGACATCGGACAATCGCATGGGTGATCTACGACGGGGCATAAAAAGGGTTAATCTAGGGGTCCTGTATTGAGCGCACTGGGAAAGACGCAGGGCGCCTGGGAACAGAACGCCCCTATTCTCGCGCGAAAGCCAGCGGAGAAAAACGACGATGAACCTCGCTTTTATCAGCCACCCGGACTGCCAGAGGCACCGTATGGGGGCACACCACCCGGAAGCGCCGGATCGTCTGCATGCGATTCAGGACCGGCTCATCGCTTCCGGTATGGAGATGCTGGTCACCCACTATGACGCACCGGCCGCGACCTTCGAGCAGCTGACCCGGGCCCATGATCCGGGCTATGTGCGCGGGATCGAAGAGGCGGCACCCCGGGGCGAGGACTCGCTGGTCTGGATCGACGGGGATACGGCCATGTGCAAGTGGACCCTGGAGGCCGCCCGGCGTTCGGCCGGCGCCGCGATCCTCGGCGTGGACCTGGTCATGGGCGACAGGCACCATGCCGCCTTCTGCAGTGTTCGCCCGCCCGGTCATCACGCCGAGCGTGCCCGTGCCATGGGCTTCTGCTTCTTCAACAACGTGGCGGTCGGCGCGGCCCACGCCATCGAGGAGCACGGGCTGGAGCGCATCGCGATCCTGGACTTCGACGTGCACCACGGTAACGGCACGGAGGACATCTTCGCAGGGGATGAGCGGGTGCTCTTCTGCTCCAGCTTCCAGCACCCCTTCTACCCGGGTACGGGCGCAGACTCCAAGGCATCAAACGTGGTCAACATCCCCCTGCCCAGGTCGACGGGCGGCGAGGGATTCAAGGCCGCGGTGGAAGAGCGCTGGCTCCCGCGCATCGACGCCTTCGCGCCCCAGCTCATCATGATCTCCGCCGGGTTCGACGGCCACGCCGAGGACGACATGGCACAGTTCAACCTGCGGGAGCCGGATTACGCCTGGGTGACGCGCCGAGCCCACGAGCTGGCGGTCAAGCACGCCGGGGAGCGTATCGTCTCCTGCCTGGAGGGCGGGTATGACCTTTCCTCCCTCGGGCGCAGCGTTAGCACCCACGTGGACGAGCTCATCGGACATGCCTGATGCGGATCTCCGTCGTCGTGCCCTCCTACAATCGCGCCCACAGCCTGCCGCGTGCGCTCGATTCCATCCTCGACCAGAGCTTGCCCGCTGCGGAGATCATACTCGTGGACGACGGCTCGACCGACGGAACCGAGGACCTGCTTCGGCGATGCTATCCGCAGGTGCGTTATCTGAGACAGCCCAACGGCGGCGTCAGCCGCGCCCGCAATCTGGGCATCGCAGCTGCGAGAAGCGACTGGATCGCCTTTCTCGACTCTGATGATACCTGGCTTCCGGACAAGCTCGCGGCGCAACACGCGACCCTGCAGGGGCACGCAGGCATCCGGCTCTGCCACACCGAGGAGATCTGGATCCGCCACGGAAAGCGGGTAAATCCGATGGCCAAGCACGCCAAGTCCGGCGGGCACATCTTTCGCGCCTGTCTCCCCAGGTGCGTCATCTCCCCTTCCGCATCCCTCCTGCACCGTTCCCTCTTCGACGAGCTCGGTACCTTCGACGAGGACCTTCCGGCGTGCGAGGACTACGACCTCTGGCTGAGGATCTGCGCGACCGAGCCGGTCACCTTCGTGCCGATGCCCCAGATTCGGAAATACGGCGGCCACGCCGACCAGCTGTCACGCAGGCATTGGGGAATGGACCGCTTCCGCATCCGGGCGCTCGAGAAGATCATCACCTCGGGTCGGTTGACCGAAGGTGATCGGGCGGCGGCCTGCGAAGTGCTGGTCCAGAAGGCGGGCATCCTCGCCGCGGGCGCGCGCAAACGGGGTAACTTCGAACGGGCGGAGCACTACCAATCCAAGTGCAGGGCCGTCGGACGGGAAAGCGCAGCGCATCCCGCCTATCCCGGCGCCGTCTGAAGCGCTATCGCTTTCTCACTAGCGAGCTGGGACAGATCCGACCCGCTCGAAAACCCGCGGTGGGGCAGACACGAGGTCGGCGACCCGCCGCGATCGGTGGGTCCCAGAGCTTGTGTAAAATTCGGACGCCGTAGCGAGGGCGGCTCTGGGCGTTCGTGACAAGGCGCCGAACGGGAAAATGGCTGGAGTTTAGTGGACTAAATGACCGTCATTTTCACGTACGGCAACGCAGTCACGGGCGTTCAGGGGCGTCCGCAGTAGGTGTCCGATTTTTTCACAAGCTCTCAGACATCCAACATCAGTTTGCGCGGCTTGCGCATGCCGGCGATCTTGCACGCTTGCTGGCCGTAGCCACGAGGAAACAGTCGGTAAAGATAGCGCCTACTGGCCCTTTCCTTGCCCCAGATCCTTTCCATGTGCTTCAGGACGACGCGCGCCTCGGGAACGCTTTGGCTCTCTTCGAAATAGCTTCGGATGTAGTGAATGATCTGCAAATGCTCTTCGGTGAGGGGCAGATCGGTTTCCATCGCCAGGGGACCGATCAATCCGGGGTGCCAATCTCCGGCATCGAGAAGAAACCCTTCCTCGTCGCGTTGTAAAGCATCCAATATCGTTTCTGCTGGAGGCGGTTTGGTTAACGGGTGGGCCATGGGTGTCTCCGATCGCGATTGGCGAGCCTGAAAGCTCATTCATTGTTCGAGTATGCGAACCATATAAGGGCGCTGAATATTTTACAAACGATATTAAATGGACATAATTATCGATATTCTCGATAGTTGAGGCAGAATCGCACCAACAATGGACATCGATCAGGCCAAGACCTTCCTTGCCATTGCAGCCCACGGCAGCTTCCTCGAGGCTGCCAACCGTCTTCACGTGACCCAATCGACAGTAAGCGCACGTATCCAGAACCTGGAGAGCGACCTGGGTGCGCGCCTGTTCGTGCGCAATCGCTCAGGGGCCAGCCTTACGCCCGCTGGCCGTCGTTTTCATCGGCATGCCAAGTCGCTGGTGCTGACCGTGGAGCAGGCTCGACACGACGTCGGCCTGCCGAGTCGCTTTCGCGCCAGCATCCGCATTGGTGGACGCATCGCGCTTTGGGACGGCTTCCTCCCGCGCTGGGCCGGATGGATGCGGCGCATTGCGCCGGACGTTTCGGTGCAAAGCGAGATCGGTTTCGAAGAGGACTTGATGCGGCGCCTGATCGAGGGGACGCTGGACATCGGCGTCATGTACACGCCCAGCCACGCGCCCGGTCTGATCGTGGAGCACCTCTTCGAGGAAACCCTCGTTCTGATCAGCTCGAGGCGCGATACGCGGTGGCCCGGCGAAGACTACATCTACGTCGATTGGGGACCGGGATTCTACGCCAGGCACCAGGAGAGCTATCCGGACCTGGAAAGACCGCCCCAGGTGGTCAACATCGGCTGGCTCGGGGTGCAGCTGCTCCTGGCGAACGGCGGGTCTTGCTTTCTGCCCGAGCGCATGGCGCAACCTCTGATCGACGCCGGACGTGTCTTCAAGGTCGACAACGGGCCGGAGATCGAGCACCCGGCCTACATGGTCTTTCCCCGGGAATTCGACAGTGAGGTGCTACGCGAAGCCGTGCAGGGACTGCGCGAATTGGCGCGGGAGGAGCGGCAAGGCGCCGGCGCTGTCTGAGCCTACGCAGGCCAAAGGGATTTCCGGGTAAGGCAATTGCAGCGCCGGAAACGATTCGGCCTTCTGCGCGTGATCCACTCTCGCGGCTCGCAAGTCGAAACGATTACGATGAAATTCGCGAAGCACGTTCGCCCCCTCTCCCTTCATGGGAGAGGGTTGGGGTGAGGGTGCGATCAGGGGCGAAGCGACCTTTTATTCTTCGGGGTGGCTCGACTCGCCCCATGATCGTTACGATGAAAGAATGCGCCGAAGGCGCTCCGATTCCTCCCTCTCCCTTTATGGGAGAGGGTCGGGGTGAGGGAACGATCAAGGGCGAGGCGACCTTTCATCCTCTGGGGTGGCTCGCCTCGCCCCATGATCGTTAGACCGGCGATCGGAGTGCACTGCGAGGGGGCAAGGCGCACGGAAAACAGGTCTGCCGCTACAGCCAAGTCTCGGGATAGCTCCGCGACCGTGGGATATTGTTGACCAGCAGGGCGACCGTGAGCAGGAGAATCGCGCCGTACGTTACCGGCACCAGGACGTAGAGGTAGCCCAGTGCGTGGATTTTCGGGGACCCGATCACGGCGATCAGGGCCGTGGCCCCACCCGGCGGATGCAGTGTGCGGGTCAGGTGCATCGCGGCGATCGCGGTCGCAACGGCCAATGCAGCAGCGAGCCATGGATACTCGTGGAGAAAGGTCCACGCGGTGACGCCGATAACGGCCGAGATCATGTGTCCGCCCACCAGGTTGCGCGGCTGCGCCAGCGGGCTGCGCACCGCCCCGTAGACCAAGACCGCCGACGCGCCGAAAGAGCCGATCAAGAGCGTCAAGTCCGTACCGGCCATGTAGAACTGGGTGATCGCGGCGACCAATCCGATCCCCAGAAATGCACCGATCCAGGACCAGAGGATCTCGCTGGTGGACACGCGCGGCGGGCTGCCGCGGGTGCTGCCGCACATCTTGCGCAGGTAAGCGCGAAATCCCGCGCAATCGTCCGTGCCCTGGCTCACAGCACGTCCTCCAAGTGATAGGCATTGACGAAGTCTTTGCGCAGCAGAAGTCCTTGCAGTCTCCCATCGGCATCGACCACCGGCATGCTGCGCCCTTCATGGGCATGGAAGGCGCGGACGATCTGGCGAAAGCCGGCGGTCGTCGTTACGGTAATCGCAGGAGCGGTCATCGCCTCGCCCACCGGCGTCTCGTGGCAGCGATGCATGAAGTCCCCGCCGCCTTCGACCAGGCGCAGCATCAGCTCCAGGAATGAGTCCGCTTTCAAGCGGCGCAGAAAATCCGTCTCCGTCAGCATGCCGACCACGCGGCCATCGCCGTTGACGACCGGGAGGCTCTTGTGTCCCTGCTCAACCAGTGAGCGAGCGGCTTCGTCCAGTCGCGTATCCGGGTGCAGGGGTGTCAGTCCGGTACGCATCAGACTGCCTGCGCGAGCTTGCCGGAAAAGACGGTCCAGCGCGTGCGTATGGGCCAGGTGATAGATGGCGCGAAAGTCCGTGGTGCTGATGTCGAGGTAACCCGATATATGGCCCATGGCGTCCAGAATGTCCTCGTCGGACAGCTCCAGCTCAGGAATATCGTCCTCACAGGAACGGACGACGTTGCGATCGATCATGTCTTTCTCGTTCATATCGGTGCATCAACAAAATCAGGCGCCCTGCACAAGTTAGTATTCAGTGTATCTACCCCTTTTCATGCAAGACAAGCGAATATTATTGGCACAATATATCGAATCTTCCGATATAAGGACCTATGGAGTAGAAGAGAGCGCGCTGCCCTATTTCCGGGCCTACACGCAAGTCGCCATTCAATCGACTTCACCTATTGTCTGCTCACTTGACAACGTCGCGATTTTTCACGTGTCCATCAAAGGTTGCGGATCGGTGGACAGATCCAGCCCGTTTTGTCCATCTTTCTGATCGCGTAGATCAAGGAGCTTTCATAAGGTCGTGCTCCGGCACTTTCTGTTCGCACCCATCTCATTTTGGGGGAAATCGCATCTCGGTGACCGCCGAATCGCGACCGAAGTGACCGATTCAAACCGATCCGAAGCCGTCAATCCGTCTCAGTCTGTCCGCATCCGCTCCTGTCGCAAAGCTGTTACTGGCAGCAACAGTAACGATCTGGCGTAGGTTCAACAAAGCCGACATTGCTCTGACATGTTCTGCGGATAGCTTCGCACTGCTTACGGACATCGATCGCGGACACATCGCGAAGGGACCATGATCTGTCGTTTTCAGCGTGAGCCTCGGCGAAAGCGTCAGCAAGCGGACCCCAACCGGACTTCGAACAGCGTTGCTGACTCACCAACCCGAGAGTACGCCCACGGTGTGGGCGCAAGTAGTATTACGAACCTCTTTACGTCGCACGTAACGCGTACTATCCTCGACCAGTGATCAAAAGCTTCGCGGACAAAGCCACCGCCGCCCTGTTCTCAGGTCGTCGCGTGCGGAGCCTTCCGCCGGAAATCCATCGCCGTGCCTACGCCAAGCTGCAAGCGCTGGATGCGGCGGACACGCTCGACTTCCTGCGCGTACCGCCTTCCAACCGCCTGGAACAGCTTCGCGGTGACCGCGAAGGTCAGTGGAGCATTCGTATCAATGACCAATGGCGCATTTGTTTCCGATGGGAGGGGCGCGACGCCTATGTCGTCGAGGTGACGGGCTATCACTGAGAGCGTCACAGTTATCCCAAGCACCTAGCCAAGACAAGACCCATGAGCATCCAAAGAGAGCACCTAGACGAGACCGACTTCTCCGACATCTCGGACGATTCGGACCTCATGCCCCCGGTCACCCCCGGCGAGATCCTGCGCGAGGACTTCATGGCGCCCCTCGATCTGTCGGCAAATGCCCTTGCCAAGGCGCTGCACGTTCCACCAAACCGGATCACCGCCATCCTGAACGGCACCCGTTCCATCACTGCCGACACAGCCCTCCGGCTCGCGAGGTACTTCAATACGACCCCCCAATCTTGGCTCAATCTCCAGAAGAACTACGAGCTGGAAATGGCGAAGCGGACGGTAGGGCAAACCATCGAAGCCGAGATCTCTCCGCGAGCGGCATGATGGCCAGACCGGGTTCCGCAAGGCATCGAGCTGCTGTCCTCGAATCGGAGCCGCCAGGTGGATGAGCTGAGCCGTATCTGGTTCCGGACCCAGTGCCGGGACCGCCTGCGCAATGCTCAAGGCATCGCCTTTCAGGACCTTTTCGCCGACCTGATGGAGCTGGCCTTTCCGAGCGACTTCCAGTGCGTTCGCCCCTACGGCAACCAGGGCGATCAGAAGGGCGGTTGGGGTCAGGTACGAACCCCAACGCTCGGTGTAAGATGTTGGGGTTCCTTCGTCACCCCAACGCGGGCTAGCTCAGGAAGATCCCGATATGACACTCTTGACGTACCTATCGTGTCCTTACTCAGATCCGTCACCGGAAGTGCGTAGTAAGCGCTTTAGAGAGGCAGTTAGAGTGTCGGCGAAGCTTATGTTGGGAGGACGCTTCATCGTTTGCCCAGTTGTGATGAACCACCACGTGGAGATCGAAATCCAGGCGGATGGACGCGCTTTCCCGCCGGGGTACTGGCGCGAGTTGGAACAGGAACTTACCGCGCAATGCGGCGAACTCGTTATCCTGCCGCTGCCAGGGTGGGAACAAAGTCGAGGCATGAGGAGGGAGATCGATCTTTTCTTGTCCGCCGAAAGACCGATATTTCACTTCGTTTGCGACGGCACCCTACAGCCTTTCGAGCCAAGATGATCACAAATCTTGAGAATGCCTCCCTCGGCTGCCGTGAGTGCTGGACCATAAGACTACCGCAATAATGACACGAGGAGGTGGATGCGATGTAGCAGTGGTCGGTGCAGGAATCGCTGGTTTGTTGGCAGCAGCACGCCTGCGCGCACACGGAGCATCCGTCATCCTTATCAATACGCCTGTGCCTCGAACGCCAAGTGGACTCGGGGGATTCGCGCCGTTTTCTGGAGCAAAGTTTTCACTTTTTCCTGCTGGGCGGGGACTGGCTCCGCTGGTAGGTGGAGAGTACGCACTTCGTCAGACCTACGCAGACGTGCTCTCGTTCCTGGCAGCGTCTCATGTTGATAAGTTCCAAGTTTCAGCCGAGGCTCTCTGGGGCAA
This sequence comes from uncultured Chromatiaceae bacterium, assembly GCA_964471705.1. Classification (GTDB taxonomy): domain Bacteria; phylum Pseudomonadota; class Gammaproteobacteria; order Chromatiales; family Chromatiaceae; genus Thiosymbion. Next base: position 11,189 of record CAYYHR010000061.1, read on the forward strand.
TGAAAGATCCATCAATCCATTGCTGTGGTTTAGAAAATACCATTCGATCGTTTTAACCCCCCTGGAGATGCGAGATCTGATTTCCTATCTGAGAGCAAGTCTCGGGAACATCCAAATAATCTCCAGCGAAGTGAGAAGTATCGAAGCAAATTCTCAGACTAGTTTTTCCCTCGCAATTTCAAATTCGCCTCGTGTCTTTGCCCATCGGATAGTCGCTGCGACTGGCCGACTTGGGGCGGGCTTACTCGCCAAGGCAAGCGTACCTGAAACTGAGGGAAAAGGTGTAGATTTCGGCGTAAGGTTGGAGTTCTCCGATGATCAACCTTTGAAGGAGCTACGCGCCGAAGGCCCCGACGCAAAGATACTTGGGAATGGCGTGAGAACTTTCTGTTTGAATTCTCCAGGGAAAATCTTTCACTATTCAGCTCTCGGTGTCGAGATCCCTGGAGGCATCGTTGCGGATGGTTCTGTTCAGTCGTCGAACGTGGGAATATTATGCAGGCTTGCCAACAAACGGGAAGCTTTGGACGAGTTCAAAACCAGAATGCAGCAACTACGACATGAGGGTCGCCGGCTATCTTTTGTCGATTCTAATCCCGGTTTCGCTCACAGAGATTCTTTACGGGCATTACTGCCTTCCGGTGTCGCCGAGCGCGTACATGACTTCACGAACCATCTAATAAGTGCTCAACTTCTTGACCTGCCGCAGCAGTTTCTCGTTCACTACCCGCTCATAGATTGGCATTGGCCCGTGTTCGCGCAGCCGGGTCGTCTAGAAACCGCAATTAAGGGGCTCTACGCTGTAGGCGATCTAAGCGGTCATGCAAGAGGACTGCTTCAGGCAGCCACCATGGGGTGGCTCGCCGCTGAAGAGGCACTCGCATGATGAACCGCATGTTTCTCGATCCGCTCTATGGCCCTATGACCGTGGACTCGCTGGCCCGTGAGCTTATATTCTCTTCTGATTTCCAGCGCCTAAGAAACGTGCGTCTCTGCAATATAAATTCTCTTTTCATAACTGGCGCTTCTGAACCTAAGAGATTTGAGCATTGCCTGGGCGTTTATCATCTCGCAAATCTATGGGTCGAGGCCCGCCGAATAGCGACGCCGGAGGCGGATATTGTAAGAGCGGCCGCACTTTTGCATGACCTACAGACCGGCCCATTCGGTCATTCGTTTCAGTATGTCCTGGAAGACAACGAGTTCCAACAGCAATTCGAACACGCCAACTTATCGAACGGCGCTAGGAAAAGATTTCTGCAAAGAACGTATGCTAGCGCAGCATTCGCGGGGCGACAGTTTTCTGCCGTTGGTTTACTTGGAGACCTCGCGGAGCCAGCATTTCTCGCGATTCGAGGTGCGGGACCTTACGGTCCATTGATCTCTGGAACGCTTGATCTTGATAATCTCGATAATGTCGTCCGTCTGGCTTTTCACTCCGGTCTGTGCAAAGATTCTGATCGCTGTTTACCCGTGCAGCTCACTCAGATGTTGTCCCTAATTGATGGCCAGCTATCTGCACCCTCCGAGGCATTTCCTCTCTTTCAGCGCTGGTTTGACATTCGACGACAGCTTTATAAATACCTTCTCCTTGATCGAGGCGAGTTTTCGGCTAAAGCGATGTTGACACTTGCTGTTGAGTTAGCTGTAGACGCCGATCTCTTGGGGCCAGACAGTTGGAAGCTGACAGACGAAGAACTGCTGCAGGAACTCGAAGTTGCTACCGTTGGTGAACATCAGGTTATTGGGCAGATTGTCAGACGGTTAAAGTTGGGAGCGCTGTTTGAGTGCGTTGGCATCTGGTCGGCGAACGATGCAGATCAGTATGCGTTTGTCTCCCAGGCAAACGAGAAGAGGAAAATCGAGCAGCAAATTGAGCGAATTGCTGTGGATAATGGAGCTGCGCGCTTACGTTGTTGCCTGCACTACATCCTTGATCACAAGAAAACATGCCGTTCATTCCGCTACCTCGATCTGTCAACAAACGAGCCTCGAACGGTAGGCTTTGATCGGACAACATTGCTGGTTGGTTTGTTCGTCACGAACGCGCGTCAGCGAGCCCTCAGCGACATTGATCGCGCGCATTACGCAAGGGCAGCACGAGAAGCTCTCGCCGAATCCGGAATTGAAGAGCTCCACGTGGCTGAAGATCCGCTAGAGCAAGATGACTGCCAGCAAGCTGAGTTGTTCCGCTGATGATTTCCCGGGAGATTATTCGTACGCTGCGTGGGATTGACTGGGATTTTGCTTCGTCTAGGGCCGGCTATGTTGCTCCACCGCACTGGTACCCCGGAACGTTTATTCCTGAGCTTACGCTTGCGCTGATCGACGCAATTGCGCCACCAGGCGGAATGGTCTTTGATCCGTATTGCGGCATCGGCACAACCGGTTGGTCCGCCCTAAGAACAGGTCGATCTTGCCAACTTGCGGATGCCAACCCAGTGGCGATACTCGTTAGTTACACATCAAATGCGCTGCTTGTCTTAGCGCGCCAGTATCCTGAAGTTGCGCGGCAAGCTGTAAGCGATCTAGCAGGTTTGGCAAAGGACAATAACGACCTATTGGGTGGCGGAGACGGGGGGCACTTAACTCCGGAGATAGATGAAAGAGTAATAGAGCTGTGCGAGCCTTCTCCAGGTTCTCTGCTCGACGATATTGTTGTTGGAAGCCCGAACATGGAGCCATTGGAGATATGGTTTGAAGGGAGCACGCTCGAGACCGTTGAAACTGTGATCACCAGTTTTAGGACTGCCGACTCGAAATTCGTGGAACTTTTGGGATTGAGCATGATCTCTGCCGTAGCGCGCACCTTAAGTTCGCAGCACGCCAGCTGGGGTCACATCGCGGATAATGTGAAGCCAAAGGAGTTTCGGAGGCAGAATGTGCAGGCGGCAATGAGCCAGTGGATGAAACGCACAGTGTCCTTTGTGTTTCAACCAATGCTTCATTCTGAGTCGGATCGCGCTAATCGGCCGGTCTCACTCATGAGGCGAGACTGGTCGACGTCACAGCCGGACTCGTATGGAATAGCAGACCTCCTGCTCACATCCCCCCCCTATGCCGATGCAATCGATTATACGCTATCGCAGCGACTCTCACTTTATTTGCTGGGGTATGATGACTATCGCATTCAGCGCTTAGTTGCTTCGGAGATCGGTGCGCGCAGAAAACGGTTTAAGTCTGGAAGTCGCAGCACTTGGTCAGACGAGTTATGTACTGCGATGTTGGAGCAAGTTCGGTGTGTGAAGCCCAGTGGTGTTGTATGTATCGTGCTTCCGCATAAAGACAGCGGACGAAGGAATGGCGAGGCCGACATCAAACTCGCGCTTGGAGGGCAAGGCTGGATTCCCTTTTTTGAGCGTGACCGATCAATACATCAATCGCATACGCGACAGTCTTGGACATCGATAAAGCGCGAAACTATCGTGGCGTTTGCAAGGGAGAATGAACAATGAAATTGGTTGTGCTAACGGGTGCGCGCGGGGCTGGGAAAAGCACCGTGGCTGCGGCAGTTGCGCAGACTGGTGCTGGCAGGTTGATGAAACCATTCACGACGAGAAAGCCGCGTTCGGAGGAGGAGGACGAATACCACTTTCTTGAAAACTCACCCTCAACGGACTTGGTGTCATGGATCATTGAAAGCGGCTCGCATTCCTATGGAATGCTGCGGAGCGAGGTGGGGTCGGTTGCCCGTGACGAGGTGGGCATAACAGTGTTCGACCCCGAGAGATTGGATGTCTTATCTGCCTTTGGCGACAAGTCGCCCTCGGTGGAAACCGTCGTTGTCGGACTCAATACTATCAAGACCGTGGAGGAACAGGTGCGCCGTGTTGGGGGCGATTCTGATCGCACCATGAGCCAAGATGAAATTGACAAAATTTGCAAAATAATTCAGAAAGCGGACGTGAGACTACAAGGGAGTTTTAATGAAGTTGTTCGTGCGGTTGGAGCGATATGCCGAATACTTTCTTCCCGGGGAGGGGTAGTACAGAAGGAACAATTGGAACCACTCATTGTCGCGGGCCAGCTTTTGGATCCGTATTCCGCACACCATCTTCAGGGTGCGAGCTACGACTTGAGGGTGGGTGAGGAGATTTGGTGCGGAGGGAAGTTCATCGATCTGGATGCCCATGAATCGGTTTTCGAGATTCCACCTTATTCATATGCAATCGTTCGGGCGCTGGAAAAAGCTGCGATGCCGCCCTTTCTGACTGGGCAGTTCGATCTAAAGGTATCACATTTTTTGTCCGGAGTAATTCTGTCGAATGGACCGCAAGTAGATCCTGGCTATGAAGGTGATCTTTTTTGTATGCTGTTTAATGGAAGCAGCCGCGCAGCCCCTCTGCGGTATAAAGATCATTTCGCGACGATCCAGTTTTTCACTACTACTTTAAGCGGGCAAGCGTATGGTGGACAGTATAGTCTAAAGGAGCGACTTAGGAATACGATGCCCGCGGCTGTGTTAACGAGCCCTGGCGGAGCCATCTTTGCCACTATAGATGAAAAAATGGACGAGGCGAAAAATGAACTTCGGCGAGAAATTCCGAAGGATCGGCTAGGATTATACCTTTCTGTTTTCGGAATAACTTCAGCGATTCTTTTTGTTGTTGCCGGTTGGACCTTCTCAATGGGAAACGACGCAAAGAATGCTGCTACCGAGGCAAGAGAAACGAAGGGGAAATTGGAGCTTGAGGTCAAAAAAGTAAGCGACCTACGTGACAAATACATTGCTGAGCTTCGCGCGAAAAGCACCACAAGTGCGTCGCAAGGGACTTCTATGGGTGTCGGAGGGGGGCACTCAGGCGGCAAGCCTTGATGGAAATTCTGGGGACAGTTTGACGATCGGCGCCATAGGAAGGACGGTTACGGCGAAGTCCCAACACAATGGGAAGGTTGTCACGCCCTACCGATCGGTCCGGCAGTAGGACCGGAACTCGATTCAGCAAGAGCAGGCCACCCGGACTATCCGGAGCTTTCACGGAACATCTCCTGCCTGGCGTCGATCGTTGCCAGCACCGCTCGCTTGTCGGCATTGCTGAAGTCCCGCCACCCGGCGATCTCTTCCAGATACCTCAGGGACAGACCACATTTTCTCGTTTTCTCGCCCGCGGAGAGCGAAAATTGTGTTGTGGCCCTGATTTTCGCTGCCTGATTTCCGCACCTGATGTCCGCTCGCCAGAGATCGGTCAGCGAGAAACGGCCCCCATTGGTTGGCTTCTTCGCCTTGACGCTAATCCGTTTTGACCCTCCCTGCGCTAAGAAAATTGACCCTTCCC
>CAYYHR010000062.1:0-16432 GCA_964471705.1 uncultured Chromatiaceae bacterium
TGCTCGATGCGTTGGAGAGAACCGGTCTGATCGCCGCGCACCATGGGTAGCGAGCCGCGGTAGATCGATCACCTGTAGCTGCACATCCGAGTATCACCTAGGGTATCACTAACCGCTTATCCCGCAGTCGTATTCCGACATATCATATTGATTTAATGGAGCTGGCGATAGGATTCGAACCTACGACCGGCTGATTACAAATCAGCTGCTCTACCAACTGAGCTACGCCAGCTATGTTGGAAACGCCCCGAGCTTATCTACAGGCTCTGCGATGGCGTCGATATTGCGTATATTTCCCTTCCTGAGGTATTCCTGCTCCCCGGATGCCGGTCAAAAACTAACTAGCCCAGATGCGCGATCCAGAGAGCACAGCTCCGGGGGTGCGAGCTATCAACTGGACCTCGGAGCCGGGAAACAGGGCTCAATTCTATATGGAACGCCGAAGGCTGCACAACGAGGAGGCCGACAAGGGAGACGACACTGCGGGTCCGCTTTACGGACACGAATGAGTCGTCGCTCGTGCTTCGTGTTTTCCAATTGACGGTGGCTCAGCCTCCTCCCTTAGATGGCCGGAATCGGGGAAATAGAGGCTAGAGCTCGGGGGAAACGGCTCCGCGCTCAGGCGAGCAGGGCCAAGCCCTGGAGGACGAGATCGGGTCTTTGTTGGACGAGAATTCCGAGGGCCGGGATGAGTCGATCCGCGTCTCCCCCCGTAAGGATGCAAGTGGGTGTGGAGCCGGCCTGGCGGGCTAGCCGCTCGAGCAGTCGCTCTGCCAAGGCCGTCGGGGCTTGGATGGAGCCTGCGGCGATCGCATCTCCGGTATCCGCCGCCCAGGGGTCGGCAAGCTCCGTCGGCTCGACCCGTGGGATATGGGTGCCTGCCAGGAGTCCGTCGCGCATCGTTTCGATCCCGGGCAGGATGAGTCCACCCAGATGGCGTCCATTTCCAAGCATCAGGTCGTAGGTTATGGCGGTGCCTGCGTCGACAATGAGCACCGGGCCTTCGCAGGTCCGATGGGCGGCCAAGAGGACGAGCCAACGGTCGACGCCGAGCCGCTCCGGTCTTTCGTAGGCGATGGTAACGCCGTGGGCGCTGTGCTCGGTTGCAGCGAATATCGGCTCCCTTTCCCAGTAGGCTCGGCAGGCGTTCTTCACGGCTTCCCCCATCCGGGTGCCGCCGACGTTGCTGACTAGAATTCGCCGTGGTCGCTTCAGCTGCTCCCAGGCCGCGTGCAGGTCGATCGGCAGGCCCCCTCCGTGACGAAGGGTCTGCATTTCACTCAGAACGCCGGATTCACCGATTGCCCACTTGAGGCTGGTGTTTCCGATATCGACGAGGAGGTTGGGGATGGCTGACATACTGGGGCGCCTGTATCGGATTGCGATTACGCAATCGCTCCCTGATCCCGTGCTGGTCTCAGGCTGACCTCGCCGGCCTGAAAGACGCGGATGTCGCCGTTCATATCGAGACGCAGCGCGCCCTCTGCGGTGACCCCGGCGTGGATGCCCGAGTAGACCCGATCCCCCATGTGGATGTCCACCTGCTCCCCTCGGTGGCGATCGAAACGCTCCCATTCCGGAAGGAAGGGGCCGAGTCCCTCGGCCCCGAATGTCTCCATCGCGGCGGTGAGTCGCTCCGCAAGGCGAGCCGCGAGTCGGTTGCGGCTCATGGATGCCTGTCCGGAAATGGATTCCAGATCCACGAAGGGCTGATCGATCGCCGCCCCTTGGGTCGGGTCGAGTCGGGTGTTCACACCGAGCCCGACAATCACCAGGCTCGGACCTTGCGCCTCTCCCGCCACCTCCAGGAGCAGACCCGCGAGCTTGCGCCGTTGCCACAGGATATCGTTCGGCCACTTGAGGGCTACATCGGGAACGCCTTCCGCCTTCAGGGCGGCGGCGACCGCGGTGCCCGCGGCGAGGCTCAAGCCGCCGAGGCTCCCAGGACCGAAGGGATAGCGCCACAGCAGGGAGAGATAGAGGTTGGTGCCGAACGGGGACACCCAGGTCCTGCCGCGCCGGCCGCGTCCGGCGCTCTGGTGCTCGGCGAGGCAAAGGGTCCCGGACGGCGTCCCCTTCTCGGCCTCGCGCATCAGGTGGCTGTTGGTGGAGTCGATGTCCTCGTGGATCTCGACCTGAGCAATGCGATGTCGGGCCTGCTCGGGGATTGCGTCCAGGATGCGCTCGGGGTCGAGTAGCTCGAGGGGCTCGGCCAGGCAGTAGCCGCGGCCGCGAACCCGCCGCACCTCCAGACTCAGGGTCTCGCCGGCCTTGTGCAGCGCCTTCCACACAGCCGCCCGGCTGATGCCGAGCGCCTGGGCGAGCGCCTCGCCGGAATGGAGCTCGCCGTCGGCGAGCTGGCGGATGACCTTCAGGTGGGTTTCCATCGTTGAAGTGTGGTCACTGCTCACGTCAGGCCGGAAGTCCCAGCCATTCGGCGCGCCGGCGGGCGGTCTCCGGTGGTGCCTTGGTCTGTATGCGCAGCTCGCAGGTGTCCGCGGGCGCCGGCCGCGGGCGTACGCGAAACTGCATGAGCTCGTCTTGGCGGAATACGTGGACGTCGACCTCGGCTCCCTCGGGCACCTTCGCGATCACGTCATCGAGCTGGTCGCGCTGGATACGGAGCCCGTCGAGCGCGACCAGGGTGTCGCCGGGGGCCAGTCCCCCTTGCTGGGCCGGGCTGTCGGTGAGAACGATGCCGATGACCGGGTCGGCAACGCCTTGCTGGAGGCGGATCCCGAGATCCGCCCGTGGGGGCCCTTGCTTCACGTCGTCGATCACGCCTCCCAGGTCCTTCGGTCCGCGGGAGGGTCGCATCCGCAGCTCGATACCCATGGTCGCGAGCAGCTCGCCCAGGTCCGGGTCCCGGGTCGAATCGAGCGCCTGCTCGAAGAATCCGCCCAGATCGAGTCCGGTCACATCCCCGGCGAGGGCCTCGACTCCACGCTCGGGTACCCCTTTTCCAGTCTTTCCGTAATGCTCCCAGAGGGCACGCATGAGGTCGTCCAGGGAGTTGGCGTCGTCCGTGTCGCGGCGGATGGTCAGGTCGAGGGCCAGGGCGACCAGAGCACCCTTCCCGTAATAGCTGACAATGGCGTTGGGGGCGTTCTCGTCCTGCTTGTAGAACTTGGTCCAGGCATCGAAGCTGGATTCGGCCAGGGTTTGCTCGTGGCGTCCGGGTGTGCGCATGACTCGGGTGAGGCTCTGGGCGAGCAGCTCCAAATAGCTCATCTCATCGATGCAGCCGCTGCGGACCAGAGCCAGATCATCATAGTAGGAAGTGATGCCCTCGAAGGCCCAGAGCAGCCGCGTGTGCACCTCACGGCTGAGGTCCTCTTCCACGAAGACTTGCGGGCGGATGCGCTTGACGTTCCAGAGATGGAAGTACTCGTGGCTGCACAGACCCAGGAACCGTCGATAGCCCTCCGAAGGCTTGTCCATCCCGGCGCCCGGCAGCTCGTCGCGGCTGCATAGGAGGCTGCTGGAGAAGCGATGCTCAAGGCCGCCGTAGCCGTCCCCCAGCGCCCTGGTCAGGAAGAGGTAGCGGTCGATGGGAAGCTCGCCGAAGAGGGCGGCATGGGTCTCGCAGATGCGGGTGAGATCGCGTTGCAGGCGTGCCTCGTCGGCCCGGTGGCGACCGCTGAGGGCCATCTGGTGCGGGATCTCACGGACCTCAAAGGGGATCAACGTGAAGGTCCCCATCTGGACCGGGTGGTCGATGAGGTCTTCGTAGCTGTCGGCTCGGTAGGATCCGAAGCCCCAGGGCTCGGCGTCGAGGCGGGGGAGGCTGGTGGCGACCCGCCAATCCTCGTAGCCGTCACCGGGCGGCGGCTCGAGCTCGATCCCGCAGGGCACTGTGTCCAACCCCTGGACGCGCAGGAACAGGCTCGGGCCGTTGAAGTAGGCGTGTGTGGTGTCGAGATGGGCGGCACGTACCGTCATCTCCCAGGCGTAGATCCGGTAGCGCAGAGTCACCCGGTCGCCCGATGCGGTCAGCCGCCAGGTCTGCTTGTCGAGCTTCTCGAGCTGGATGGGGCCTTGGTCGCTCGCCGCCGAGATGGACACCAGGTTCCTGGCGAAATCCCGGATCATGTAGCTGCCCGGGATCCATGCCGGCATCGAGAAGATCAGCTCCCCAGATGGGATGCTGGGGATCCGGAGCTCGACGGCGAAGAGGTGAGCATCGGGCCGCTCGGGGCAAACGACATAAACGGGATGGTTTTCGATGTTGGTGGACCGCTCGGAGATTGACATATGTCAGTGAACCGGGAGGCTAGATAACATAGATTAATAACTTCCTTTGCGTCAAAGCCGGTTTTGGACTGTCCAACTGGCTTTGTAGCAAAAGGACCAATTTTAATAAAGTCCGGGCCGCCGTGATGCCTGGACAAAATCAACTCGAAGGAGGATTCCGTCATGGGGTGGAAGCTACCACGCCTGTCTCGCCGTGCGTTTCTGAAAACCACCGGCTATGGAACCGCCGGTCTCAGCCTGCTCTCTCCGGTCGGTGGAATGGTGGGAAAGGCCATCGCCGAGGAAGAGGAGAGCGAGGAGATCTCCTACAGTATCTGCAACTTCTGCTCGTCCCTGTGCAACCTGCGCGTTACCAGCCGCACCAAGAACGGCGACAAGCGCATCGTCAAGCTCGATGGTAATCCCAACTCCACGCTCAACCGCGGCAAGATCTGCGCCCGCGGTCAGTCGGGCCTGCGCCAGACCTACGACACGGACCGTATCAAGACGCCCCTGATTCGGGTGGAGGGCAGCAAGCGCGGCGAGTACAAGTTCCGCGCGGCGACCTGGGAGGAGGTCTGGAAATATATCGCCGAGAAGCAGCAGGCGGCCAAGATCAACCCCTGGGAATGGACCATGGTGGGCGGCTGGACCTCCTGCGTCTTCTACATGAACTGGGCGGTGCCCTTCGCGATGTCGAACCAGGTGCCCAATATCGTCGCCTCACCCATGCAGCACTGCGTGACCACCGGACATCTGGGCACGGACATGGTCACCGGAAATTTCAACATCCATGACGAGGTCTTGCCGGACTTCGACAACGCCAAGTACATCCTCTTCGTAGCCAACAACGCATCCATCGGTGCGGTATCCACCTGTCGCATGGTGCGCTTCGCCCAGGGCCGCAAGAACGGCGCCAAGGTGGTCACGCTCGATCCACGCCGCTCGGAGACCGCGGCCAAGGCGGACGAGTGGATCCAGATTCGTCCGGGAACCGATCTGGCCTTCATGCTCGCCCTGATGAAGATCATGATGGAGGAGGACCTCTACGATTCGCTCTTTCTTCAACGCCACACTAACATGCCCTTCCTCGCGTACAAGGATGACGCGGGCGATCTGCGACTGGTCGCGGACGAGCAAGGCCGCCCCATGGTGGTCGAAGAAGGTACGGCCAACGTCCGCGTGTTGGAAAAGTTCAGTAATGACAACTTCAAGGACGCCGACGGTGGGACCTTCCTTCCCGCCCTGAAGCTGTCCGAGACGATCCTGGTCGATGGCAAGCCGGTCAAGACGGTGTTCGAGGCCCAGCTCGAAGAGCTGACCGAGTTCACCCCCGAGTGGGCGGCAGAGATCACCAGCGTGCCCGCCGAGACCATCACCCGCATCTCCCGCGAGTTCGGCAACACCCGCCCGGCCATCGTCGACCCGGGCTGGCACGGCGCACGCTTCGGTAACGTCCTCATGCTGCGGCGGGTACAGGCCATGGTGCAGGCACTCACCGGTGGCCTCGATGCCGTAGGCGGCTGGATGAATTCCGGTGAGCTGCACCACAAGGCAGCCCACATGTACGAGGCCATGGCCCAGGGTCACGAGATGGGTGCACCCCTGGCGAGCATGGCCGGGTTCGGTTTCGCCAAGCTGGTCATCAACGTCGTTTCGAACAAAGACGGCCAGTTTTTCAAGCACGGCAAGCCCGGCTGGGCCTGGGCCTTCAGCGAGCAGGAGAAGAAGGCCGGTCGTTTCAACGTGGCCCTGCCGGTAATGGTCGACACAGGACTGCGCGAGTCGGTGGAGGGGAAGCTCCAGTTCAACGGCGAGTCCTATCGCACCCGCGCTGTCATCATCAACGCCGCCAACCCGGTCCGTCACTATTATCCGGATACTTATTGGAAGGACATTCTCAGTCACGAGAATATGGAGCTGGTCATCGCGATCGATGTGCTGCCGTCGGATACCACGCCCTATGCGGACGTGATTCTCCCCAACAGCAGCTACCTGGAGCGAGACGAGCCCACCCTCTACGGCAACGGGGTCAATCAGGACTTGGCGCTGACCACCCGCTACGCGGCCATCCGCTCCATGTATGACACCGAGGAGATGCCGGACATCCTGCTCGAGATGACGAAGATCATCAGCGGAAATACGGAAGGCTTCCTCCAGACGATCGGCCAGCTCACGGGGATCAAGGCGGATCTCATCAAAAAGGCCTACGCTGAGACTCAAAGAACCCACGCGAAGGGGGCCTTCTCGGCAGCTTGCCGGAAGGCGTCATTCGAGGTGGCTGCCGATCGGCTGGAGGTAACGCCGGAGCGCATCGACGCTGAGCTGCGCGACAAGGGTGTCTATCACGAGGAGGACAAGCATGAGCTCCTCTCCCGCTGGGCCATGCCGCGCAAGATGCCGGTGCCGACCGACAGCGGCCGGGTGGAGTTCTACAGCAGCCTGATGCGCTCACTGCGCGACGGTGGCCATACCGAGGACAATTTCAGCGTGCTGGCCAGCTGGATCGCCCCCCGGTGCCGGGAGGGCAAGACCGTGGCCGATCCCTTGGCAGTGAACGAGTTCTATTTCACCTACGGCAAGGTACCGACCGTCTCCCACGCTTCGACGAACAATAACAACCCTGTGACTGCAGGCATCAACAAATTCAAACAGAACATCTACGAGGGGGTTTGGATTCACCCGGAGCGGGCCGAGAAATTGGGTATCGCCGATGGTGACTCGATCAAGCTCACCAACAACATATCCGGTCAAGAGACCAGCGGCTTTGCCCACCTTACCCGCCTCGTGGAGAAGGACACCTTGTTCATGTCCTCGTCTTTCGGTGTAGAGAACAAGGCGCTCACCAAGGCGGTGGGGGTGGGAACCGCCATCAACAAGCTGATCCCTTATCAGGTGGAGCCCGTGGTGGCCGGGTTCCGATCCCAAGAATTCACTGTCAACGTAGCCCGCGCCTGAGTTGAGGAGGAAACGACATGACGAAATACGCAATGGTCATCGACCTCAACACCTGCGTCGGGTGCAATGCCTGCATGGCTGCCTGTGCCATGGAGAACCAGACCCCCGTCTGGGATACCAAGGCATGGCGCACCTATGTCCACGACGAGGAGATCGGTGTGGGGGACGATGTACACCGCCGTTTCTTCCCGCGCCTGTGCAACCACTGCGACAACCCGCCCTGCATGACCGTCTGTCCCACCGGGGCGACCACCAAGAAGGCCAATGGCATCGTGGTGGTCGATCAGGATCTCTGCATGGGCTGTCTGGCCTGCGCCATGGCCTGTCCCTATCACGCACGGGTGGAGGTCACCTACGGGGATGTCAGGAAGGGCAAGGAGTTCTACGGCTCGGACTACCGCCGCACCAGACCCAGCGTGGACAAGTGCTCCTTCTGTGATCACCGTGTCGAGCAGGGCCTGAAGCCGGCTTGCGTGGAGACCTGCGTGGGCTCATCGCGGATGTTCGGCGACCTGGACGACCCCAACGATCCGGTCGCGCAGATGGTGGCGAGCGGGGTGGCTCAACCCCTGATGCCCCACATCGGCACACGACCGAATGTCTATTACATCAACGATCTGAAGTGGAGGGGCTGAGATGGAAGTCAACGTCACCTATGCGACCCAGGACTTCTGGACTTGGTGGTTCGCCGTCTACCTGTACACGGGCGGACTCGGTGCTGCCACCTTGGCGGTGACCTTTCTTACCGATATGTATCTCAAGGCACACCGTAATCTCGTCCTGTGGGGGGCCGGTGCCGGGGTCGTGTTGCTGTCCCTCGGCTCCCTCATGTTGTTCCTCCATTTGCTCGATCATCTGGCGGCTATCCACGTGCTCAACCCCTTGGCTATGATCAACCAGCCTACCGCCTGGATCGCCTGGGGTACTCAGTTCATTCTCTGGATGATGGTTTGGGGGGTGGTCTACGCGCTGCCCTACGCGCGTGTGACCCCTCTTTTCCAGAACATGCAGCTGGTAGGAAAGGCGCTGGAATGGGAATTCGTGGTGAAGCTGAGTCAGCTGGTCGAGCGTTTCCGTAAGGTCATCGGCTGGCTGGCGGTGGTCAACGGAGTGGGGGTTGCCGTCTATACGGGCTTGGTGCTGCAGTCCTTTCCCGCTGTGGCCCTGTGGGCGAATCCAGGTGTTCCTCTGTTGTTCACCGTGTCCGCCTTTTCTACCGCCATGGCCTTCCTGCTCCTCATCATGTACACCATTCTGCACGAGGCAGAGGATGAGCACATCCGGGTGCTTTATGAGCGTATCGACCTGGTGTTGATCTCTGCGGAACTGGTGATCATCTTCTCCTTTTTCTTCTACCTGCAGCGCGGATCCGAGTCCGCCGTCCATTCCTGGAATCTGCTCTTCCACGACATGGGCTGGCTGATCGGGTTCATCGGATTCGGATTGATCGTACCCTTCTTCCTGGAGCTCAAGGGGGTTATCAAGGGTTGGGCCAGCCATTTTCCCATTATCGCCGCGTCGGTTTTTGTTCTGGTCGGCGGTTATCTGCTGCGGCACTACTTCATGTACGCGGGGGTTTATTCCTATCCCTGGTAGATGGGGCTACCGCAAAGCAATAGGTAGGAGCAGATGCGGAGAAGGGGCGCGTAAGTGCCCCTTCTCTTCGTTTCCATGTGCTACCTGAAAATGGGCCCTTGTCCGAGCTTGTTTGCCTTTCTCGAATCAGGCTATACTCCAATACCTTGTGAGTCATCAGAGGCGGTTTCCCGTCCGTGCGGAACCGCCTTTTGCTTTTTGGGGAGCGGCTTCACTTCATGAACCAGCCCTTGATGGCCACCTACAATCGGCTTCCGGTCGCCTTTGCCCGCGGCGAGGGCGTCTGGCTGTGGGATACCGCAGGCAGACGCTATCTCGATGCGCTGTCCGGAATCGCCGTCTGTGGCCTGGGACACGCCCATCCCGCCGTAAGCCTGGCTCTGTGCGACCAAGCGGGACTCCTGGTCCACACGTCGAATCTGTACCGGGTCGATGCTCAAGAGACCTTGGGAGAGACCTTGACGACGCTGTCGGGTATGGATAGCGCATTCTTCTGCAACTCCGGCGCGGAGGCGAACGAAGCGGCGATCAAGATCGCCCGACTTCATGCCCACCGCCAAGGCCGCGAGCAACCCGCGGTACTAGTAATGGAATCGGGCTTCCACGGGCGGACACTGGCCACCCTGAGTGCGACCGCCAACCGCAAGGTGCAAGCAGGCTTCGAGCCCTTGGTGCAGGGCTTCGTCCGCGTGCCCTACGATGACTTGGAAGCAGCGGAGACGGCAGCCGCCCACCGACCCGATATCACCGCTATCCTTGTGGAGCCCATTCAGGGCGAAGGGGGAATCAACGTCCCTTCCGAAGACTATCTTGGCCGGCTGCGCGAGCTCTGCGACCGCCGCGGCTGGCTGCTGATGCTCGATGAGATCCAGACCGGTATGGGTCGGACCGGAGCTCTCTTCTCCTACCAGAGCAACGGCATTCTTCCGGACGTCGTTACCTTGGCAAAGGGGCTCGGTAATGGTTTTCCGATCGGCGCTTGCCTGGCGCGCGGCGAGGCTGCGCGGGTGCTTGGTCCCGGCACTCACGGCAGCACCTTCGGTGGTAGCCCGCTGGCCAGCCGAGTCGCGCTCGCGGTGATCGAGACCTTGCAGGGGGAGCGTCTGGCGGAGCGGGCCTCTCGGATGGGCACCTATCTCCTCGGCGAGCTTGCACAGGCACTGGGCGATATCGAAGGCGTGGTCGAAGTACGGGGGCGGGGGCTCATGATCGGCATAGAGCTCGACCGGCCCTGCGGCGATCTGGTCGTCCGGGCCCTGGAGGAGGGATTGCTCATCAACGTGACCGCCGAGCGCGTCGTTCGCCTGCTGCCGCCACTGATCCTCGAGCAGGCAGAGGCGGATCTGCTGCTCGCCCAGCTCACGGGGCTGATTCGCGGCTTTTTGGAAGCCCCCAGAGGCGCGATCTCGCCAGGAAGCTGACACCATGGATTCAGTCGGTAAGCCGCTCCGGCATTTTCTGACCCTGTTGGACCTGTCTCCCGCCGAGGCCCGTGGACTGCTGAAGCGGGCCGCTGAGCTCAAGCAGCTGCTGCGTGAAGGGACGATTTACGAGCCTTTTAGAAACAAGACGTTGGCCATGCTTTTCGAGAAGTCCTCGACCAGGACCCGGGTCTCTTTCGAGGTCGGCATGTCCCAGCTCGGTGGCCATGCCCTGTTTCTTTCGGCTCGCGACACGCAGCTCGGGCGCGGCGAGCCCATCGAGGACAGCGCCCGCGTGCTCTCCCGGATGGTCGACGCGGTGATGATCCGCACCTTCGAGCAAGAGAAGCTGGAGCTTTTCGCGCGCCACTCGGCGGTACCCGTTATCAACGGCCTGACCGATCGTTTCCATCCCTGCCAGCTCCTTGCGGATATGATGACCTATCAGGAGCACCGCGGAGATATCCGCGGGCGGAGAGTGGCCTGGATCGGTGACGGCCACAATATGTGCCATTCCTATGTGAATGCGGCCCGGCTCTTCGACTTCGAGCTGCGTATTGCCTGCCCGGAGGGCTTCGGGCCAGACCCCGACATTATCGCTGGGGCGGCAGATCGTTGCAGGCTCCTGGAAGATGCCGTGGAGGCGACCCGCAATGCGGATCTCGTGGTCACCGATGTTTGGGCCAGCATGGGCCAGGAGCAGGAGAAAAAGGAGCGTGCGAGGGTATTCGCTCCCTTTCAGGTCGACGAAGCCCTGATGAGCAATGCCGCAGCCGACGCCCTCTTCATGCATTGTCTCCCGGCCTATCGGGGCGAGGAGGTCAGCTCGGCGGTCATCGAGGGTCCGCACTCGGTGGTCTGGGACGAGGCGGAAAATCGGTTGCATGCGCAAAAGGCACTGCTGGAGCTCCTGCTGGCGGCCTGACCTCTGTGCTCGAAATCCCTGATGCCGAGGTCGCGGTCTTATCCGGTTACAGAGATCATTCGTGAACCGTCTTCTCTTTCTGTTGTTGCTCTGCCTTTACGGAATCGGTCAGGCTTGGGCCGTGACCAATTATGTGACCGATCAATCCGAGATCACTATGCGGCGTGGCGAAAGCACGGATTACAAGATCGAGCGCATGCTGCCGAGCGGTGAGCCGGTGGACGTGCTCTCGACAAATAAGGCCACTGGTTACTCGCGGATTCGGACCCAGGACGGGACCACCGGCTACGTGCTGACACGGCAGTTGGTGGACGAGCCGACGGCCCGCGACCGACTCGCCGCAATGGAGACCCGCCTGGCGGAGCTCCAACAGGCGCCCGATCAGCTGGCGGCAAAGCTTGCCGAGCTGCAGTCCGAGCATCAAGCGCTCGTGAAGAACTGTACGGAGCTGAAGGGTGAAAAAGAGCGACTTCAGCTACAGCTCGCCTCCATCGATCAGGCCACAGCCGAGGCCGTGAGCATCAACCAGAGGCGCCTGGAGCTCCAGGACGAGAACACCAAGCTCGAGGGAGAGCTCGAGCGGCTGAAGGGGGCAATCAAGGAAGCGGAGAATCAGACTCAGCAGCGCTGGTTTCTCATCGGTGCCGGCGTAGCCGGGGCCGGAATCCTCATCGGTCTGATCTTGCCCCACTTGCGCTTTCGTCGCCGCAAGAGCTCCTGGGGGTCGCTCTAAGCACCATCAAGCACCATCAAGCACCATCGTCCCGGAAACGCGGATCGCGAAGCTGCGAGAGGTCTCTGACTGCGCCCCGAGCAGCGCTCGTCGTGAGGGCCGCGTAGGCCTTCAATGCCGTGGTAACCGGGCGTTCCCGGTGGGCGGGGCGCCATGCCGTCGCGCCTTTGGCGTCCAGGCTTCGCCGTCGTTGCGCAAGCTCCTCGTCCGGGACCAGTAGGCTGATCCTGCGGTGGGGGATGTCGATCTCGATCCGGTCGCCCTCCTGCACCAGGCCGATCGCTCCACCCTCGGCGGCCTCCGGCGACACATGGCCGATGGATAGTCCCGAGGTCCCGCCCGAGAAGCGCCCGTCGGTGACCAGGGCGCAAGCCTTGCCCAGCCCCTTCGATTTGAGATAGCTCGTGGGATAGAGCATCTCCTGCATTCCGGGGCCGCCTTTGGGACCTTCGTAGCGGATGATCACCACGTCGCCTGCCGCGACCCGGTCGCCGAGGATGGCCTCCACCGCCGCCTCCTGACTCTCGTAGACTCTGGCAAGGCCGGAAAAGGCGAGGTTCGAGGGGTCTACCCCGGCCGTCTTCACGATACACCCCTGCTCCGCGAGGTTGCCGTAGAGGACGGCCAGACCGCCGTCACGGCTGTAGGCGTGTGCCAGATCACGGATGCAGCCGTTTGCCCGGTCCAGGTCCAGGTCCGGCCAGCGGCTGTCCTGGCTGAAGGCGGTTTGGGTCGGACGCCCGCCGGGGGCAGCGAGGTACCGGCTTCCGGCCTTTTCGATGCCGGTTCGCACGACGTCCCACTCGTCCAGTGCCGTCCCGAGGGAGCTGCTGTGGACGGTCAGCGAATCGCGGTGGATCAGGCCCGCCCGGTCGAGCTCACCCAGGATACCCATGACGCCTCCGGCCCGGTGCACATCCTCCATATGGTACTGCTGGGTAGCCGGCGCCACCTTGCACAGGTTCGGGACCTTGCGGCTCAGGCGGTCGATGTCCGCCATGGTGAAATCGACATCGGCCTCGTGGGCGGCGGCGAGCAGGTGCAGCACCGTGTTGGTGGAGCCGCCCATGGCGATGTCCAGGCTCATGGCGTTCTCGAAGGCATTGAAGCTCGCGATGGAGCGCGGCAGGACGCTCGAATCCTCACCTTCGTACCAGCGTTTCGCGAGATCGACGACCAGGCGCCCCGCCTCGAGAAAGAGGTCGCGACGCTCCGCATGGGTCGCCAGCAGGGAGCCGTTGCCCGGAAGGCTCAGACCCAGAGCCTCGGTCAGGCAGTTCATGGAATTGGCCGTGAACATCCCGGAGCAGGACCCGCAGGTGGGGCAGGCGGAGCGCTCGTAGATCTCCACCTCCTCGTCGCACTGGGCGGGATCCGCCGCCGCCACCATGGCGTCCACCAGGTCTAGGTGCAGCTCCTTGCCCTTCAGTAGCACCTTGCCGGCCTCCATGGGCCCCCCCGACACGAAGACGGTGGGGATGTTCAGGCGCAAGGCGGCCATCAACATGCCGGGGGTGATCTTGTCGCAGTTGGAGATGCACACCAGAGCGTCCGCGCAGTGGGCGTTGACCATGTACTCCACGGAGTCTGCGATCAGGTCCCGAGAGGGCAGGGAGTAGAGCATGCCGCCATGCCCCATGGCGATGCCGTCGTCGATGGCGATGGTATTGAGCTCCTTTGCCACGCCGCCGGCGGCCTCGATCTCGCGCGCTACCAGTTGGCCCAGATCCTTGAGGTGGACATGACCCGGAACGAACTGGGTGAAGGAGTTGGCGACGGCGACGATGGGCTTTTCGAAGTCCTCGTCCCTCATCCCGGTGGCGCGCCACAGGGAACGGGCACCGGCCATGTTGCGACCCTGAGTAGTAGTGCGGGAGCGATAAGCGGGCATCTTGGTCTCCGAGCGCAGGCAGGGGATGCGCAGTAGTCGTTACATGGGCGAGCTGAGACATCCTGAAGGACTCTATTGTACAGAATCCGTGCCTTCGGACCCCGACGGTGGTCACGGCGGATTCCTGTCCGGAAAAATCTGCTCTCCGCGTTTTGTCACAGATCGCCAGGTGTCGTAGCGGCGAGTGCACCACTTCGGGGGATCGGGAAAAGGGTGGACATTCGCGGATGATCATGGTTTTCTGAAGATCCGGCTGTCGTACTTTCGGAGCCCTCCATGGTCCGCCGTATCCTGTTCGTCTCCCTGGCTGTTCTCGTCACCCTCTGCATCGCTGCCCTGGTCTTTCTGTTCTGGTCGGCGAAGGAGGCGGAGCCGGACTATTCGGGCAAGCTGACCATGGCGGGTTTGAAGGGTCGGGTCGAGGTGCGATTCGGACCCTACGCGGTTCCCACCATTGAGGCGGAGACACTCGAGGACCTGCTGTTCGCACAAGGCTTCCTGGTGGCCTCCGAGCGTATGTGGCAGATGGATCTGATGCGCCGGCTCGCGAGGGGACGCCTGGCGGAGGTTTTCGGCGAAAAGGCCCTTCCGGCAGATCGCATGTTTCGCACCCTGGGGCTCGGGCGTGCAGCCCGGGAATCCTACGAGGCCCTGGGAGAGCCCTATGCCGGCGTGCTCCGGGCCTACGCGGCCGGCGTAAACGCCTACCGCGAGCAGGCAGCCGGTCACCTCCCGGTCGAGTATCTGATCAGCCGGTTCGAGCCCGCGCCCTGGACTCCGGAGGACAGTCTGGCGATCAGCGAGTACATGTCCTGGATGTTGTCTTTCAACGCCCGTGAGGAGCTGGTGTACTTGACGATGGCGGCTAAGCTGGGCCCGGAGCAGGCCGCTGAGCTTTTCCCGACCGACGAGGGGGTTCCCGCTCCGCAGCCTCCTGCCGAGGACCTCGCCGCTTCGACGAGCCTCATCCGGAGCATCGACCGCATCGACCGCCTTCTGGCGATGCCGGCCCGTTGGGGGCTGCCCACGCCGGGTGCGGCCAGTAACGCTTGGGCGGTCAATGGCGAGCGCACGGAGGATGGCCAGGCACTTCTGGCCAACGACCCCCATCTGGCTCCGACCATGCCGGGCATCTGGTACGAGCTGGAGATGATCGCCCCCGACTTCCACGCGACCGGCGTCGCCATTCCAGGCATTCCCTTCGTCCTGATCGGGCACAACGAGGACCTGGCATGGGGATTTACGACGGCCGTGGCGGATACCCAGGATCTGTTCGTGGAGCGGCCGACGGAGGACGGTGATTCGGTTGCCCGATCGCTCGGCGAGCCGGAGAAGATCCAGTCGCGGACCGAGGAGATCGAGGTAAGAGGGCGCGAGGCCCCGGTGCGGCTCCAGGTTCGCAGCACCAGCCGCGGGGTCATACTCAACGACATTCTCGGGACTGTGACGGGCAGCGGGATGGATCTCCCGCCGGTTAGCACCGAGAACCTACTCGCTCTGCGCACCAACCTGGAGGTCCCGGAGCACAGCATCGCCGCTTTCTACAATCTGAATCGGTCGCGTGCCCTGCACGAGGCGCGCGCCGCGATTCTCGACTTCAAGCACTGTGCTCAGAATCTGATGCTGGCCGACCGCGAAGGCGGTATCGCCTGGCAGGTGAGCGGTGCCATTCCCCGACGGGCGGAGGGTTTCGGCGCCTTTCCCTCACCGGGCTGGGATCCGGCCTACGGCTGGGAGGGATACTATCCGCCGGGCAGGAATCCAGGGCTAACCAATCCCCCCGGCTACGCCCTGGTGACGGCGAACAACCGGACCGTTCCCATCGATTATCCGGTGGGGCTGACCCGCTCATGGATGGCCCCCTACCGTGCTTACCGGATCGTGGATCTGCTCAATTCCCTATCCTTTCCGCTGAACGCGCAGGGCATGGCTCGGATACAGCTCGATCGTATCAGCGTGGAGGCCGAGCGCTTCAAAGACGCCCTGGCGCGGGTCGCCGACAAGCTGCGGTCGCTGGACCCGGAGGCCCGCCGCATCGCCGACCGCTATCTGAAACGCTGGGATGAAGATTTAGAGCCGGACAGTCGGTCGGCCGCGCTCTTCGCCCTGCTCCGCCCCGCCCTCTTCGAGCATCTGTTCGGCGACGAGCTCCAGGAGGACCTGCCTCTGCTCATGTCCATCTCCATTATCAGTTACGATGCCTTGGACGAGGCCATGTATACGGGAAAGTCGAGCTTCTGGGACGATGTGAGCACCCCCGAGCAGGAGGGAGAGGCCGAGATCTGGGCGCGTGCCCTGCGCAGCGCCAAAGAGGCGCTGGACGAGCGCATGCCCGAGCCGAGCGAGCAACGCCTGGACGGCATCCGGCACCTGACCTTCGTTCATGCCTTCGACCGCATCCCACTGCTTGGTCCTCTGTTCAGCGTCGGCCCCATCCCGGTAGGCGGCGATACGAACACGGTCAATGTCGCAAAGACGTCTCCCACGGCACCGGAGAAGGTGCTGGTCGTTCCCTCCATGCGGGTGGTCTTCACGCCGGCCGACTGGTCCAAGACCCGTGGGACCCTCAACCTGGGGCAGTCCGGTCACAGGCTTTCGCCGTACCGAACGGACCAGCTCTCGGACTGGCTCGGCGGCCGCCTGCATTCCTGGCCCTGGGGCGGACCCGATCCGAA
>CAYYHR010000063.1:0-16407 GCA_964471705.1 uncultured Chromatiaceae bacterium
GCACCTTGCCCACGGCCTTGGCGGCGCCGGTGGATGACGGGATGATGTTCTCCAGGATGCCGCGGCCGCCGCGCCAGTCCTTCATGGAGGGACCGTCGACGGTCTTCTGGGTGGCGGTGGCGGCATGCACGGTGGTCATCAGGCCGCGCTTGATGCCGAAGTTCTCGTTCAGCACCTTTGCGACCGGGGCCAGGCAGTTAGTGGTACAGGAGGCGGCGGAGACGATGGCCTGACCGGCATAGGTGTGATGGTTGACGCCGTAGACGAACATGGGCGTGTCATCCTTGGAGGGTGCGGACTGCACCACCTTGGGGGCACCGGCATCCACGTGCTTCTGGCAGGTCTCGCCGGTCAGGAAGAAGCCCGTGCTCTCGATGACCAGGTCGGCGCCGACATCGCCCCAGGCGAGGTTGGCGGGATCGCGCTCGGCGGTCAGGCGGATGGACTTGCCGTCGATGATCATGCTGCTGCCGTCCACGGCAATCTCACCCGGGAAATTTCCGTGTACCGAATCGTACTTGAGCATGTAGGCCAGGTATTCGGGATCGAGAAGGTCGTTGATACCGACGACCTCGATGCCGGGAAAGTCCTTGTAGATGGCGCGAAAAGCCATGCGACCGATACGGCCGAACCCATTGATGCCAACTTTGATTGCCATGGAATAAACCTCCAGTCTTCTTTACAGGTTTGGTTGTGCTTGATTTGAAACGTCGGACAGCCGCTCGGTGCTGCACCCCCTCCAGGGAACCGCAAAGCGATTCAGCGAGTCCCAGGGGGCAGGATGTTCGGCGCTGATCTCGGCCTCGACGGCCGATGATCAGCACCCTAGAGCTGCTCCTCGACCGCCTTGATCACGCTCTCGGAAGTGACGCCGAACTCCTTGTACACGTCGCCCGCGGGGGCGGACTCGCCGAATCTGTCGACGCCGATGGCCTTGCCGTGCATGCCGATGTACTTCGGCCAAAGGCTCGTAACACCCGCCTCGACCGCGACACGCGCCTTCACCCCTTCGGGCAGCACCGACTCTTTGTAAGCGGCATCCTGAGCATCGAAAACGTCCATCGAGGGCATGGAGACAACGCGCACCTTGCGCCCCTTGGCCGTCAGGTCGTTGTATGCGTCGACCGCCAGCGCAACCTCCGAGCCCGTGCCGATGATAATCGCCTCGGGCTCGCCGTCGCAATCACGCAACACATATGCACCCTTGGTGATTGCGAGGAGCTGCTCTTCGGTGCGCTCGAGGTGCGGAAGGTTCTGGCGGGAGAAGATCAGGCTGGTGGGCCCGCCCTGGCGCTCCAACGCCAGCTTCCAGGCCACGGCGCTCTCCACGGCATCCGCCGGGCGCCAAGTGGACATGCGCGGCGTCAGGCGCAGGATGGAAATCTGCTCTACCGGCTGATGGGTCGGGCCATCCTCGCCGAGTCCGATGGAATCATGTGTGTAGACGAAGATCGGATTGATCTTCATCAGGGCTGCCATGCGCAAGGCGTTCTTGGCGTACTCCATGAACATGAGGAAGGTGGCGCCATAGGGCTTGAAGCCCCCGTGCAGCGTAATCCCGTTCATGACGGCGGACATGCCGAACTCGCGAACGCCGTAGTAGAGGTAGTTCCCGGAGGCGTCGTCCTTGGATACGCCCTTGCTTCCCGACCAGAGGGTCAAATTGGAGCCGGCCAGGTCCGCGGACCCACCCAGCAGCTCGGGCAGCATCGGGCCGAAACCGTTCAGGGCGTTCTGAGATGCCTTTCGAGAGGCGATCGTCTCGGCCTTGGCATCGACGGACTTGACGAAGTCCCAGGAATTCTCGTCCCAACCTGCCGGCATCTCGCCAGCCAGCCGGCGCTTCAGCTCCGACGCCAGCTCCGGGTGCGCGGCCTCGTACGCGGAGAAGCGCTCGCTCCAGGCCGTCTGGGCAGCGGCACCCTTCTCCTTCGCATCCCAGCCGGCATAGATCTCGCCGGGGATCTCGAAAGGCGGCTGGGTCCAACCGATGGTCTCCCGGGTCAGAGCGATCTCGTCTGCGCCCAAGGGGGCACCGTGACACTCTTCCTTACCCTGCTTGTTGGGAGATCCCCAACCGATGATGGTCTGACAACAGATGAGGGTGGGCCTGTCGGTAACCGAGCGGGCCTCTTCGATCGCCGCCTTGACGGCGTCCGCGTTATGACCGTCCACCGTGCGGATCACGTGCCACCCATAGGCCTCGAAGCGCTTGGGAGTGTCATCGAGAAACCAGGCGGGAGTAGTACCGTGCCCACGCACCTCGCCGTCGATGGAGATATTGTTGTCGTCGTAGAAGGCGATCAGCTTGCCCAGCCCCAAGGCGCCGGCAAGGGAGCAGGCCTCATGGGAGATGCCCTCCATCATGCAGCCGTCGCCCAGAAAGACATAGGTGTGGTGATCCACGATCTCATGGCCCGGCCGGTTGAACTGGCCGCCGAGGACCTTCTCGGCGAGCGCCATACCGACGGCGTTGGTGATGCCCTGGCCGAGAGGGCCGGTGGTCGTCTCGATGCCCGGGGCATAGCCGTACTCGGGGTGACCCGGGGTCCGGGAGTGGAGCTGGCGAAACTGCTTCAGGTCCTCGATGCCGAGATCGTAGCCGGTCAGATGCAGCAGCGAATAGATGAGCATGGAGCCGTGTCCGTTGGACAGCACGAAGCGGTCGCGGTCCGCCCACTCGGGATCGGACGGGTTGTGCTTCATGAAGTCGTTCCACAGGACTTCCGCGATATCGGCCATGCCCATCGGGGCACCCGGGTGACCGGAGTTTGCTTTCTGGACCGCATCCATGCTCAGCGCACGGATGGCATTGGCGAGGTCTCTGCGTGAGGGCATCTCGTCTCTCCTCAAGAATTAAATATTCAAAGCTAATGCTTTCGCCGGCCGCATCCGAATGCCCTGGCATTCAGCGACGAGTCGATGACCTGGAAAACAGGCGAGTCGTTCCCCGTGCGACCGGCGTCTGGATCTCGTCGCCCCAGCGCTGCCCCATGGAGCGGAGTCGAAAACCAGACATTATGAAAGGTCGGCTATTGTGGCCCACTGATATGGGCCAGGACAAAGAAATGCATCTTATGGTCCCAGAAAAAAAATTTTATAAGTTTCTTATATTGCGAATTAGTGTCAGTCGCTCTTCCACTTGATGGAGCATCCCATGCTGGGAATCTGCTCCCTGGGACCTTCCCCGGTCTCGGCGACTTGCCGCATGGCCTCGAACAGGTCTCGGTGCGCTCCTTCGGGTGCCGGCTCCTTGCGGCTTGCGTCCAATCGTCCCCGGTACTGTAGATCCGTGTCCGCGCCGTAGCCGAAAAAGTCGGGCGTGCAGACGGCACCGTAGGCCTTGGCGACCTCCTGGGTCTCGTCGATCAGGTAGGGGAAGGGAAACTCGTGGTCCTCCGCCACCCGCTTCATGTTCTCGAAGGAGTCCTCCGGATAGTCGCTCGGGTCGTTGGACATGATGGCCACACAGCCGATGCCGTACCCGGCGAGCTCGCGGACATCGCGCAGGATGCGGTCCAGTACCGCCTTCACGTAGGGGCAGTGATTGCAGATGAACATGACCAGCAGGCCCTTCTCACCCTTACACTGGTCACGGGACCAGGTTCGGCCGTCGACGCCGGGGAGGGAGAAATCGGGGGCCGGCGTACCGAATTCGCACACGGGGGTTTGAAGTGAAACCATTGGATCGACTCCTGAATCGGCTCGAGAGACGCGTCTTGTGCTCAGACCCGACATGGTACCGGAAGCACCGGAAAAGCCAACCCGAGTCCTAGGAATAGCAGACGCGACGGATTATCATTGCGCGCTCAACGGGCCGACGAGGCCAGGCGCGGTCCCACCAGAGTCAATCCGGCAAAGTCAATCCGGACAAAGTCAATCAGGCAGACGCAGCGAGCCCCCCATCGATGGCAAGAGATTTCATCTTCACTTCCGAATCCGTCTCCGAGGGCCACCCGGACAAGGTGGCCGACCAGATTTCCGACGCCATGTTGGACGCGATCCTGACCCAGGACCCGCACCCGGAGCGGGCCCGCGTGGCCTGCGAGACCATGGTCAAGACCGGGGCGGTCATCATCGGCGGCGAGATCACCACCGACGCCTGGGTGGACCTGGATCAACTGGTCCGCGGCGTCGTGACGGACATCGGCTACACCAGCTCCGACGTCGGCTTCGACGGCTCGACCTGCGCCGTTATGTCGCTGATCGGCAAGCAGTCGGGGGATATCGCGATGGGCGTAAACCGGAACGCCCCCGAGGAGCAGGGAGCCGGAGATCAGGGACTGATGTTCGGCTACGCGACGAACGAGACGGACGTGCTCATGCCCGCGCCCATCACCTTCGCCCACCGCCTGGTACAACGCCAGTCGGAGATGCGCCGCGCCCATGTCCTGCCCTGGTTGCGCCCGGATGCCAAGAGTCAGGTCACCATGCGCTATCAGGACGGAAAGGTCACCGCCGTGGATGCGGTGGTGCTCTCGACCCAGCACGATCCGGACGTGGACTACAGGCACCTGCGCGAGGCGGTGATGGAGAACATCATCCTGCCCGTGCTGCCCGAGGAATGGATCCACGGCGACACCAAGTTCCACATCAACCCGACCGGTAGCTTCATCATCGGCGGCCCCGTCGGGGATTGCGGACTCACCGGGCGCAAGATCATCGTCGATACCTACGGCGGCTCGGCGCGCCACGGAGGCGGCGCGTTCTCCGGCAAGGACCCGTCCAAGGTCGACCGCTCCGCCGCTTACGCGGCGCGCTACGTGGCCAAGAACATCGTCGCGGCAGGCCTCGCCGAGCGGTGCGAGATCCAGATCTCCTATGCCATCGGCGTGGCCGAGCCCACGTCCATTACGATCGAGACCTTCGGCACCTCCAGAGTACCGGAAGAGCGCATCGCCGCCCTGGTGCGCGAGCACTTCGACCTGCGGCCATATAGCATCATCCGGCTGCTCGATCTGATCCGCCCCATCTACCGCAAGACCGCCGCCTACGGCCATTTCGGACGCGAGGAGCCCGAATTCAGCTGGGAGCGGACCGACAAGGCGCAGGAGCTGCGCGATGCGGCTGGATTGTAAGACTTAGAATTTTCAATAGAACCGCGGAGACGCAGAGAACGCAGAGATCGAATTTTGCGGGTTGGCATAGAGCCCAAGTGAGCCGACTACTCTCAGGAAGAGAAACGGCATCAATACCTCCGCTCCAGAAACTCTGCGTTCTCCGCGTCTCTGCGGCTTAAATACCTCTCCCGAGGAGCGTTGCAACCCCGGCACCGGGGCCAGGCTCGGACGAGGTGACAACCCAAAACGGCGCTCACTCTGCTAATCACTGGAGTTGACTACCATGAGTGAGTTTACCGACTACAAGGTCGCCGACCTCTCCCTGGCCGACTGGGGCCGTAAGGAAATGCACATCGCCGAGACCGAGATGCCCGGTCTCATGGCCCTGCGGGCGAAGTACGGCGCTGAGAAGCCACTGACGGGCGCCCGCATCAGCGGCAGCCTACACATGACCATCCAGACTGCGGTGCTGATCGAGACCCTGGTCGAGCTCGGCGCCCAGGTCCGCTGGGCCTCCTGCAATATCTTCTCGACCCAGGATCACGCCGCCGCGGCCATCGCCGCCGCCGGCATCCCCGTCTATGCCTGGAAGGGCGAGACCCTGGAGGAATACTGGTGGTGCACCGAGCAGGTCCTGAGCTGGCCCGACGGCGGCGGCCCGAACATGATCCTGGACGACGGAGGCGACGCCACCCTACTGGTCCACAAGGGCGTGGAGTACGAGAAGGCCGGCCAAGTCCCCGAGCCCACCTCCGACGACAACGAGGAGTGGCGGGCGGTGCTCGGCGTCCTCGGGCGCACCTTCGAGCGCGATAGCGGGTACTGGCACCGCATTGCCGAGGGTATTCGGGGCGTCACCGAAGAGACCACCACCGGGGTGCACCGACTCTACGAGAGGGCCAAGGAGGGATCTCTGCTCTTCCCGGCCATGAACGTGAACGACTCGGTGACCAAGTCCAAGTTCGACAACCTCTACGGCTGCCGCGAATCCCTGGTGGACGGCATCAAACGGGCCACCGATGTCATGATTGCCGGCAAGGTGGCCATGGTCTGCGGCTACGGCGACGTCGGCAAGGGCTGCGCCCAGTCCCTGCGAGGTCTCGGCGCCATCGTCTGGGTCTCGGAGGTCGACCCCATCTGCGCCCTGCAGGCCGGAATGGAAGGCTACAAGGTCGTCACCATGGAAGAAGCGGCGCCCCTGGCCGACATCTTCGTCAGCGCCACCGGTAACCTCAACGTCATCACCCACGAGCACATGAGGGCGATGAAGGATCAGGCGATCGTCTGCAACATCGGTCACTTCGACAACGAGATCGATGTGGCTTCCCTCGGAAACTACCGGTGGGAGGAGATCAAGCCCCAGGTCGATCACGTGGTCTTTCCGGACGGGCGACGAATCATCCTGCTCGCCAAAGGCCGCCTGGTGAACCTCGGCTGCGCCACCGGTCACCCGAGCTTCGTGATGTCCAACAGCTTCACCAATCAGGTACTGGCGCAGATGGAGATCTTCGAAAACCCCGACCAGTACCCCGTGGACGTCTACGTACTGCCCAAGAAGCTGGACGAGGAGGTGGCCCGTCTGCATCTCGCCCGGATCGGGGCACACCTCACGACCCTCACCGAGGAACAGGCGGACTATATCGGCGTAACCGTCGATGGTCCCTTCAAGCCGGAATATTACCGCTACTGATCCCAATGAGAAGCCGGGAAACCAACGGGAACAACTACAGCTTCGAGCTCTTTCCGCCGAAGACGGCGGAAGGCATGGAGAAGCTCGCGGACACGGTGGAGCGGCTCAACGCCGTCGGCCCCCGCTATTTCTCCGTCACCTATGGAGCCGGCGGCTCGACCCGCGAGCGCACCTTCGAGACCGTCTCGCTGCTTCGCCGGCAGGGCATCGACACGGCACCGCATCTGTCCTGCATCGGCTCGAGTCGGACGGAGGTACGGGATATCCTGCGCCATTACCGGGAGCAGGACATCCACCGCATCGTCGCCCTGCGCGGCGATCTGCCTTCGGGCATGGGGGCCGTTGCCACCGGGGAGCTGAGATACGCCAACGAGCTTGTAGCCTTCATTCGCGAGGAGACCGGCGATGCGTTCCATATCGAGGTGGCCGCCTATCCGGAGGTCCACCCCCAGGCGCCCGGCGCAATGCGTGACCTGGAGAGCTTCAAGCGCAAGGTGGATGCCGGTGCCGACGCGGCCATCACCCAGTATTTCTACAATGCCGATGCCTATTTCTCCTTCCTGGATGCCTGTGAGCGCCTCGACATCCGAATACCCATCGTCCCCGGGGTGATGCCCATCACCAACTACAGCCGGCTCGCCCGCTTCTCCGACGCCTGCGGCGCGGAGATCCCGCGCTGGGTGCGCAAACGGTTGGAAGGCTACGGGGACGACATCGAGAGCATCCGGGAATTCGGACATCAAGTCGTTCTCGGTCTGTGTCGGCGCCTCATCGATCAGGGTGCCCCCGGAATCCACTTTTACACCATGAATCAAGCCGCGCCGACCCTCCGGCTGTGGCGGGATCTGGACCTGGAGGTCGGCGAGGCGATCCAGTCCTAACGATCCATGACCTGATCTTGCCCCAAGACCTCCTGCCGTGCTCGACCCGACGCATCGGGCCGCGCTATGAGCGTAGCGTGCGTTATCGTATCCGCCGTCCCGACTCGAAACACCTGTAGGCACGACTCGAGACGCACAGGCTCGATACGCATGTCCTCCTCTCCTTCCGCTCCCCTGTCACGTGACGCCGGCAAGGCATTGGATGCCTGGCTGCGCGGCCTCGCCGCCAAGGTCCGTGCGCCACTCGCTCTGACCGTCACCATCGGCTCCGTCGGCGGCTTGTTGCTCATCGCCCAAGCCTGGCTGCTGGCCTTGGTGATCAACGCCGTCGCCATCGACGCGCGCGGGCTGAGCGACGTCCGGCATTGGCTGGCGTGGCTGCTGGCCGTGCTCGCCGGGCGCGCCGTCGTCACCATGCTCACCGAGGTCACGGCATTCGAGGCCGCCGCCCGCATCAAGCTCGACATCCGCAAGCGCCTCTACGCCCACATCGAGGCGCTCGGCCCGGCCTGGACCCGCCGACAGCGCACCGGGTCGATTGCCAACACCCTGATCGACGGCGTCGAAGCGCTGGAGAAGTACTACGCGAGCTATCTTCCGCAGACCGCGCTGGCCGCCTTCATTCCCCTCGCGATCCTGATCTTCGTGCTCCCGTCGGACTGGGTCTCGGGGCTCATCATGCTGATCACCGCACCGCTGATCCCCTTGTTCATGATCATCATCGGCAAGGGTGCCGAGCGGCTCAACCAGCGCCAGTGGCGCAAGCTGGCGCGCATGAGCGCGCACTTCTTCGACGCCATCGAGGGCCTCACCACCCTCAAGCTGTTCAACGCCAGCCGCCGCGAGGCGAAGGTGGTCGCCCGCATCTCCGACGAGTACCGCCAAAGCACCATGGCGGTGCTGCGCGTGGCCTTTCTGTCCTCGCTGGTGCTGGAGTTCATGGCCACCGTCAGCATCGCCATGGTCGCGGTGTTCATCGGTTTTCGCCTGTACTACGGCGAGATGCACTATCTGCCGGGCTTTTTCGTGCTGCTGCTCGCCCCCGAGTTTTATCTGCCGTTGCGCAACATGGGTACTCAGTATCACGCGCGCATGGAGGCCATCGGCGCCTCGGAGCATATCGTCGAGCTGCTGGACATCGTGCCGCCCGCGCCCCGCACCGGCCAAGGCACGCTTCCCGTCGGCGAGGCGCTGAGCATCCGCTTCGAAAAGGTGGGCTTCGCCTACGAGCCCGACCGGCCCGTGCTGCGCGACATCGACTTTACTCTCGCACAAGGGGAGCGCGTTGCGCTCGTCGGCCCCAGCGGCGCCGGCAAGACGACCCTGAGCCAGCTCCTGCTCGGCTTCATCCAGCCGCAGGAGGGGCGCCTCAGCGTCAACGGCATCGATCTGCGCGCGCTCGCCGAGGATGACTGGCTGGACCATGTCGCCTGGCTGCCGCAGCGCCCGACCCTGTTTCACGGCAGCCTGCTCGACAACATCCGCCTCGGCCGCCCGGACGCCGATCTCGACGCCGTGCGGCATGCGGTTGCGCTGGCCAATGCAACCGAATTCGTCGAGCGCCTGCCGCAGGGCTACGACACCCTGGTCGGCGACCGCGGTCAGGGCCTGTCCGGCGGCGAGATCCAGCGCATCGCTCTGGCCCGCGCCTTCCTCGATGACGCCGAGGTCATCGTCCTGGACGAGGCCAGCGCGAGCCTGGACCCGGAAACCGAAGCCCTGGTCACCGAGTCCATCGAGCGCCTCGCCGAAGGGCGCGCCATGCTGGTCATCGCCCACCGCTTGAGCACCATTCGCCGCGCCGACCGCATCCTGGTGCTGGACGAGGGGCGCATCGTCGAGCAGGGCAGCCACGCCGAGCTGCTGGCGCACAACGGGCTCTACGCGCGCCTGTGCTCCCTCTACCAGGGGGCCGCGGCATGAAGAAGGACCTGCTGCGCCTGCTCGGGCTGTTTCGGCCCTACACCCGCTGGATCATCGCCGGCACCCTGCTCACCATCCTGGTCGACCTGGCCAACATCGGCCTGCTCACACTCTCCGGCTGGTTCATCACCGCCATGGCGCTGGTCGGACTCGGCGGCGGCCTGATGAACTATTTCACGCCTGCCGCCGGCATCCGCGGGCTCGCGATCCTGCGCACCGGCGGGCGCTACATCGAGCGGCTGGTCACGCACGAGGCGACCTTCCGCCTGCTCGCGCGCTTGCGGGTGTGGTTCTACGAGCACCTCGAGCCGCTGGCCCCCGCCCGGCTCCAGTACTATCGGGGCGGCGACCTGCTCAGCCGCATCCGCGCCGACATCGACACCCTGGACAATTTCTACCTGCGGGTGCTTGCTCCCACGGTCGCCGCCGCCGTAAGCCTGATCCTGCTCGTCGGCTTCATAACCCTATTCTCCGGCTCCGTCGCGCTGATCGATCTCGTCGGCCTGCTGGCGGCCGGCGTCGCCCTGCCTCTGCTGGCCCAGCGCCTCGGGCGGGAGCCGGGACGGCGCGCCGTTGCCGTGCGCGCGGACCTGCGCTCCAGCGTCGCCGACGGCGTGCGCGGCCTGGGGGAGCTGCGCGTCTATCGGGCCGCGCACGCACAAGCGCAAACGATCGAACGGCTCAGTCACGACCTGATCGAGCCTCAACGCCGGCAGGCTCGCATCAACGGCCTCTCGGCCGGGCTCACCGGCCTCGCCGCCCAGCTCACCGTTTGGCTCGCCGTGCTCGTCGCCATCCCGTTGGTGAGGGAGTCGGATCTCGACGGCCCCGAATTGGCCATGATCGCCCTGTTCGTCATGGCCAGCTTCGAGGCGGTCAGCGCGTTGCCGCTCGCCTTTCAGACGCTCGGCGAGACGCTGGCAGCCGCCCGCCGCATCTTCGAGATCATCGATACCAAGCCGGTGGTCGAGGAGCCCGCACAAGAGGCCACCATACCCGGTCGTTTCGACCTGCGCCTGGAAGGTTTACGCATGCGCTATGGCGAGGGCGCTCCCTGGGCGCTGGACGGTATCGACCTGGAGGTCGCGGATGGCCGGCGTGTCGGCATCGTCGGGGCCACCGGCTCCGGCAAGACCAGCCTGCTCAACGTCCTGCTGCGGTTCTGGGACTACCAGGAGGGCGAGATCCGGATCGGCGGGGTCCCGCTGCGCGAGCTGCGCGGCGAGACCGTGCGCGGCTGGTGTGCCGTCGTCGCCCAGCAGACCCATCTCTTCAACACCAGCGTCCGCCAAAACCTCCTGCTCGCACGCCCGGACGCGAGCGAAGAGGCCCTGGCCAAGGCCCTGCAGCAGGCCAACGTCTACGATGAGATCAGGAGCCTGCCCGAGGGCCTGGATACGATCGTCGGCGAGACCGGCACCCGGCTGTCGGGCGGCCAGGCAAGGCGCGTCGCCATCGCCCGCGCCCTGCTCGATGACGCGCCCATCCTGCTCCTCGACGAGCCGACCGAGGGACTGGACGCATCGGCCGAGCACGCCGTCCTGCAGGCGCTGGCGGTGCTGATGCGGGACCGCACCACCCTGCTCATCACCCACAGGCCCCAGGCCCTGCGCTACGTCGACGAGGTCCTGGTCCTGAGCCGCGGGCGCATCATCGAGCAAGGTTCTGCGGAGGCATTGATGCGCGAGGGACGCTACCTGCCGGCCTACGCCGGTCCGGACTGAGACGCAGCAATGGGTGACAGATCCAGGAAGGATGACCGGCCGAGCAATCGCACATAATAAGAAAATTATAATTTTGTGATTATGCACCGCCGGCCAGGAAAATCCACCGCCATGTCGCCTGCACCTTCCCCACAATACCTGTAACTGCAAGGCTTCAGAGCTGGCACGACCTCTGCTACCCCGCATATCGATCGTAGCCAGTGAGCCCGAAAGGGAGGTAGCTCGAAATGCTTGAAGACTCGTTGCCGGTGCTGCTCGCCCGACTCGATTTCGCATGGATCACCTCCATGCACATCCTCTACCCGCCGCTAACCATCGGCTTGGCAATCCTGTTGCTGGTGTCCGAATGGCGTTGGATAAAGACCGACGACGAGCATTGGTACCGCTTGACCCGCTTTTTCGAAAAGCTGTTCATCATCAACTTCGGCGCCGGCGTTGCGACCGGCGTCACGATGGAGATGGCCTTCGGTATCCTGTACGGCCCCTTCTCTCAAGCAGCCGGCCCTGTCTTCGGCCACATCCTCGGCTTCGAGACCATCACCGCCTTCATGTACGAGGCCGGCTTCGTCGGCTTGATGATCTTCGGGTGGGGCAAGATCAGCAAGGGCATGCACCTGTTCGCCACCTTCAACGTAGCACTCTCGTCCAGTCTCTCCGCCTTCTGGATACTTGCCGCCAACTCCTGGATGCAGACGCCCACCGGCATCACGCTGGAGAACGGCGTATTCATCGCCGAGGACTGGCTCTCCGTGATCTTCAACCCGGACTTCCTGTTCGCCTTTCCCCATATGTGGGTGGCATCAATCGAGCTCTCCCTGTTCTTCGTCGCCGGTGTGTCCGCCTGGTATCTGCTGAAGGGCCGCCATGTTCGGATGTTCCAACGCGCGGCCAAATACTCCGTTCTAGCCCTGGTCCTGGTTGCGCCGCTGCAGGTCTATCTCGGCGATGGCCTCGGCCTGGTCGTGGCCAAGGCACAGCCGGCAGGGTTGGCGGCAATGGAAGGTCACTTCCACACCAATAAACCCGACGGCAGCCCCAACACCGGCTAGAAACTGCTGGCCTGGCCGAACGATGCCGAGGGCCGCAACGACTGGGCTGTAACGATCCCCCACCTCCTGAGCCTCCTGGAGACCCACACCCTGGACGACCGGGTGACCGGACTGGATCAATTCCCTCCCGATGACCGTCCGCCAGTGCTGATCCCCTTCTATTCCTTCCGCGTGATGGTGGCGATCGGGATGTTCCTGGTCCTGGTCACGTTCTGGGGCCTCTCTCTCGCCCTGCGCGGCAAGCTCAGCGTCGAGCGGATCACCGGCAACCGGCTGTTTCTGCGCATCCTCGTATTCAGTGCCTTTCTACCCTATCTGGCCATCTGGACCGGCTGGTGGACGCGCGAGGTCGCCCGCCAGCCCTGGGTCGTCTACGGCATGATGCGCACCTCGGAAGGGGTCAGCGACCTGAGTCTCGGCGCCGAGATCGCCTGGCTCGTCGGGTTCATCGTCTTCGAGCTCACGGTCTGGTGGGGAACCTGGCACTTCTTCGGCAAGGTCATCCGCAAGGGACCCGATCTGGACAGCCCGGTCGTCACCGGCCTGAGTCACGAGCGCCTCGGCCATCTCGCCTCCGGCCCGGTCGGTGAGGCCCGTCCGGCGTACGAGCAGTCGGCTCACTGACCCCAAACGAAGCGGACCGAGGATCGAAACCATGGACAACCTAACCCTCATTCACGACCAACTCTCATTCATCTGGTGGATCGCGCTGGGGCTCTCGTTTCTGCTCTATGTGATCCTGGACGGCGCCGACCTCGGCGCGGGGATCTTCTCACTCTTCGTCAAGGACGAGGACGAGCGCGGCGCAATCATGGCCTCGATGGCGGGCACCTGGGACGCCAACGAGACCTGGCTGGTGGTAGCAGGCGGCATTCTCTTCGGCGGCTTTCCGATCGTCTACGGCTCTGCCTTCCACTATCTGCTGGTCCCGCTGATGGTTGCCTTGTGGAGCATCATGATGCGCGCCGTCTCCCTCGAGTTCCGCGCCCACTCGGACCGGAGCAGGCGTTTCTGGGATTGGGCATTCGGGATCGGCAGTTTGACCGCCACCTTCTGTGCCGGCATGGCCCTGGGCGCGATCCCGACAGGTTTCCCGGTGACGGATGTCGTCGAGCTCGTCAACGAGAGCGCGGGCCAGGTGCCCACCTTTACCGGCGGTACGTTCGACTTCTTCAGCCCCTTCAGCATCTGGACAGGGGTGGCCGCGATCATCGCCGCGTCATTGGCCGGAGGGATCTATCTCAAGGCACGCTTCGAGCTGGATTGCGAGATCCGCGGCCGGGCGTCGGTATGGACGTCGGTGACCTTCTATCTCGCGCTCGTCGCGGTGGTGGTCACCCTGGTGTGGAGCTATTTCGAGCTCGACTGGGCGGCCGACAAGTGGACCGGACCTTACGGATGGGTCTGGTGGACTCTCGGTGTGGCGGTGCTCCTGGCGGCATTCAAGATGCGCCTCGCCTCGATCCGCAACCATGACCTCGCCGCCATGCTCTGGCTGGCGATCGTGATCGCCCTGATGTGGGGCGGGATGATGGCGACCATGTACCCCTGGCTGGTTCCCGGGACCTGGACCATCCATAGCGGCGGCAGCCCGGCGACCACCCTGGAGAGCTTCACAATTGCCATGAGCGGCTTCATCCCCGTGATGCTGATGTACAACTGGTACCAGATCTGGGTGTTTCGCGCCCGCATCACCACGCTGGATGCCTACGCACGGCACTGAGAGCTCGGAATCCGAAGCAGGGGGAGAACGAGCAGGTACGATCCGGGGTGTCGCCAAGAGAGATCGATTGCGAATTGTCAGTTACAACCATACTTTTGACGGGTAATTTAAATACCCGGAACCATCCACTCCTCCTTCCAAGCCGCCCCATTGCTTTGTTCCGGGCGGCTTTTTTCTTTCCGTGCATAACTTGGCGATCTTGGCGCCTTGGCGGTTCAACTGCTCTTTATTGGCTCTCAAACTCTGGCGCCGTAACCCTTTACGTGGAGAGGCCGTATCGTCCAGAATCGGGTCTGGGACAACGCCAGGGAGGTACCCAGGTATGGAAAGAAGGGTCAGCTCACCGAAGGGCTATCGCCGGCATCGGCCGACAGTTGCAGCTCTCTCGCTATTGATCGCGGTGGATGTCGCGACCGCCGTCGCGGACACCGACCTCTACCGCTGCATCGCCCCCGACGGAAAGGTGGAGTTTCGGCAAACCGTCTGCGCCGGGGATGCCGGCCAGGAAGAGGTCCGGGTGAAGGACCGAATGACGGGTTGGGAACCGCCGAAGCCCAAGCTCGAAGAGAGCGAAAAAGACTCGGAAAGATCCAGCCGGAGCGAAGGAAACTCGAAGAAGGACGATGCCGACCGGGACCGGCAGGAAAAACAGTGCTGGAAAAAGCGGCAACAGCTCGACGAGGTCAACTGGAAGCTCAGACACGGCTACAAGCCGGCTGCCGGGGTCAAGCTCCGGCGCAGACGTGAAGAATACGAGGATTACATCCGCCGATTCTGCAAGTGATGCCGAACAGCATCGAGAGCTACCCAACCAGGCGCCGCCAATAGGTCGATCGCCAATAGTAGAGGACGGTCGTGTCCGGCCAGGGGTAGGAATCGCCGTAGCTGATGCCGCGACCAGGTCGCTCCGGATTGTCCCGACCCGGGTCCAGGGGGCGCCAGCCCCGCTCGACCGACTCGCCCTCCACAGGGTCGCGTGTCGTCCCCAGGTTGCGTCGCTCCGACGCGCCATAGCTGCGAAAATTCCGCTGCGCCTCGAATAGACTGACCACGTTGCTGCTGCCGGGCATGAAGGGAAACCGCAGCTGTGCGAGGTCGTCTTCCCAACCGCAGATCGGGCATACCTGGTGGAATCCCGGCTCCCGATCGAAGACCAGGTGGCCGCAGCAGGGACAAGGAAACCTGGCTTGGTCGTACAGGCCAGTCACAGCCCCATCTTCTCGAAGAAGCTCTTGACGCCGTCCAGCCAAGTCGAGGAGTGGGGACTGTGATGTTTTCCACCGGCCTGCACCGACTCATCGAGCTCGCGCAGCAGCTCCTTCTGACGCTCCGTCAGGTTCACCGGCGTCTCGACGAGCACGCGGCAAATGAGATCACCCGTCATGCCGCCGCGTACGGGCTTCACACCCTTGCCGCGCATGCGAAACATCTTTCCGGTCTGGGTTCCGGCAGGAATCTTCAGGACCACCTTGCCGCCAAGCGTCGGGACCTGCAGCTCTCCGCCCAGAGCCGCGGTCACGAAACCGATCGGAACCTCGCAAAAGAGGTTATTATCCTCCCGGGTGAAGATCGGATGCTTCTCGACCATGACCTGAACGTACAGGTCGCCGCTCGGCCCGCCGCGCTCGCCCGGCTCTCCCTCGCCCGCCAACCGGATGCGATCGCCCGTATCGACACCCGCCGGCACCTTCACCGACAGGGTCTTTTCCTCCCGTATGCGCCCCGCACCCCGACAGTGGCTGCAGTGCTCCTCGATGATCGTACCGGCTCCCCGGCACTGGGGGCAGGTCTGCTGGATCGAGAAGAAGCCCTGCTGCATCCGTACCTGGCCGGCACCATTGCAGGTCGGGCAGGTCTTCGCCGAGGTGCCCGGCTTGGCCCCCGTACCGCCGCAAAACTGGCATTCCACCAGTGACGGAATGCGGATCTTCACCTCCTTGCCCGCGACCGCCTCTTCCAGAGTCAGGGACAGGTCGTAACGGAGATCCGCACCTCTGTGTACCCGCCGACCACCGGCACGGGCGCCACCCCCGAAGATGTCTCCGAACACGTCTCCGAAGATGTCCGAGAAGCCTCCACCGCCGCCCCCCCCTGCCCCGCCGAAACCCGCGCTCGCGTCGACCCCGGCATGGCCGAATTGATCGTACGCGGAACGCTTCTTGGGGTCGTTGAGCACCTCGTAGGCCTCCTTGGCATCCTTGAAGCTCTGCTCCGCTTCCTTCCCCGGGTTTCGATCCGGGTGGTACTTCATGGCGAGACGCCGATAGGCCTTCTTCAGATCGGAATCACTGGCGTTGCGGCTGACGCCGAGGACCTCGTAGTAATCACGCTTGGACATTGTTTGACGTCTGGCCTTT
>CAYYHR010000064.1:0-16316 GCA_964471705.1 uncultured Chromatiaceae bacterium
TCTTCAGCGAGAAGGCGTACCTGGACTACTCCATGTACGTCATCCTGGACCGGGCTCTTCCCCACATCGGCGACGGCCTCAAGCCGGTGCAGCGGCGGATCCTTTACGCCATGTCCGAGCTCGGCTTGGCGGCGACTGCCAAGTTCAAGAAATCCGCCCGCACCGTCGGCGACGTGCTGGGCAAGTTCCATCCCCACGGCGATACCGCCTGCTACGAGGCCATGGTGCTCATGGCCCAGGGGTTTTCCTACCGCTATCCGCTGATCGACGGCCAGGGCAACTGGGGCTCACCGGACGACCCCAAATCCTTCGCGGCAATGCGTTATACGGAGTCGCGCCTGGCGCCCTACGCCGAGGTCCTGCTCGCCGAGGTGGGGCAGGGCACGGTCGACTGGCAGCCCAACTTCGACGGCACCCTGGAGGAGCCCAAGCTTCTGCCGGCGCGCCTGCCGAACCTGTTGCTCAATGGGGCCACGGGGATCGCCGTCGGAATGGCCACGGACATCCCCTCCCACAACCTGCGTGAGGTAGCCGCCGCCTGCATCCACCTGCTGTCGCATCCACAGGCTTCGCTGACCGATCTCATGGCGCTCGTGCCGGGTCCCGACTTTCCGACCGCGGCGGAGATCGTCACCCCGCCGGAGGATCTGGCACGGATGTACGCGACCGGCAACGGCAGCATCAGGCAGCGCGCCCGCTACGAGATGGAGCAGGGGGACATCGTCATCACCGCTCTTCCGTACCAGGTCTCGGGTAACCGCATCATGGAGCAGGTGGCGCAGCAGATGCAGGCGAAGAAGCTGCCCATGATCGAGGACCTGCGCGACGAGTCCGACCACGAGTGCCCGACCCGCATCGTTATCGTCCCGCGCACGAGTCGGGTCGACGTGGAGAGGCTCATGTCGCACCTGTTCGCCAGCACCGACCTGGAGCGCAGCTACCGGGTCAATATGAACATGATCGGGCTCAACGGACGGCCACGGGTCATGGGCCTGCGCGAGATCCTGGCGGAATGGCTGAGCTACCGCACCGAGACCGTGCGCCGCCGGCTGCAGCACCGGCTGGCCAAGGTCCTGGAGCGCCTGCACCTGTTGGAAGGCCTCTTGATCGCCTTCCTCAATATCGACGAGGTGATCCGCATCATCCGCACCGAGGATCAGCCCAAGCCTGTGCTCATGGCTCGTTTCGCACTTTCGGACGCCCAGGCCGAGTACGTCCTCAACACCCGGTTGCGACAGCTCGCCCGCCTCGAGGAGATGAAGATCCGCGCCGAGCAGGAGGAGCTTGCGGCAGAGCGCGACCGGCTCGACAAGACGCTGGGTAGCGAGAAGCTGCTGAAAAAGCTGATCCGTGAGGAGATCGAGAAAGACGCACAGAAGTACGGCGACGAGCGCCGCTCGCCCTTGGTGGCGCGGGATGCCGCAGTCGCATTGGATGAGACCGAGCTCGCCCCCAGCGAGCCGGTGACCGTAGTCCTGTCGGAAAAGGGCTGGGTGCGATCGGCCAAGGGCCACGAAATCGACCCGGAGAGCCTCGCCTACAAGGCCGGGGATCGCTTTCTGGCGGCGGCACGGGTACGTAGCAGCCAGCAGGTGGTCTTTCTGGATTCGACGGGTCGCAGCTACTCGCTGCCGGCCCACGCATTGCCGTCCGCGCGGGGGCAGGGTGAGCCCCTGACCGGACGGCTGGCCCCGCCGAAGGGCGCCGATTTCGTGGCGGTGCTCGGTGGTGAGCCCAAGGCCAAGTATGTGCTGGCCTCCGATGCCGGCTACGGCTTCATCGGGACGATCGAGGACCTCTACGCCAAGCCCAAGGCGGGCAAGGCCGTTCTGTCCCTGCCCCAGGGAGCGAAGGTCCTGGTCCCGGTGCCGGTGCTGAGCCGGGACCGCGATCGGCTCGTAGCCATTACCAGCACCGGGCGCATGCTGGTATTCCCGGTTGCGGAGCTACCGGAGCTGTCACGGGGCAAGGGCAACAAGATCATCAACATTCCGGCCGCCAGCGCCAAGACGATGCAAGAGCATGTCAGCCTGCTGGCGGTGATCTACCAGGGCGGCAGTCTCACCCTGCGCGCCGGTAAGCGGCACTTCACCCTGGGGCCGGCGGATCTGGATGTGTATCAGGGGGAGCGGGGAAGGCGCGGGAAGATGCTCCCGCGGGGCTTCCAACGGGTGGAGTCCGTTGAGATTGCCTGATCAGGTACGGGCGGGATTCGGACCACCGGTGATCGATTGGCCGATCACCATGAAGACCGGAGGAGCAGATGAGCCCCGATTTTTGGCATGAGCGCTGGCGTCGAGGCGAGATCGGCTGGCACCGCAACGAGATCAATGTTCATCTGCCGGTGCACTGGCCGCGATTGGCCGTTCGGCCGGGCGAGCGGGTGTTCGTGCCCCTCTGCGGCAAATCTCTGGACCTCTTGTGGCTCGCTGGCGAGGGGCACCGGGTGCTGGGGGTGGAGATCAGCACACTGGCCGTCGACGCCTTCTTCGCCGAGAACACCCTGAGCCCCGAGATCTTCGATGAGCCTCCTTTTCGGCGCTACCGGGCGGCGGAGATCGAGATCCTGTGCGGGGATTTCTTCGATCTCTCCCAAGCGCACCTCGACGGCGTGACGGCCGTGCTCGACCGGGCTTCTCTGGTCGCCATGCCGCCCACAATGCGCTCGAAGTATGCCGAGCATTTGCAGGGCTTGTTGCCGGACGGGGCCGTATCTCTGCTGATCGCTTTCGATTATGATCAGTCACAAATGGAGGGCCCGCCCTTTTCGGTTCAGTGTGACGAGGTCCGTGGTCTGTTCGGCGGTCGCTTCGATATCGAGTCGGTGGCTCGAGTGGATGTCTTGGCGGAGAACGAGCAGCTTCGACAACGGGGCCTGAGCACTCTGGCGGAGCAGGTCTACGTGCTCCGTCCGAAGGGCATTTGAGGGTATCCGGCGAGGCATCACCGACGGGGGGCGGTACCGCTGGACCTTACCCGCTCCACATTGTCCGA
The DNA here is from genome assembly GCA_964471705.1 of uncultured Chromatiaceae bacterium. Classification (GTDB taxonomy): domain Bacteria; phylum Pseudomonadota; class Gammaproteobacteria; order Chromatiales; family Chromatiaceae; genus Thiosymbion. Next base: position 2,995 of record CAYYHR010000064.1, read on the forward strand.
GAGCGCAATGGCGCTCGTCAGCTCAGGCTCTTTGTCCCCATTGCAGGGCATCTAGTTGGCTGGATTCGTTTTTTCGGTGTTGCTGCGTTGCGCAGAGACATCTTTTGTCGGACAATTGGAAGTGTTTTGTATGCGCGGAGGGGGGCTTCCCCTGTCTGCGCACACCGTAGATCGAGCTTGCCGGCGACCCCGATATGCGAAGACGAAATGCCGCGATTCTTGCTTTTTTACCCAGTCTACTGGCCCCTCCTGGCAGCTTTGCCGATAAGCTACCCTCCTTCGAGCAGATCTATGCCACCCACGACACCAACGAGCTTACGGCCTGGGGGCGGCGCTACGCGCGCGGAGTCGGGATTGCCCAGGATCCGCAGAAGGCCCTGAAGCTCTTCTGCAGGTCCGCCCGCCGGGGAGACACGGATGCCAAGTTCGAGCTGGGCCAGATCTACGCCTTCGGGCAAGGTGTGAAGCGGGATACGGATCTTGCCGCGGCCTGGTATTACGAGGCCGCCAGGGGGAAGAACCGCCAGGCGCAAATGATGCTCAAGATACTGGGGGCAGGGGGCAAGCCGAAGCGAAAGGCATCCTGCCCGCTGGGGAAGCGCACACGTATCGCCAGCCGTTCCCACCCGGCTTCCGGGGAGATCGCACTCATGGTGCGGTCCATGGCACCCAGGTATCGGTTGGACCCTAACCTGGTGCTCGCCCTCATCGAGACCGAGTCGGGCTTCAATCCCAAGGCATTGTCACCCAAGAACGCGCAAGGCCTGATGCAGCTGATCCCGGCAACCGCGTCCCGCTTCGGGGTCGATGACGTATGGGACCCGAAGCAGAACCTCCGCGGAGGCATGGCCTATTTACGCTGGCTGCTCGACCATTTCGACGGCGACGTAGAATTGGCGCTCGCCGGCTACAATGCCGGTGAGAAGGCGGTGGAGCGCCACGGAGGTGTCCCGCCGTACGAGGAGACCCAAAACTACGTCAAACGCATCATCAAGCGTATCGGCGGTTAGGGGCTATTCTTCGAATTCCGGATGTCGGGGACAGCGCGCGCCGTTTCATTCTTCGCTTACTGGTCCTGACCTTGTCGCAAGCCGACGCATGGGAAGATCCGATCATGACCAGACCTACCAACGACCCTAGCACCCCGCAGGACCCGAATGAGGCGCTACGGGTCATCAGCGCGCGATTGAGCGTGCTCGAGGACCGCTTGGACGGGCGCTTCAAGCCTTCAGAGGGGGGGGGAGACAGCGAGCGACCCGTGGAGCGTGCCGAGCTGTACGATGAGCTCCGGCAACTTCGCGACCAGCTGCGCGATTACGAAAAGGCCTTGGTCGAGCGCATCGCCGACGTGGATGACGAGCGCCGGGCAACGACCTCCAGGTTGCAGAGGGCGTGGCAGGCCCAGCGCGAAGAGATCGATGGGCGCCTGCGCCTCCACGCCGGGCTCTTAGGTGGATTGTTGGCTCTGTTCGCGATCATCTTCATCGTTGCCCTCGTCTTCGTCTACCACGAATCCAGGAGTGGGCAGCCGAAGGTAGCTACAGAGGTTTCAGAGATCCGTGCCAAGTCCGCACAGATCTCCGGCGGGGGGGGGGGCGATAAAGAGGTTCGAGAAAGGCTCAAGCACTTAACGACGGAGTTGGGGGCGATTACATCTGCGTTGGGACGTCTGGATCAGAAAGGAAATCAGACCGAAAAGTCTTCCGCCGTCGAGCGCACTGCGCGCCAACGGGCCGAAGACCGTCTTGCCGAAGAGATTCGCAACCTTGGTGAAAAGCAGAGACGCCTCACCAAAGAGCTGACATCCCTGCGATCGACCCTGCGAGCCGTGGAAGCCGCCGGCGGACGGGAGGAACTGCCAGTAGCAGATGTCGTCCCGGGTGCGACAGCGAGTGCGGCACCGCCGGCCGGAGAGGTAACCCCAGGCCCTGAGCGGGAACTGGTGGAGGAGGCATTGCCTGAGCCGGCCTCGGCACCTGCGGGGACAGTGGAGGGAAGTCAGGAGCAGGCATCGGAGGGAGATGCCTCGACAACCGAGCAAACCGATACCGCTTCACCCGACCCCCAGGATACACTTGTTGCCGGCGGCGACATCTTTGCCTTGCAGCTCATCGGTTTCTTCAACCGCAAGGCCTTGGAAGACTTTGTCGCTGAAAAGGTATTGCCGGAGCGGGTTTACGTCATGCGCCAGACCTACAAGGGACGACCCTGGTACGAGCTGATTTACGGCCTCTACGACGATCGCGCCGCGGCCGAGAAGGCAGTCTCCCAACTGCCGGAGGATTTGACGGCACTCGAGCCCTGGATTCGTCCCCTCTCGGAGGTCACCGAGCTGCAGATCCTCGAGACCGGACACAAATCCGAGAAGGAATTCGAGCAGAATCGATGAAGAAGCTCATTACCCAGACCCTATTTCTCCTGGCTGGCATATCTTGCGTCAGTACATCCATGGCGGACATCCCTGCGACGCCCCTGATGACCCTCTACAAGTTCAACGGCAGCCTGGACATCCCCTATTACGGGATCGAGTCCTTTCGCAAACGGGGCCCTTCCTCACCGGCGGGGACCCTGTCCCAGGGCACCTCGGTGATCCCGTGCCTGGTGGTCCGCGGCGGCGAGCCGCTGACTGATCGTTCGGGAACGCCCTACGTGGGATTCGAGGTCGTCGTGGACTCCCGCAAGGCGACGCCGTCCTCCACGGACAAATTCAAGCGCACGTTCGAGCAGCGCAAGGCGAAGCGCGTGTCCAACCACCACTGTGGTCCCGGCGTCAGGTACGTGCTCAACGTCCGTAATCTGTACGCGCTGAACAAGCCGCCCTTCTTCGACCCGCCCGGCTCGGGGCGGGCGTCCGGCGCGAGAGGAGGTCAGGGCGAGCTGGACCGAATCGTTCGCAGCTTCCACAATTCGTCATTCTGCACCAATGCCAACCGCAAGCTCACCCAACGCCGCCAGGCCCTGGAGAGTGCCTGGGGACGATTCATTGCCGACAACGCGGGCAAGTGGCCGAAACAGACTCTCGCCCGAGCCAAGCATCTGGATTATGTCATGCGCACGGCCCTCTACGAGGGGCACTTGGACCGGGCCTGCACCGCTTATGGCGCCTGCGAACGCAACATCATCGCCCTGTCCATTCGTAACCGCGGCCGCTCCGGATCCTGCTCCAGGTCCCAGGGCTGCCGGTTCCCCGGCGACTACCAGGGGGTTTCCTCGAAGGTATCCCAATACAACATCTGGGACGAGTACCTGACCCAGATCTCCGGCCTGACCTCCTGCTTTCTCCGCTCGGACCTGGAGAGCGGCAAGAACGCCGATTACTACAAGAAGATCCGCGCCATGTACGAGCAGAATGTCGGCGACGTTCAGCGCATCCTCTTCGGTAGCGATCGGGATCTGACGGACATCTTCGGCAAGGCGTCCTCGAGCGATATCAAGGAGCTTCGCCATTACTACCATGCCCCGGCGATGGGGAAGTGCTTTCCTGGTTATCCCCGAGTGGAGTACATGTCCGGTGCCGTGGCGCACAAGGGAAACGACTTCGCCCTGATCGCCAACACCCGCATCAAGGTCGGAAAGAAGGTCGAGCAGGGGTACAGGTTTCAGGAATTCCTGTTCGAAGAGGCCCCGGAGAAGGATCTGATCGATATCCGGGACAACTACCCGGGCTTCGAGGTGGATGCCCGCAAGGTTTCCCTGAAGGGCTCGTCCGGCTGTCTTCCCTATGGCATTCCCCGCGGCTGCCACCGCGGAAACGTCGGCCGCTACCGCCGCGTGCCGCCCTGGCTCCGCAGCGGCAAGAGCCTCGGGCTACAGTGTCGTATCCGCGACCGAGGAGCAAGCTGTCTTGGCGCCGGGAGCCTCAAAACCGTGACCGTTGGGGGTACCTGTGATACTCAGATGCGCCCCGTAACGGGTGTGCCCTAGCGCAGGCGAAATCCCGGCCCGGCTGAACTACTGAGGATGAGGTCCAGCTCCCGCCCGAAGCAGAAGGGGGGCGGTTGCCCCGCCCGGACGGTATGGATGCAAACCGGAGAAGTCCCCTTGTACGGACTCCAGCGGAGTGTGGGTATCGATGTCTGTGATCGGTATCGAGAGCAGGCCCAGAATGGTCCGTTTACGCTGTCTAGTGACGTTTCCGATCCAGAGCGGGGACTTGCCGTCGAGACGGTAGGACGTCGGCCACAGACGTAGTACCAGCCGGTCTCCGGCGGGCGCGTCTTTCACCAGCACAAGTGATTCATGTCGGCCCTGGTGGACCTGGGGCACGACCGGAAGCTCCTCGAGCGGCAGAGAAGGTGAAAGGAGCTTCAAGGTCGAGCGCCAATCCAGGCTCGTTGCCGGCTCCCATCCCCTACCGGCGAGCTCGGTGCGCAGCACATCGAGCGGGCCCGCATACTGCAGAGTCAGGGGGTGGCTGCCGGTCTTTCGCAGATCATCGCGCGTTTGCGGGAGGCGGCGCCAAGTTGCCGCCCGCCAGTCGGTCCCCGTGATGGAGATGGGTTGGCCCTCAGGGCGGTACCTGGAGAAATCCGTGTCCTGGGCAAAGGTACTTTGGAGCGCGAAGGCGATCGCCAGCGCACCGAGCGCAGCACCGGCCAGTCCGATGCTTGTTTCGCGGATTCGTGTGTGGCGGCGGTAGGCGAGACCGAGTGCCGCTACCCAGGCGAGGCCGAGGGTGAGGCTTCCGATCACATCGGTGAGCCAGTGGGCGCCGAGGTAGAGGCTGGAGATGCCTACGGCGGTGATCAGCATAGTGGCCCAGACGTAGGGCAGCCAGCGCCAGGCTTGCGACATGCTGCCGGCAAGCACGACGGCGAGGAAGCCATAGACCACGGTGGCCTGCAGGGTGTGGCTGCTGGGGAAGGACCAGCGGGAGACTTCTGAGATGCCCATGTCGGGCCCCGGGATCCGGAGCAGGATCTCGAGCAACGGGCCCGCGAAAATCGCGAACGCGCCTGCGGCGATCCAGTAGCTGATTTGTCGACGCTCTCCCCGCCAATAGAGCCAGACGCTGACCGCCAGGACCAGGGAAAGGATGACGGCCGTATCTCCAAAGCGATCCAATGCGGCCATGAGGCGATCCCCCGTAGGGGTCTGGAGACTGAGCGCTAGGTCGAGCACCGTCCGGTTCAAGGCGAGATCCGATGCCCCACTGACGGCCAAGTCGGTAACCAGCGCAAAGATGACCGTAGTCAGGAGCAGGATTCCGGCAAAGGTGGCTAGGGTGGTCGCGTCTGGGCGGTCCGGGTCCGCCAGGGCGCGGGCGATCTCTCCCATGCGCGGGTGGATCTCCGCCCAGCGCAACAGACCCTCAACCCAGCCCTTGGCCCGGGGGCTGTAGAGCAGGAAGATCTGCTGCACCAGCCAGGCGGTAAGCCAGATGGAGGCTACCAGGGCGAGCAGCAGCAGCGCCAGGCGAAAGGCGACCTCCGTGGCTAGCTCGAGGGAGGCGCCGAAGACGATGCCCGGCAGCAGATAGGCCGGGGCCCAGAGGATCGCGGAGAGGACATTGGCCAGCAGGAAGCGTCCCGGCGTCATGCCCAGCATCCCGGCCACCAAGGGGATCACGGCTCGTACCGGACCGACGAAGCGCCCGAAGGCCACGCTCTTGCCGCCGTATTTCTCGAAGAAGTGGACTCCCGTCTCCAGGCTTTCCGGATAGCGGGTGAAGGGCCAGATGGTCGTGAGACGCGACCGGTAGCGGCGTCCGAGCCAGTAGCTGAGACCATCGCCGGCCACTGCGCCGGCAATGGCCCACAGACACACGGGCCAGAAGTCCAGGGCGCCGGCGGCGATCAGGGCACCCGCCCCTACCATCATGATGACACCGGGCACGATGAGCCCGACGATGGCCAGGGACTCGACCATGGCGACCAAGAAGACCGCCAGATGTGCCCAGCCCGGGTTGGCCGAGACCCAGCTCAGCAGATCCTGGAAAGCATCGGCCATGGGAGATGCGCGGAAATCGGCCTTGCGGCTGCGTTATAGAGAAAGTACGCGCCGAAGGCGCTTCGATTTATCCCTCTCCCTTCATGGGAGAGGGTCGGGCTGAGGGAACGATCAGGGGCGGGGCGGCATTTCATTCTATTGGGATGGCCCGACTCGCCCCATGATCGTTAGGCCGAGATGGCTGAAAATGCCTCCGCCGCTGCGCTGAGCGTTTTCGCGATGTCCTCCCGGCTGTGGGCGGCGGAGACGAATCCGGCCTCGAATGCGGAGGGGGCGAGGTAGATGCCCCGCTCCAGCATGGCGTGGAAGAAGCGCCGGAACCGGTCCTGGTCGCAAGCCATGACGCCGGCGAAGTCGGCGACCCGAGAGGCATCGGTGAAGAAGATGCCGAACATGCCCCCCACCTGATTGGTCGTCAGCGGGATACCGGCAGCGGTCGCTTTCTCCACCAATCTATCCGCCAGCCCTTGGGTCTTGGCGCCGAGATCCTCGTAGAAGCCTGGCTCGCAGATCAGCTCCAGGGTCTCGAGTCCCGCCGCCATGGCTACCGGATTGCCGGAAAGGGTGCCAGCCTGGTAGACGGGACCCAGGGGGGAGATCTTCTCCATGACGTCCCGCCTGCCGCCGAAGGCCCCGACGGGCATCCCGCCGCCGATCACCTTTCCCAGTGTGGTGAGGTCGGGGGTGACACCGTAGAGCTCTTGGGCACCGCCGCGGGCGACGCGGAACCCGGTCATGACCTCGTCGAAGATGAGCAGGGCGCCGTGCCGGTTGCACACCTCCCGCAGCCCCTCCAGAAAGCCCGGCTCCGGGGGGATGCAGCTCATGTTGCCGGCCACCGGCTCGACGATCACGCAGGCGATCTGGTCGCCGATTCGGGTGAAGGCGTCCCGTACTTGGTCCAGGTCGTTGTAGCCGAGGGTCAGCGTCAGCTCGGCCAGGGCCGCCGGCACGCCGGGCGAGCTGGGCTCCCCCAGGGTCAGTGCCCCGGAGCCGGCCTTGACGAGCAGTGAGTCGGAATGGCCGTGGTAACAGCCCTCAAACTTCACCAGCCTGTCACGCCCGGTAGAACCGCGGGCGAGCCGGATGGCGCTCATGGTGGCCTCGGTACCGGAGCTGACCATGCGCACCAGGTCCATCGAGGGCACCAGCTCGCAGACCTTGTCCGCCATCCGGGTTTCCAGCTCCGTTGGAGCACCGAATGACAGGCCCTTGGTTATGCGATCGGCCACCGCATGGATGACCCGCGGGTGGGCGTGACCAAGGATCATGGGTCCCCAGGAGCCCACGTAATCCAGATAGCGATTGCCGTCTGCATCGAACAGGTAGGGCCCCTGGGCGCTCTCGAAGAAGATCGGATCGCCGCCGACGCCGCGGAAGGCGCGCACCGGCGAGTTGACGCCGCCGGGGATATGGCGCTGTGCCTCGGTGAACAGATCCTGGGAACGGGTCATGAATCGCAGTCTCCCTCGTCGAAGAGTGCATTGAAAGCCGCGGCGGCCGCGCGGATGTCCGGCTGACCGAAGACGGCGTCGACAACGGCCAGCATGTCGGCGCCTGCAGCGATCAGGGACCGGCCATTCTCCGGGGTGATTCCGCCGATGGCAACCAGTGGAATGGAAAGGCGCTCACGCGCCAGCTCCAGCAGTTGCGGATCCGCCTGGACCGCCAGCGGCTTGGTCGTCGAGGTGAAGAAGCGGCCGAAGGCAGCATAGTCGGCGCCGATCTCCTCTGCATGGATCGCCCGTTCCAGCCGGTCGTAGCAGGAGACTCCGATGATTGCCTTTGGTCCCAGTCGTTTGCGTGCCGCCCGCGGATCGGCGTCGTCTTGGCCCAGGTGGACACCGTCGGCGCCGATCTCCTTCGCCAAGCCCAGATCGTCGTTGACGATGAGCGGCACACCGGCGGCACGGCAGACCCGCGCGAGGGAGCGGCCCTCGCGCAGCCGCTCGCGGGGATCGCCGGTCTTGTCCCGGTACTGGATCAGGCGGGCACCTCCGGCTATGGCCAGGGCCACCTGCTCTGCCAAGGGCCTGGTTGTCCGGTGGGGGGCTCTCCGGATCGGAGGCGTGATTGCGTAGAGCCCGCTGAGTCGTCTCATTGCCGATCCGGCGCTTCGTCGTCCCTGGTGAAGAGCCGATTGGGAGTGAGCTGGCACCGACCTGTACGAAAGGAGCGGCTCAGGCTCTGCCAGGTGTAAGATTGTGCCTCGGCGACGGCGCTCGGGATGTCCATGCCCAAGACGATGCGGGCTGCGATGGCGCTTGCCAGCGTGCAGCCCGATCCGTGGTAATCGCCGTCGAGGCGCGGCCAGGACCACTCCCGGCGGGTGCCGTCGCGGCCGTAGAGCCGGTTGATCACCTCATTGCCCGGCTCATGGGTGCCCGTGACCAGCACCCAGAGACAGCCGCTCTGGAGCAGCCGCTGGGCGCAATCGTCCGGCTCCTTGAAGCTGCTCAGGGTGCGTGCCTCGGGGAGATTCGGCGTCACCAGGGTGCAACGCTCGAGCAGATTGTTGCGGACCTGGTTGAGCAAGGCTGCATCCGTGAGCTGTTGCCCGGAGCTGGATGCGAGCACTGGATCCAGGATCAGCGGCAGACGCGGGTGCTCCTTGGCCAGATCGCATAGGATCCTGACCACCGGCGAGCTGCCGAGCAGACCGGCCTTGAGCGCGCCGACACGGCTGTCGGCGAAAATCCGGCGGCATTGATCCTCGATCTGCTCGGCCCTCTGGGGGTAGAGCTTGCTGATCCCGCAGGTGTTCTGAGAGGTCAGACAGCTGAGGACGCTGCATACATGAACGCCGGTCGCGCGGGCGGCCTCGGCATCGGCTTGAATGCCTGCCCCGCCGCTCGGATCATGTCCGCCGACACAGAGAAGGACGCTTTGGAGATCATCGGGTGTCATCATATTCCCTGCAAGCTATTTCAATCCGAAAGTCATGTCCATGAAAACCTATATGTGCGTAATCTGCGGTTTCCTCTACGAAGAGGAAAAGGGCCTTCCGGAGGAAGGCATCGCTCCGGGAACCAAATGGGACGACATTCCTCTGAATTGGAAGTGTCCTGAGTGTGGTGCGGGAAAGGAAGATTTCGAGATGGTAGAAATATGACGGCGATCACAGATTGCTCGAGCTTGGACGCCGTGTCGGGTCTGATCTGGACTAAACTGACAGTGTGTATCCGATCTTTGTCGGAATCTCCATATGAGTCCTACAGCGCGGGAAATCATCGGTCTCGCGCACCGTTACTGCGAGCTGATCGAAGCATCCGGTGCCGATAATCCGTCCTGGCTCAAAGGCGTGGCGGTCTTGCTCCCGAGGCTGCATGCTGCGGTCGAGTCCTTGGATCGTCCCGTGCTTACCGGCGGTGTAGCCCTCACCCCCGATCTGGATACGCGATTCGAGCTATACACCCATTTGGTCGCCATCCTCGGTGACCGGGATGCCTACTGGACCGAGCTCGACCGAGCCGACGATCCCCGTACGATGACCGGGAGCCTCGCGGATGATCTGACGGATATCTATTGCGAGCTCAAGCACGGCCTGCGCCGGGTAGACGAGGACCCGGAGTATTCGTTACGCGCCTGGGCAGAAGGTTTTGCCTGTCATTGGAGCCAGCACATGACCGACGCGCAACGGCACATCGCAGTTTTGGATTCGCAGGGGCGCTTGGAAGAGTCCACGGTGGCACTTCCGAAAGCGGGTGACAATCCCTGAATATTTCCTGCTATAATCCTCGGATATTGCCCACTATCCTTTGTTTGGAGACTCGCCATGCTGGCCGCACTGACAGAGCAAGACCTTTCCTTGACCCCCCCCGCCCAGGACAAGATCGGAGAGCTGTTCTCCCAGGTCGATGACAACATCCGGGGCTTGCGCGTCTTTGCGAGCCCGGGGGGGTGTAGCGGCATCAGCTTCGGGATGACCTTTGCCGACAGTGTCAACGCCGACGACGGCATCCTCGACGTCGGTGCGTTCAAGGTCATCGTCGACGGTGGGACGCTCCCGTATCTGCGCGGCGTCGAGATCGATTTCGTCGATCGAGGCGACGGCAATGCCAGCTTCGTATTCAACAACCTGCCTTCCATGGGAGGCGGCTGCGGGACCTGTGGGTCCTCTTCCGGTGGCGGCTGCTCCTGATCCCTTGGCGGCTGGTATCCGCATCTTGCCTGTGTGATGCAGGAGAAGGCGTTGGTCTTCGAGCGAATAACGATGGCAAAACGATGAGAAGCTCGGTGCAAAGCGGCTTTTGCCGCTTTTTTTTACGGTGCTTCTTCGCCGTGGCCGCGTTCGGAGGGGGGCTCGGCGTGTCGCAGAGCAGAGGGTTGTGCCGGGCATGATCAAAGTCGGCATCGTCGGCGGGACCGGCTACACGGGCTCGGAGCTGCTGCGTCTTCTGGTGGGGCATCCCCAGGTCTCCCTGGTGGCGATCACCTCGCGGGCGGAGGCGGGCACCTCGGTGACGGACCTCTTTCCCCATCTGCGTGGGTGGTTGGACCTGCGCTTCACCGAGCCCGATCCATCCCTCCTGTCCGAGTGCGACCTCGTGATCTTTGCGACTCCGAACGGCACCGCCATGAAGCTCGTGCCCCAGATCCTGGAACGGGGGGGGCGCGTGATCGACCTTGCCGCGGATTTCCGGCTCAAGGACAACGCGGAGTGGGAGCGCTGGTATGGAATGGCCCACGATTGTCCGGATCTGCTCGATGAGGCCGTCTATGGGCTCCCCGAGCTCAATCGCGATGCCATCCGATCGGCGCGTCTGGTCGCCAACCCCGGTTGCTATCCGACGGCCGTGACCCTTGGATTTGTACCGCTGCTCGAGGCCGGGCTGGTCGATCCCGGCTGGTTGATAGCGGATGCAAAGTCCGGCGTCAGCGGTGCCGGGCGCAAGGCCAGCCTGGGAACGTTGATGGCCGAGGTCGGCGAGAGCTTCAAGGCCTATTCGGTCGGCGGGCACCGGCATCTGCCCGAAATCTGCCAGAATCTCGCGCCCCTGTCGGACGATCCGTTGCAGCTGACGTTCGTGCCTCATCTCGTCCCCATAATCCGCGGCATCGAGGCAACCCTGTACGCCCGCCTCCGGACATCAGGACAGGATCTCCAGTCTCTGTTCGAGCGGCGCTATGCGTCCGAGCCCTTCATCGACGTCCTACCGGCCGGCTCGCATCCGGAGACCCGATCGGTCCGGGGTAGCAACTATTGCCGGATCAGCGTAACCGAGCCCCAGGGTGGCGGCACGGTCGTGGTGCAGTCCGTCATCGACAACCTGGTCAAGGGAGCGGCAGGTCAAGCGGTCCAGAATCTGAACCTGATGTTCGGATTCGACGAATCCACGTCCTTGGCGGCTGTTGCCCTGCTGCCCTGAGGATCGCCGAGCCGTGACGCATTGCGGATCCAGCCGCTCGCGGAGAATCTCCAGTGCGTCCGGCGAAGTCGTCCTGCGAGCCCTTATAGTGCTGGCTTCCCTCGCACTGGCGGCGGGCGCGATCGCAGGTGCCTTCTTCGTCGGAGCTCGATTCGAGCGTGACGCCTCCAAGCCGCTCACCGATAGAGTGCAGGCGATCGAGAAAGAGCGCGATGCACTGATGGCGCGGGTCGCAGAGCTCGAGCAGCAGAACATCGTTCTCGATCGCTCGCATCAGATCGACCACGAAGCTTGTCGGTCCTTGTCCGAAGAGCTGAAGACGGCACAGGACAAACGCCTGGGGGCCGAGAAAGAGGCATCCCTCCTGCGCCGTCTGATGCAGGAGAAGGGTGGAGGGATCCTGGAAGTCAAGGACCTTACTCTGAAAGAAGCCCCCGAGCCCAGAGAATTCGCTTACAGCTTCACCGTCAGCCAGCTCGTCCAGGACTTCGGTGAGTCGGACGGTAACATCCGAATGGAGATCATTGGTAAGCAAAACGGGAAAAAAACCGTACTCGCGCTCTCTAAGCTGAAGGGCTCCAAACCGCCCAAGCACGAGATGAAGCTCAAGCATTTTCAAAACTTCGAAGGCGAGTTTTGCTTGCCGGAGGGGTTCGAGCCAGACACCCTGGTTGTCGCGATCAAGCCCCGCACGGACGGATTGGTTCCGGTCAGTGAGACCTTTCCCTGGCATCCGGAATAAGGCGATTTCTGTCAAAAATATACCGGCCGGCTTGTCGTTGCGCCCGTCTTCCGCGTCGTGACAACAGTTACATAACCCTGCTATGCGCCTGTTGTCGCTCCTTGAAGACGAACGAAACTCCTACACGCCCTGGTATATTTTTTCAAGCAATCGCCTAAGCGCTGACGGCACACTGCAAAATTCAGGGTGGAGGCAGGAATACTTGAATAAAGCGGTCAGGAAACGCACTATTGTTCTGATGATATCGAACCCTGTTTTCAAGACGGTAAGGTGCTGAGTTATGAACGCAGAAGCTGTTGTCGAGACGCCCCTTGAGTTTACGTCCGCCGCGGCGGCTAAGGTAGCGGAGTTGATCAAGGACGAAGGAAATCCCGAGCTGATGTTACGGGTCTACATCCAAGGAGGCGGTTGCTCCGGATTCCAGTACGGCTTCACCTTTGACGAGAAGGTTCAGGACGGGGATACAGAGGTGACCAAAGACGGGGTAAAGCTCCTGATCGATCCCATGAGCATGCAATATCTCACGGGAGCCGAGATCGACTATACCGAGGGTCTACAGGGCGCCCAGTTCGTCATCCGCAACCCGAACGCCTCCACGACCTGCGGGTGCGGGTCTTCCTTCTCAGTCTGACTTTCTTCGGAGCCCTTGGGGCTCGCCTCCTATTGGCGCTTAGCCTTGGCTTTGGCTGCGAGAAGCTGGCACCGGTGCGGGGGGCTTTATAGTCCAGTAAGTCTCCAGCACATGTAGCTAGGGCCTCTGTGTGCGAGGGCGTGTTCCCGCTGAGTCTCTGGCCGCTCTGAATTCAGAGGACGTTGGTCCGCCCACTGGAGTTCGTCTAGCGACCGTTCGTTCCGGTTCCCGCCGAGGAGTCGGCAGCCGGCTTCTTCATCTGTGTCTGTTCTCCCGCCCCGGGATGGGGCGGCAACGGCAACTCGATGATGTTGGAGTCTATTGCCGATGACTCGGAGTCGCTCTGCCAAGACAAGGCCAACTGGACAACGACGTAGAGAATGCCTGCCGTCAACGCAAGCCCGATGGCACGACGAAGGCCCTTGTGCCAGCTACCCTTGGGTTTTCTGAAGGACAGATCGCTTTGCCGGTTCTTGTAGTCGTACATAACTAAATATCGACAACTTTATAGAAAAGATCGATTTTTTAACCTCTTCAAATTGTAGTCGACTTGTCGGGTTACGAGAAAGTTTTTTGCGTGTGTGTGTGCGCATGTGCGCAGACACAAGGTTTGGCCAGCGATTCCCGCTAG
>CAYYHR010000065.1:0-16280 GCA_964471705.1 uncultured Chromatiaceae bacterium
GCCGAGTTGCCGATGTTGGTGTTGATCTTCACCCGGAAGTTGCGCCCGATGATCACGGGCTCCAGCTCCGGATGATTGATGTTCGCCGGGATGATGGCTCGTCCCGAGGCTACCTCGGCACGGACGAACTCCGGTGTCATCCGCTCGGGCAGGTTGGCCCCGAAGTGCTTTCCGGCGTGCTGGCGCAGGAGCTTCTCGTACCTCGGGTCCGCCCGAAGCTCGTCGAGCTTCATGTTCTCGCGGATGGCGACATACTCCATCTCCGGGGTGATGAGCCCCTTTCGCGCATAGTGCATCTGAGAGACGTTGGCGCCCGGCTTCGCCCGGCGCGGGGTGCGGATGTGCTCGAAGCGCAGGTGCGCGAGGGCCGGATCGCTCTGGCGCCTGCGACCGAACTCGGAGCTCAGGCGGCCCAGCAGCTCCGTATCCTCCCGCTCCCGGATCCAAGCGGCACGTACCTCCGGCAAGCCGGCGAGCAAATCGATGACTGCGTCCGGGTCCGTATAGGGACCTGACGTGTCGTAGATGTTGACTGGAGGGTTCTCCTCGACTCCTTGGCTGGTGTGGGTCGAGGTCAGCCTGACCTCGCGCATGGGCACCCGGATATCCGGGCGTGACCCCTCCACGTAGATCTTTTGCGATGCGGGAAAGGGCTTGGTGACCTGATCCGAAAGCCGGGCGGTCTTGCGGGCAAATTCTTCAGGAATGGCGCTCATATCGTCGACCTCGAGGGAATCGGGACAAATCCCGGGTGCCGGACCAGAGGGCTCGCATGCGTCGATGCGTCACCTATGCCGACATCGGGCTCCGGCTCGAGGGGTTTGGAGAGACCGGCCTGTCCGATTGACGGCCGCGATCAGCGGGCAACGGTGTGGGGCACCGGAAGATCGGGCGCACCGAAATAATAAGGGCCTTTGCCCGCCTTTCCTGCGCCGGCATTATCCGGATCAGGTTCCAAGGGTCTCTCTCAGCACCATCGGGGACATCGAGATCCCCGACGGGCACCCCTAGCAGGGACTCGAGGCAACAAGCTATAGCATGGCGTCTTGCTTTACAAGGCCATGACACTCATCGCGGTCGGTTGGCCGGATCATCGGCTCCGGGAAAGCGCCTTGGCTTGACCGATCCAATCATCGCGTCTGATCCGCCCCGAGAACTTGATGATGTTCTTCTCGAGGTGCTCGATATCATCACTCGAGAGGGCGGCAAGCTGCGCATAGCTCGAGATCCCGGCCGCGTTCAGCTTCCTCTCCAAAGCCGGGCCGATGCCGCCGATCGCCGTCAGATCGTCTCTCTTCTCCACCCTCTTGGGAAGCGGCTTTGCCGCTGCCGGAGCTGCTTGTGCTGGCGCCGCTTGTGCCGGAGGCTTCGCAGTCACGGGCTCCGCCTCCTCCTTCTTTACCTCGGAAGCGGCGGGCTGCGGTGCCGGCGAAGGCTTGTGCCGTGCGGCCCGCAACCGCTTCTGAGCGACGGCGATTGGTGAAAGCCCATAGAAGACCTTCATGGATTCCAGCACACTACCTAAATAGGCTGTCGTCCCTTCCGACAATGCGATCGTATTCTGCCGGACGGTCTTCACGAACTCTTCCCACTCGGTGTGGCCCCAGACACCCTTCTGCTTCTTGACAAACGCCACGCTGTCGTTCACCACGCTCCTCATGGCCTTCTCGACACTCTCGGTCGAAGCGGCAGCCGAATAGAAGCGCTTCATCGCTTCGAGGAGCTCGCCGAGACTCGACTGCATTTCCGTGGAGACGTCGAACCCCTTCGTCCGAACGTTGGACAGAAACTCAGACCAAGCCGCGTGGTCCCACAACCCCTTCTGCGCGGTCACGAAGTCGGTTGCTAGCTTGGTCAGCTCTTCGAAACCGCTCGATTTCTCGGTTGGCATGGAGATCTCCTTCGGTGAAGCCAGGCACTCATCCAGTACAGTCGCGCCGAATTCGGGCCGCCCCCAGGGGAGGATATCCTGTGGCCGCTGCCGATACCTGAGTGCAACTGCACTAAATTCTTATCGTCGAGAGTTGCAACGGCGTGATCGTACCGTCGATGACAACGATGCCGCTCTCCGTTACATGGTAGTGTTTTTTGTCTTCTTCGTGATCGTACCCGATTACCGAGCCTTCGGGAATATGCACATTCTTCTGCAGAATGCAACGGCGCAGCTTGGAGTTGCGTCCGATATCACAGTTGTCGAATATGACGCACCCATCGACCTCCGCTCCGGCATGAATGTAGACGTGTCGGCCCAACACGGAATCTCTCACCATGCCCCCTGAGATAATGCAGCCACCCGACAGGACCGAATCGATCGCTTGCCCCCGCCGGTCCTCCTCGTCGAACGCGAACTTGGCCGGTGGATCGGGATAGCTGGCCGTGCGCAACGGCCACTCCCGGTTGAACAGATTGAGCTCCGGGGAGATGGCCCGTATATCCATATTGGCCTCGTAGAAGGCATCGAGGGTCCCGACGTCACGCCAGTATGGGGCCTTGCCCGGCGGCTCTCCTGGAATCTGGTTTTCATTGAAATTGTAGGCGAACATCTCGGCCTGATCGATGGCCTTGGGGAGGATATCCTTGCCGAAATCATGGGAGCTGTCGGGATCCTGCTGATCCTCTTCGATCATCTTCACCAGCATATCGGTACTGAAGACGTAGTTGCCCATGGAGGCATAGACGCGGCTCGGATCCCCCGGCATGGTGGGAGCATTTGGATTCTTCTCGTGGAATCCGACGATGCGCCCGCTGTTGGTAACCTCGATCACCCCGAAATCCTTTGCGAACTTTTTGTCGGTAGGCAACGCGGCGATGGTGACGTGGGACCGCTTCTGCTCGTGATACTCGATCATCTCGCGGATGTTCATGCGGTAGATATGATCGGCACCGAACACGACGACGACATCGGGCGAAGACTGCTCGATGAGATTGATGTTCTGATGGATGGCATCCGCGGTCCCCCGATACCAATCCTTCCCCTCGCTGCGCATCTGGGCAGGCACGGGCACCAGGAACTCGTTCTTCAGAATCCCCCCGAACTGCCAGCCGTCGCTCAGGTGCTGCAGCAGGGATTGGCTGCGAAACTGGATGAGCACATAGATGGAGTAGATCCCCGAATTGACTAGGTTGCTGAGCACAAAATCGACGATTCTGTACTTTCCGCCGAACGGAACCGCCGGCTTGGCGCGCTCTCGGGTCAACGGGTAGAGCCGGGTACCCTCTCCCCCGGCGAGAACAAAGGCGAGAACCTTGAGCTGCATATCTGCCCCCTTTGGTGGAATGTTATCGGGAGCCGGGCGAAAAGCTTGCACGGTTGTGGACGAGCCTTGGTCGGTCTGCAAAAGCCCGAGGGACGAACAGTCGAGCTATTCGACCCCTTGCGCTATGACGCCGGCGGACCAAACGACCAGCAAGACGATCAAGCAGTTTTCGTCAGCCCCCCAATGCGAAAATCGATCGACTCGGTCCGGCGGACAGGAGATTCAACCATCCGAGCGCTAAGCTTATTCGAGTAGGGTAGCCTTATCGAGGACAAGGGGCAAGGCCGAGATCGGCGACGCCGGGCACGAGCACCGAGTGTCCTCGAACGAAAAACTGTATCGGCACCTGGTAATTACGATGAAATTCGCGAAGCACGTTTGTCCCTTCTCCCATCTCGAATGGTCGCTTCAACGCGCCCCTTGCCTCTCGAAGAGGGTACGACCAGGGGCGAGGCGGCATTTCATTCCAAGGGATGGCTCGACACGCCCCATGAGCATTATCCCCGGCCCCTCAACACCCGGTACATGGCCGAGCGTACCCGGTTGCTCGGGGTGGCGAAACCGATACCCACATTGCCCCCCCCAGGGCCGATCAAGGCAGTATTGATGCCCACCACTTGCCCGCCCAGATTTACCAGTGGCCCCCCGGAGTTGCCGGGGTTGATGGATGCATCAGTCTGAATGAGGTCGCCCGTCTCGCCCTCGATTCCTTGCCGCCCGAGGGCGCTGACGATTCCGGACGTGACGGTCTGGCCGATGCCGAAAGGGTTACCGATGGCGAGGACGAAGTCTCCGACCTCCAGCGCATCGGAATTGCCGAACTCGAGTGCTTGCAGCCCAGGGGGGACGGGGATGATCCGCAGTACCGCGATGTCCGCGGTCCGATCGCTACCGACCAGTTGCGCTCGATAGCTGCGCCTGTCCTTGAGGGTAACCGTGATCGATTGCGCATCTTCGATGACATGCCGATTCGTCAGGACGTAACCGCGTTGCGCATCGACGATGAACCCAGATCCTACGCTCTGGCGGCTGCCATCCATCGGCCCTTCCGGAAACGGCAGGTTGAACCTCTCGAGAAAGCGGCGAAATTCCGGATCGCGGAGAAAGGGATGCTCTTCTGGCAGGATTTTGGACTCCACAGAAACATTGACCACGGCAGGAGTAACCCGACGCAGCAGGGGGGCAAGGGTGGGATAACCGCTTCCGGAGTAGGGAATGCTTCCCTGACTCGGGGTGTTGACAGCCTGTTGTAACGGGGCGCAGGCGCCCAGCATCAAAGTCAGGAGAACAATCAGGCAGGCGAGGGAACGCGAGCAGCGCATCTCGAACGTGGGGAGTATCGGGCCGAGTGATCGAGCCATTATGGGCCAAGCGGGCAGGGTAAGCCACTGCAGTGCCGACTCCGCCCTCCGCGAGCAACCTGCGCAAGATACGGGTGAAAGGCCGCTGCTCTCAGCAGCTGCCACCCGGGCACAGGTGGACCAGACTCGGTGCGCGCACCAGGGCATCCGCCACCTGCAGGCGGAGGTTGTAGGGAACTGACTGGTTGATGAGAAGACTGAAGGACTCCCAGCGTCCGCCGCGCCTCACGAAGCCGGCATAACAGCTCACACCGCTCAGGGTCCCTGTCTTCGCCCATACGCCATCGCTCCGCTCAGGCAGCAACGTCCTGTAGGGAGCGAAGGCATTCACGGCCTCCATGAGCTGCCGGGCGCTCAGACGATTTGCGCGGGACAAGCCCGCGCCATCCTCGATCCGATAGTCCCGCCAACCGAATTTCCGGTCGATCCAAGCCCTGAATGCCCGCTGGGCGTCCGCCATATCGAGCTGGGGGCCATCGCCCCGGTCGGCGAGCTTCAGGAACAGGTCGTTGGCGATGAAGTTGTTGGAGTATTTCAGCATGGCAGAGAGCATGGCCCGCAGATCGCGGCTATCCTCATGACGGTAGACCTTCCTGGCGCCAGCGGGCACCCTGCCCGCGATGGGGCCTCCTCCGACCTGGATTCCAGCCTGCTCCAGCTCGGCGCTCAGGAGCTGCCCGAAGTATTGCACCGCCTTGTCTCGGCTCTGCAGGTTGACCCGGTGCTCCCCGCTTCCCAGCTCCTGCCCGAATTGGCGCGCCATCGGGGTAAGCGGGGTTTGTGCCTCGGCGCTACGCACCTCGCCTCCCCGATTCACTACACTGATGGTATTGAAATTGGCTGCCAATGCGGTTACTGGTGCATCGTAGGGATTGTCGGTGGACGAGCGCCCGCTGATCTCGAGCCCCGGATCGAAGTAGCTGTCATCCGTGCCTACCCCAGATACCCTTCGGATGCCGCGGGCTCTCAGCGCCTTGGCGATACGTGCCAGCTCCTCGGATACCAGATAGGGATCGCCATACCCTTTGACCCAGAGCCGGTCGTCGGCTCCGAGATAGAAATCCGTGTAGAAACGGTGACCCAACCCCCAGCGCTCGATAACCGCGAGCGCGGTCAGGATCTTCATGGTGGAGGCCGG
The DNA here is from genome assembly GCA_964471705.1 of uncultured Chromatiaceae bacterium. Classification (GTDB taxonomy): domain Bacteria; phylum Pseudomonadota; class Gammaproteobacteria; order Chromatiales; family Chromatiaceae; genus Thiosymbion. Next base: position 5,757 of record CAYYHR010000065.1, read on the forward strand.
GATCATGGGACGATCCGGGTTGTGGCTGATGACCGGCTTGCCACCCTCCTCGACCAGGAAACCGGCCTGGGGCAGAGCCAAGGCGCGAGACAGGGCATCGTCCGGCCCAGCCAGAATCTGAGTCGGTCCAGCTGTCAGGACCGTGAGGACCGCGACCAGCAGGCCGACTAGTTTCCGCGAGCTACGTCCAGCCCCTGGAGCGGGCAACTGATGAAAAGGCGACAAGGGCTCTACCCCCTCTGTGCTGAGAGCTTTTGAAAAATTCGAACGCCTAGCTTTTTTGCGAAGCGAGAGCGAGGGACTCCATCCGACCCATGCCCTCGCGCCCCGCAAGCAAGGGACCGGTATCCAGATAGTCGGCCAGCCGGTACGGATCGGGGGACGCCGTCCAGGGCACCAGCCCCAGGCAGGGGACGTCGATCCTGGCCGACAAGTCGGCCAGGGTCTCGTCTCGGGCAAGCATGTGCGGATCGATCTCATTGGCAACCCAACCGATGATCCAAGCACCGGATGACCGGATGCTCTCCACCGTGAGCAGGGTATGGTTGATGCAGCCGAGCCGGATGCCCGAGACCAGGACCACCGGCAAGTCCAGGGCCGAGGGCAAATCGCTCACGGACAGGGAAGGACCGAGGGACACACGCCAGCCGCCGACCCCTTCCACCACCAGAAAATCGGCATCGGCCGCCAACTGCTCTGCCCTGGCCGTGATGACCTTCCGCTCGATCTCCACGCCGACTCGACCGGCCGCGATATGGGGCGCGATGGGAGGCTCGAAGGCATAAGGGTTGATGAGCTCGTAGGGCCGCTCCAGACTACCCCCAGCTTGCAGACGCAGGGCGTCCTGGTTGCGCAGCCCTTGGGAAGTGCGCTCGCAGCCCGAGGCTACGGGCTTCATCCCGAGGACGGTCAAGCCGCATTGCTGTAGGCGCTCCATCAGAGCGAGCGACACCTGGGTCTTGCCGCAGTCTGTATCCGTTCCCGTGACGAAAACGCCGTTCATCCCATCCCCCGCCGAATTGCGCTCAGCGGAATCGCCACGCCGTCCTCCACCAGAAGCTGCTCGGGCAGGAGCTGCTCGGGGGCCCAGGCATGCCCGTGCACCACCTCGTAGCTGGCCGGAAGACGTCCGTCCCGGCGGTGGACCTCGTAGGCCTGCTCCATGGCCGCCAGACGACCCCTGCCCGTGAGCCCCCGGGAGCGCTCTCCAGTGGAGTTGTGGGCGCCCAGGACCTTGAGATCCCGCATCAGGTCCCGCACTCCCTCGTAGGTGACGGTCAAGCGCTCGACGTCCACGACCGGATCGGCGAAGCGCACTCGCATCAGGGCATCCCCGATGTCGTGCATATCCACGAAGAGGCTCACGTGTGAGTGACCGTCGGCCCTGGCCCAGGCATCACGCAGCTCCCAGAGGGTATCTGGCCCGAAGGTCGTGAACATCAGTAACCCGCCGGGCCGCAGTACTCGCAGACACTCGGCGAAGGTCCCTTCCAGATCGTTGCACCACTGAAAGGTCGCGTTCGAGAAGATGACGTCCACAGCGGCGTCGGCGAAAGGCAATGCCTCCACATCGGCGCAGACAGGGCTCGCGGAGCTGAAGGGGAAACCTCGTCCACGCACCTGCCGGAGCATCGCCAGCGCGAAGTCCAGAGCCAGGACACGGGCCTCGGGGAAGCGCTTCTGCAATCCCTCGATCGCGTAGCCGGTGCCCGCGCCCAGATCCAGCACCAAGTGCGGGTCCAGACGCATATACTCCAGGCGTTCCAGCATGCGGTCCGCCATCTCGCGCTGGAGCACCGCCACCTCGTCATAGCGGGGGGCTGCCTGCTCGAAGGAGCGGCGCGCGAAGCCCTTGTCGATGGGACCTGTGCTCAACACCGAACCTCCTGGAGAAAGCCTAGGATCTCCTCGCCGGTCTCCCTCGGATGGGAAAGGAGGGGGGCATGAGCGGCACCGGCGATGACACGCTGCCGCGCGCCCGGCAGCAGCCTTGCAATACCCTCGCTCGCTGCGGCGGGGACCAGGGTGTCGCGCCGGCCGAACAGCCATAGGGTGGGGCAGGCGAGGGAGCCGAAACGCTCCCGCAGGTCGCCGTCGCGCAGCAGGTCCAGGCCGACCTCCATGGCATGGGGATTCGCAGCCGGTCGCTGTGCCACCTCGCGACGCAGGGTCCGCATGCTGTCCCGGGCCGCTTCGCCCCCCATCAACTGCAGGGCGAGAAAGCGATCCAATGTCCCCCTCGGATCTGCCACCAAGCCATCGCGAAACTGCGCCAGTACATCCGCATCAATCGCGTCCGGCCAGTCCGGGGCACGGACGAACCTGGGGGTGGCGGTCATGAGGACCAGGGCGCAGACCCGATCCGGCGCCCGCAACGCCGCCTCCAGTGCGATGAGTCCACCCAGGGACCAGCCGAGCCAAATCGCACGCTCCGGAGCAGCCTCCAGACAGGCATCCGCCCAGGCATCGAGGCTGTCGTGGCGCAGCAGGAAGCGGCTCTCACCATGACCCGGCAGCTCTATCTCCCACAAGCGCCGGCCCGCCGCGACCGAAGACGGAAGCCCTTCCCAAACCCCGGCATTCATACCCCAGCCGTGGAGCAGAACCAGGTCCGGACCCGAGCCCCGACAGCGAGCCGACAAGCTCATAGGGCCGCCGCCACGCTCGCTTGGGACTGCCCACACCGCAGCTTGCCGAGTGCATCCAGCAGACGGTCAACGTCCGCCTCTTCGTGCGCTGCGGAAAAGGTGATGCGCAGGCGGGCCGAGCCCTCTGGGACCGTCGGTGGACGGATGGCGCTGACCAGGATGCCGAGCTCCTCGAGCTTCCGGCTCCACGCCATCGCCTGCCATGCGGTACCCGCGACCAGGGGCTGGATGGGTGTCGGCGAGCGCATCAGCGGCAGCCCCAGCTGCGCCGCGCCTGAGCGGAAACGCCGGATGAGCGACTGCAGCCGCTCCCGCCGCCAGGACTCGCGCCGCGCGATGCGCAGGCTTTCCCGCGTAGCCTCCGCGATGGCCGGAGGCGGTGCCGTTGTAAAAATGTAGCTGCGCGCCCGCTGGATCAGGCTCTCGATCAGCTCCCCGCTGCCGGCCACGAAGGCCCCCGAGGTACCGAAGGCCTTGCCCAGGGTACCTACGAGGATCGGCACCTGCGCCGGCCCGAGATGGAAATGGGCGAGACTGCCGCGCCCCTCCTCGCCGATTACACCCAATCCGTGGGCATCGTCCACCAGGAGCCAGGCGCCGGCATTGCCCGCGACTCTGGCCAGATCCGGCAAGGGTGCCAAGTCCCCGTCCATGCTGAAGACACCGTCGGTAGCGACGACGCGGGCGCTCTCCCCTTCGAGCATGCGCGCCAATGCAGAGGAATCGGCGTGCGCGTAGCGCCTGAGCCGCGCCCGGCTGAGCAGGGCGCCGTCGAGCAGGGAGGCATGGTTGAGCTTGTCCTCGAAGACCTGATCCCCGCGCCCTGCCAGCGCGGAGATCACCCCGACATTGGCCATGTAACCAGTGGAAAAGAGCAGGACGCGAGGCCTGCCGGTAAACTCCGCCAGCGCTTCCTCCAGGGCCTGGTGGGCGGCGCTGTGCCCCGTCACCAGGTGGGCGGCCCCACTGCCGACGCCGTAGGCATCGGCGCCCCGCTTCAATGCGGCAATCACGTCCGGGTGGCTGGCCAGCCCCAGGTAATCGTTGCTGCAAAAGGCCAGCATGCGCCGCCCGTCGATCACTGGCCACGGCCCTTGGGGGCCGTGGAGCACACGCGGCAGACGGTAGAGGGAATCCCTGCGCAACCGCTCCAGCTCTGCGGTAAGACGCTTCATCACTTGAAGCTCAGACGGCCTGCCGCGTACAGGGCCCGGGCTCGCTGCGCTCGGCCGCGTCGACCGACTCGAACGCCAGTCCCAGGCGCTCGAACAGCCGCTCGTCGTGATCGGACGCGGCGTTCGGTGTCGTGAGCAGGCGCTCGCCGTAGAAGACGGAGTTGGCACCGGCGAGGAAGCACAGAGCCTGGAGCTCGTCGCTCATCTCCGATCGTCCCGCCGACAGCCGCACATACGAGCGCGGCATCAGGATGCGCGCCACCGCAATGGTGCGCACGAGCTCGAAGGGATCCAGATCCTCGACGCCGTAGAGGCGGGTTCCCTCGACCTGTACCAAAAGATTGACGGGCACGGATTCCGGATGCTCGGGCAGATTGGCGAGCTGGTGAAGCATGGACGCCCGGTCCCGTCGCGATTCGCCCATCCCCAGGATCCCACCGCTGCAGAGGCGGATGCCCGCCTGCCGTACATGGTCCAGAGTATCCAAGCGGTCCTGAAAGGTACGTGTGGTAATGACTTTGCCGTAGAATTCCGGCGAGGTATCCAGATTGTGGTTGTAGTAGTCCAGACCGGCGTCAGCGAGCCTGTGCGCCTGATCATCGGTCAGCATTCCGAGGGTGACGCAGGTCTCCATACCCAGGTCCCGCACCCCCTCGATCATTTCGATGACCCGATCCAGATTTCGGTCCGTGGGATTGCGCCAGGCCGCCCCCATGCAGAAGCGGGTCGAGCCCTTGTCCCGGGCAGCCCGGGCGGCATCCATGACCTCATCGAGAGGAAGCAGGCGCTCGCGCTCCAGACCCGTGTCATGCTGGGCGCTCTGAGAGCAATAGCCGCAGTCCTCCGGGCAGGCACCAGTCTTGATGCTGAGAAGGGTGCTAACCTGCACCCGGTTGGCATCGAAGTTGGCGCGATGCACGGACTGTGCACGGAACAGAAGATCGTTGAAGGGTTGATCGAGAAGCGCGGAGATCTCGTCGAGAGACCAGTCGTGTCGGATCGTGTTGATGGTCATAGGCAATTCGTTGTTTTTCTCTCGTTTGGCACCGGGAATGGCTAGCCGTAAAGCGCGTAAAGTGATCTGTTTTCGAGAGGCTGTCAACTCGAACGACCCCCAAAGGTTTACCGCCGCAGCCCTACCAAACCCCACCGGTACCCCCGATGCCTCCCGAGCAGCCTATCGACACAACGAAAAGTGCTTCGTGTGCCCGGACCGGACATTTTTCTACACATGACGTGCCTTGCCGCCCAAGAATCAATATGATGGAAGAATAATGCAAAGCTCCTTCAAGCAGGACCACATCGAGCACGGCTTCACTCGCGACCAGAGATCGATTTCACCCGCCCATTCATCCGCCCAATCGCACATGCAGAAAGCTCGCTTTTCCGCACCCCTCATCCTGATCCTGATCGCCACGGCGGTGGTCTTCGCCGGATCCGCCGCTCGCCTTTACGGATTGGACAGGATGCTTGTCTGGCACGACGAGGCATTCAGCCTCTTGCGTGTCTTCGGGTTCGACGCGGACAAGGTCTCCGAGGAGGTGCTCAGCGGTCGCCGTCTCGCCCCCAAAGACCTGCTGAGGTTCCAACAACCCTCGCCCGAGCTGGACTTCGGAGACACCCTCACGAGCCTGAAGACGCACCCGGAGCACGGTCCCCTCTTCTACCTGGCGGCGCGGGCGATCGTCCCTGTCTTTCCCTCTGCCCTGGCAGGCGTGCGCGGGGCTTCCGCGCTCTTCTCGCTCCTACTCCTGCCGGCGGTCTTTTGGCTGGCCTGGGAGCTGTTCGATGACGCGGCTGCCGGTTGGGTTGCCGCCGCCCTCGCGGCATGCTCTCCCATACAGCTCCTGTACGCGCAGGAAGCCCGGCAGTACGCCCTCTGGACCGCCCTTTCGATCGCAGCCAGTGCGGCCCTGCTCCGGGCGCTGCGGCGAGAGAGCCCCAGCGATTGGATACTCTACTCGGTGCTGGCTGCACTGGGGCTCTACACGCACCTCCTGTTCGCCCTGGTGCTGGCTGCGCACGCGGTCTACATCCTGCTTTCGCTCCGCGGAACGGGGTTTGCCGCGATAGCACGCCTGCGCCCCTGGGGCACGGCAGTAGCCGCTGCGGTGTTGATGTTTTCCCCCTGGCTGGTGGTCCTGGTCTCCGGCTTTGATAGAGTCCAGGAGAAAACTGCCTGGATGGCACGGGCGGTCCCACTTCAACGGTTGCTTGAGGCCTGGGGTCTGAACCTGGTGCGGGTGTTTGCGGATGTCCCCGGGCCCAGCTTGCCTCTTTTCGTCGGTTTGATTCCGCTCGCATGGGCACTCTGGTGGTTTTGTACCCGCGCGCCGCGCTCGCCCAGGCTCTTCCTCTGTGCGCTTTTTCTGACGTTCGCCGCAGTGGTGCTCGTACCGGACCTGATCAATGGCGGGATCCGCTCGCTGCACCCACGTTACCTGCTTCCCGCCTTTGTCGCGGTGGAGCTTGCCGTCGCCTATGTGCTGGCGGCGGGGTGGAATGCACCCGGCTCTGGTGGGAGGATTGGATCGCGTGCGGGTCTCATTCTGATTTTGGGTCTGGGACTCTGGTCCGACTGGCACATACTTCGCGCCGACACTTGGTGGACCAAGAACTTCAGTGCGTCCAATCGGGAAGTAGCCGCCTTGGTGAACGCGACCGAGCGCCCTCTGCTGGTGATCAGCGACAGCGACGTGGGATTGGGTGAAGCCCTCTCCCTGGCGCATGACCTCGACGACAAGGTCGTCATCCAAGGTATGCCACACGGCAAAAAGGATCTAGCCACCGCCGAATTCAGTGACGTCTTTCTGCTGACCCCTTCAGCGGAGGTGAGGACGGCTCTCGGCGCCCATTACGACTTGGTGCCGCTGCTGGGCAGCTGGCAATGGTATCGAGCAATACCGATGGCGAAGGGAAGAGGAACATGAACCGCGCAGGTATCCTGTTCGCCCTTCTCATCGCCCTGCTCACAGTCTTCTTGTGGTGGCTGCTCAACCGACCCTCCGACGAGCCTCCTTGGCCGGAGCGCATTCAGGGATTCTCGTTTCAGCCGATGCGGGCGGACGATGATCCGATCAAGGGCAAATATCCGTCCATCATGGAGATCGACGAAGATCTCGCCCTGTTGCAGAACGAAGCCTACGCAGTACGAACCTATAGCGTTGCCCAGACCCTTGCGGAGATTCCCCAGCTGGCAGAGGGCCATGGACTCAACGTAGCCCTCGGGGCCTGGCTGGGGCCGGACCGTGCCGCCAACGAGGCGGAGCTCGGGCGGTTGGTGGAGGTCTATCGCCGCTCACACCGCAACGTGGTGCGGGTCATCGTGGGCAATGAATCGCTGCTCCGCGAGGAGCTCGAGGTCGATGAGCTGATCGCCTATCTGAAGCGGGTCAAGAAGGGCGTATGGGCTCCGGTCAGCACCGCGGAGCCCTGGCACGTCTGGCTCGAGCATCCGGAGCTGGTCGATCAGGTCGACTTCATCGCTGTCCACCTGCTGCCGTACTGGGAGGGCATACCCCTGGATAAGGCGGTCGATTACGTCGTACACCGCTACGAGGAGCTGAAGGCCGCGTTCCCGAACAAGCAGATCGTCATCGGCGAGGTCGGCTGGCCCAGCAACGGTCGCAAGAACCGGGGTGCCGAGGCGTCGCTCGAGAACCAGACGCGCTTCCTGCGCCGGTTCCTGCACCATGCCGAGGAGGAGGGCTACATCTACTATGTGATGGAGGCCTTCGATCAGCCCTGGAAGAGCCGGCTCGGGGGTGCCATAGAGACCTATTGGGGGGTGTACGGCACGGACCGCGAGCCAAAGTTCACCTTCACAGACTCCGTGGTGCGAATTCCCCAGTGGCGCGAGCTGGCCGCGCTGTCCGTCGGCATCGCGGTGCTCATCCTGGTCCTGGTCTTTCGCGACAGCACCACCCTGGGCTCCCGCGGCATGTGGTTCCTCGCATCCATTACCTACGGCATCGCGACCGCGGCGGTATGGATCATCTACGACTACACGCGACAGCACATGACCCTGCCGACCGTCGCGGTCGGGCTGGTCCTATTCGTAGGGGGACTGGGAATCCTCGTCCTCCTGCTCGCGGAGGCCCACGAATGGGCCGAGGCCCTGTGGGTGAAGCGTTGGCGCAGACCCTTCCCGCAGCGGCCCTTGTCGGACAGCGAGCTGCCCTTCGTTTCCATTCACGTCCCCGCCTACAACGAGCCCCCCGAGCTGCTGCTGGAAACCCTCGACAGCCTTGCGGCCCTGGACTATCCGCGCTTCGAGGTCGTCGTGGTGGACAACAACACCAAGGACCCGAGCACCTGGAAGCCGGTGCAGAGCCACTGCGAGACCCTGGGGCCGCGCTTCCGATTCTTCCATGTGGACCCGCTGAGCGGGTACAAGGCGGGGGCTCTGAACTATGCCATGCGCAACACGGACGCAGAGGCAGAGGTCATCGCCGTCATCGATGCCGACTATCAGGTCTCTCCGGCCTGGCTACGGGATCTGGTTCCGGCCTTCTCGGATCCGGGGGTCGCCATCGCCCAAGCGCCGCAAGATTACCGCGACGGCTCCCAGAATGCCTTCAAGGCGATGTGCATGGCCGAGTACGCCGGCTTCTTCCACATCGGTATGATCACTCGCAACGAGCGTAATGCCATCATCCAGCACGGGACCATGACGATGGTCCGCCGGACCGCTCTGGAAGCCGTGGGCGGTTGGGCCGAATGGTGCATCACCGAGGACGCGGAGCTGGGCCTGCGACTGTTCCAGGCCGGGCACAAGGCATTCTATATCCCGCGCACCTACGGCCGCGGGCTGATGCCCGACACCTTCGCCGACTACAGCAAGCAGCGCTTCCGCTGGGCCTATGGTGCCGTGATGACCATCCGCCATCATTACCAAAGCCTGCTGGGGATCAAGGCGTCAAAGCTCACGGCGGGGCAGCGCTACCACTTCCTGGCCGGGTGGCTGCCCTGGCTCGCCGACGGCTTCAACCTGCTGTTCAACTTGGCGGCACTCGCCTGGTCCGTGGGCATGGTGGCCTTGCCCTCCGACTTTATGCCCCCTTTGGTCAAGATCGCAGCCATTCCCCTCGTGCTCTTCGTCTTCAAGGTCACCAAGAGCTTCTTTCTGTACCGGAGCCGTGTCGCTGCGACCCTGCGCCAGAGCCTTGCAGCGGCCTTGGCGGGTCTTGCCCTGTCACACACGGTCGCACGGGCCATCTGGACCGGATTCTTCACCCGTAGGCTCGGTTTCTTCCGGACTCCCAAGCTGGCCCAGGCCCCGGCCCTGATCCGCGCCGTTTCGGACGTCAGGGAGGAAAGCCTGTTTCTCATCGCCCTCTGGTTAGCGGCGGCCCTCGTGCTGATGCGTGACGACGCCTACATGCTGGATGTCCGGGTCTGGGCGGCGGTTCTCCTCGTACAATCCCTGCCCTTCCTCGCATCCGTTCTGGCCTCGCTGATCAGCGCTTGGCGCGGCCTGCCATCGAGCTTGATCGGGACCATGCGAGAGATCGACGACAGGGCGGGGCACACCGGGGACTATGGGGTACAGAACGAGGGCCGATAGCTGGGCCACGCCATGCGCGAAGCACCGTTGCAGAATCCGACTGTCGCGGGACATCGACCCGTTCTCCGCCGGCTGATTGAGCGGACTCTACAGCAATTCTACGCGCCAACCTGCGTACTGTGCGGCGCACCCGGAACGGGCGATTTGGACCTGTGTGAGGGATGCCTCGCGGATCTGCCGACGAATCGGCACTGCTGCATCCATTGCTCCCAGCCCCTCCCCGCCGAGCTACCGACGGGCACCCTGTGCGGCTCCTGTCAGCGCCGCCCACCACCCTTTGCGCTCTGCCGAACCGCATTCCGTTACGAGGTTCCCCTGCCCGCCCTGGTTGGCGGGGCCAAATTTCGCGCCCGCATGAACCTGCTACGGTTGCTCGGCCAATGCCTGGCACTCGATCTGTTGGAACGCAACGCCGAAAGACCGGATCTGCTTCTACCCGTGCCCCTGCATCCGAGACGATTGCGCGAGCGCGGCTACAATCAGGCCCTGGAAATTGCCCGTGTCCTCGGCCGAGAGCTGTCGCTTCGGGTCGAAAAGCACAGCTGTGCCCGTGTCCTTGCGACGACACCGCAGACCGGTCTCGAGCGGAAGGAGCGGCGGCGCAACGTGCGAGGGGCGTTCCGCGTCCTACGCCCCCTCGAAGTGACGCGGGTGGCGATCGTCGACGACGTGGTCACCACGGGAAGCACAGTTTCGGAGCTGGCTCGGGCTCTGTTGAAGTCAGGTGTCGAGCGGGTGGACGTCTGGGCCCTTGCTCGAACCCCCTGAGCCGCCACCCCCGAGACGCGGCTGCCGGCCCCGGCGTGTGGTGACCGTCAGCCCCCCTCGAGGACCTTGCTCACGATCCCCGCCAGTCCTTCGCCGCCCTTCGACTCCAGGAAGGAGACCAGGATGGGAACGAGCTTGCCGATCATGTCCGCATCCAGGCCAAGCTTGGAGAACCCGCCGGCCAAGGAGGCCAGCTCACCAAGCTGGGAGCCGCCCAAGGCGGAGGCAACGCCGCCGAGCAAGCCTCCCAAGCCGCCGCCCGCTTCGGGGGCCTTTTCAATGAGACCTTCGCTATCAGGCACCGCGCCGGAGACCTGAGAGGTTGTGAAAAAATCCAAGATGCGCCCCCACGCTGATGCGCCAAGGT
>CAYYHR010000066.1:0-5356 GCA_964471705.1 uncultured Chromatiaceae bacterium
CGATGTCCGCCCCCTGGTTGGCCCAGAAGAGGATGATGTCCACCATCTCGATCAGTACCCGCGGGTTGGTGTAGTTGAGGTCCCACTGGTAGCTGTTGAAGACCGACATCACCCACTTGCCGAGCGTCGGATCCCAGGTGAAGTTTCCGGGGGATGTCTCGGGGAAGATCTCCGGCATGGTCTCCTCGAACATGTTCGGCATGTCCCGGTTGTCGAACATGTAGTAGAAGTCCTGAAAGTCCGGGTACCCGGCCTTGGCGCGCGCCGCCCAGACGTGCTCGTCCGAGCTGTGGTTGACGATCACGTCGAGCGTCAGCAGCATGCCCCGCTTGTGCATGGATTCGGCGAGACTGCGCAAATCGTCCAAGGTGCCGAAACGCTCATCGACGTCGCGAAAGTCCTTGACCGCGTAGCCGCCGTCACTCGCCCCCTCCGGGCAGGCGAGAATCGGCAGGATGTGGATCATGTTCACGCCGAGCTCAGAGAGGTACGGCAGGCGGGCCTCGAGTCCCGCCAGGTTGCTGGCAAAGCCGTCGCAGTAGAGCGCCATGCCGACGAGCTCCTGGCTCAGGAACCAGTTGTGGTCTTCCTCGCGGGCCATGTCGACACGCTCGAGGTCCGCCGGGCGGTCCACGTAGGCGCGGGCGAGGCGATCCACCAAGGCCGTCATCTGCTCGAAGAAGTCCTCGCGGCGGCCGTAGAGGTGGGAGAAGAGGCTGTGAATCGCGTAAAAGTTCGCGCCGAGCCGCGTGTAGAAATGGCGCAGGTCCTCGCGCTTGAGGTCCGGTCTGAGCTCGTCGAGGATGTCGTTCAGGAGGGCGTGGGAGACTTGTTCGTACATAAATGGAATCGACAGTGAATAGATTGTAGGGCGGCAACACCTTGCCGCCATCTCCGGTATCCCAGTGTCGGCATAGGGATGCCGGCCTACCCTTGGCCTGAGCCGTTGTGAGCGTTATTCGAGCGTCGGCAGGCTAGTCGGTGGTCAGCCCCCATCGCTCGGCAAAGGACCGATAGAGCTGCGGATCGGAGAGGGTCGCGCCGCGCTGCTGCACCAGCTCCGAGGCAAACGCCTGAGCATGCTCGAGCGTGGTCGCCAGCGGCCAGCCGACCCGAAGCCCCAGGATCAGGATCGAGGCGAATGCGTCGCCGGCACCGACTGCGTCGACGATCTGCGTCACGGGCTCGGGCCTGACCTCCACCGGCTCCGCACCATCCTCCAAGGCCACGGCCCCCTCTGCGCCCCTTGTGAGAACCAGTCCTCGGAGGTCATGCGCGGTACGGAAAGGCTCCGCCGAGGCGATCTCATCGGCCCCGCCGTCGCCGAGCAGCTCGAGCTCGTCGCGGTTGAGCTTCGCCCAGTCGGCGTCCCTGAGCAGCGCCAAGACGCTTTCGCGCTCCCACCAGGGGCTGCGCAGGTTCACATCGACGAAGAGCGTTGCCCCGGACTGAAGTTTCCATTTCTCCAGGGCGGCTCTGGATACGCCGTTGCGCAACGCCAGGCTGCCATGATAGATGAGCCCCGCATCCGTCTCGGGGAGCTGATCGGCGGCGATGAAATCGTAGGCGCTGTCGGCGACGATCTCGTAGCTCGGCTCGCCGCCTTCCAGGGTGACGGTGACGCGGCCGGTAGGATGCTCCGGATCGACCTGGAGACCCTCGAGCCGCATGCCCCAAGAAGCCATGGCCTCCCGGATCCGGCGCCCCGCCTCGTCGTCACCGACACGACTGACAAATACCGGCGACTGCCCGAAGGCATGCAGGTGCCAGGCGACATTGAAGGGTGCACCACCCAGGACCTCCCGTCCGTCGGGAAAGCAGTCGAAGAGGACCTCGCCGAAGATACCTATCGTGTGTTTCATAGCTCGCAGCTCAGTGGTTGGGCACCTGCCCCTTTCGAAGGTCTATCGTTAGGAGTCGGTGGGCGGCTAAGTTTGCAATCGGACCGTATGGGTAGGCAACTGAATCCTTTGCTCGTCAAGGACACCTTGGAAAATTCGAGGTTCCCGCGAGAGCCATCCCTTCGATCTTGATACCATGGGAGCATTCTCTGCGGCGCCGGCGGCTCCTTGCCCGCCCGAAAAAGCTCCCCTCGAAGCGGAAGGAATCGACATGTCTTCCATCCATCCAGGCAGAGACAAGATCCTCGTCGGCTGGCGCGAGTGGATCGCCCTGCCCACATTGGGGATCCCCGCCGTCAAGGCCAAGGTCGACACGGGGGCACGCACCTGCGCCCTGCATGCCTTCTTCACCGAGCGCTTTCGAAGCGGCGGAAAGAGCCGGGTGCGTTTTGGAATACACCCGCTGCAGCACCGCCGCGACCTGGCGATCACCTGTACCTGCGACCTCCTGGACCAGCGGGAGGTGACGGATTCCGGCGGTCATCGACAGAGCCGTTGGGTCATCGAGACACCCCTGCGCCTCGGGGATGCCGAGTGGCCGGTGGAGATTACCCTTACCGACCGAGATACCATGATCTTCCGCATGCTGCTTGGCCGTACCGCGATGGCAAAGCGGATACTGGTAGACCCGGGGGCCTCCTACCTCGTCGGGAAGCGACCGGATCTCGAATTGCTCTATCCGGGCTCTACAACCGATCAGACAGGATCGAGGACAAGCTCATGAAGATCGCAATCCTTTCTCGCAACGCAAAGCTCTACTCCACGCGGCGTCTGGTGGAAGCGGCAACCGAGCGCGGGCACGAGGCCCGTGTCCTCGACGTGCTGCGCTGCTACATGAACATCGCCTCCCACCGGCCCGGTATTCACTACAAGGGTGAGGACTTGGAGGCCTTCGACGCCGTTATTCCCCGCATCGGAGCCTCGGTCACCTTCTATGGCACCGCGGTGCTGCGCCAGTTCGAGATGATGGGCACCTACCCCCTCAACGAGTCCGTAGCCATCACCCGCTCCCGTGACAAGCTGCGCTCGCTGCAGCTCCTGTCACGCAAGGGTATCGGCCTGCCGGTCACCGGCTTCGCCCACAAACCGGACGACATACAGGATCTGATCAAGATGGTCGGCGGCGCGCCAGTGGTCATCAAGCTGCTGGAAGGCACCCAGGGGATTGGCGTGGTGCTCGCCGAGACGCACAAGGCCGCCGAGAGCGTGATCGAGGCATTCATGGGCCTGAAGGCGAACATCCTGGTCCAGGAGTTCGTCAAAGAGGCCGGCGGTGCGGATCTGCGCTGCTTCGTAATCGGGGATAAAGTGGTAGCGACCATGAAACGCCAGGGCAAGGAAGGTGAGTTTCGCTCTAATCTCCACCGGGGCGGCACCGCGACGGTCGTCCGTATCACACCCGAGGAGCGATCGACCGCGGTGCGCGCGGCCCAGACCATGGGGCTCAACGTCGCCGGCGTGGACCTGCTGCGCTCGAATCACGGCCCTGTGGTCATGGAGGTCAACTCCTCTCCGGGCCTGGAAGGAATCGAGGGCTCTACCGGCAAGGATATTGCGGGCATGATCATCCAGTTCATCGAGAAAAACGCCGCTCAGGGTAAGACGCGAACTCGCGGGCGCGGCTGAGCCAAGTGCCCGAAAAGCTCATCATCGGTGGCCAGGAGATCCGATCCGGATCCCGTCAGGCAATCGAGCTGCAGATGCCGTTGCTCTACACCCACACGCCGGTGGTGATGTCGGCGCAGGTGATCCGCGGCCGGCGCGACGGACCAAGTCTCTTCGTCAGCGCCGCGGTGCACGGCGACGAGATCAACGGGGTGGAGATCATCCGCCGGCTGATCCGCTCGCCCGCGCTGAAGCGTCTGCACGGGACCCTGATCGCGGTGCCTGTGGTCAACGTCTACGGTTTCGTTCGCGGGTCCAGATACTTGCCGGACCGGCGCGACCTGAACCGGTCCTTTCCGGGCTCCGAAAAGGGATCCCTGGCGGCACGCCTGGCCAATGCCTTTCTGGCGGAGGTGGTGTCCAACGCCGATTACGGGATCGACCTGCACACGGGCGCCGTGCACAGGGAGAACCTGCCGCAGATCCGTGCGCGCTTCGACGAGCAGGGCCTGCTGGAGCGCCTGGCCAAGGCCTTCGGGAGCCCGGTCATCCTCAATGCGGAGCTGCGGGACGGCTCCCTGCGGGAGGCGGCGCAGACACTAGGTGTGCCCGTGCTCATCTACGAAGGCGGCGAGGCCCTGCGCTTCGACGAGCTGGTCATCCGCGCCGGGGTGCGCGGGATCATCGGAGTCATGCGGGAGCTGGGGATGCTGCGCTCCGGCTCGAGGTCCCGGCGCGGAGGCCGGCCCGAGCCGGTGGTGGCACGCTCCAGCCAATGGGTGCGGGCGCCGCAGAGCGGGATCCTGCGGGCTGCCAAGCCCTTGGGGGCCAGGGTGGCGAAGGAAGAAACCCTGGGTTGGATCGCCGATCCCCTGGGAGAAAGCGAGGTGCCCGTCCAATCCCCGGTTGCCGGCCTGATCATCGGCAAGGTGAACCTACCCTTGGTCAATGAGGGCGAGGCGCTCTACCACATCGCCCGCTTCGCTGAGACGGGTGCAGCGGCTGAGGTGGTGGAGCAGTTTCAGGCCGCCCACGACCCCGAGCTGGATGAGCTGGATGCGGTCGAGCCGCCGATCAGCGAGTAGGGGGAGTGTCAGAGGGACGTAATGGGGCAGGGGCCGACCCGGACCAGCAAGAGCGGTAAAGGTCCAGGTTCGCCCGCGCGGCGGCTAGATCCGTCGTCCCGGTAGGGATTGCCGGGACCCAGGGGCCACGGAGGGTGGGCATATGATCACGTCCATGTAACTGGATTCCGCCACTCCCTGGCGGAATGACGGATTAACTTAATGGCATTGGGCGTAGCCCTGGGTTGGTTACCGTGCCGATCCAGCTCTTAAAAGGGCGTGACAGAGACAGCCGCTCAGATGTCACGCCTTTTCAGGGCTGATTCCCCTTCATCGTTACCCAGGGCGTTGCCCTGGGCTATTCTGTCACGCCCCCTTGGGACTCCTCGGCCTTGGGACAGAAGATCCCGGACCCGCCATTCACCCTAAATTCGGCAATTGGACCCGCCAATGCGCAGAGAAAACCAAGAAAAACATCAAGATAAGCGCAGCGGGATGCTCGCCCGAAATGTGATCGCCTTATTCGGGAATTTTCCTCGTAAAACTTGGTGATCCTGGCGCCTTGGCGGTTCAACTGCTTTTCCCTGGGTCAAGACCAAGATCCACAGGCGAACGGCAGACCCGGCATCCGACCCGATCCCCGCTGTCCGACCTCCTGGCCATCGGCGCTCAGCCGATCAGGAGGACCTTGGCACCCCGTACAGGTCCGTGCTTCAGCTCCAGGAGCGCCCGGCCCGCTTCCTCCAGCGGGTAGGTCTGAACCTCGGGCCGCAAGGGAATCTCCGC
>CAYYHR010000066.1:5456-16220 GCA_964471705.1 uncultured Chromatiaceae bacterium
GGCCCGCTTCCTCCAGCGGGTAGGTCTGAACCTCGGGCCGCAAGGGAATCTCCGCCGCCAGGGGCAGAAACTCGGCGATGTCGCGGTGCGTCACGTTGGCCACGGACTTGATCTCCTTCTCCAGCCACAGGTGATCCTGGTAGCTGAGCCGCAGCAGCTCGTCCTTGTCTCTCTCCTCCTTGCGGATGGCGTTGATGACCAAGCGGCCCCCCGGGCGCAGATTGGCCAAGGCCTCCACCACCGGCTTCCAGGCCGGCGTCGTATCGATGACCGCGTGCAGGGGCACCGGGGACCGCTCCGCGGTATCACCCGCCCAGACGGCCCCCAGCTCCAGGGCGAAGGCGCGAGCCTCTGGGTCGCGGGCAAAGACGTAGACCCCGGTATTCGGATAGAGGTGACGGGCCAACTGCAGCACCAGGTGGGCCGAGCCGCCGAACCCGGTCAGTCCCAGCGTCTGACCGTCTTCGATCCCAGTCAGCATGAGGGAGCGGTAGCCGACCCCACCGGCGCACAGCAGGGGCGCAGCCTCCGCGTCGGAGAAGACGTCCGGTATGGGATAGGCATAGGTCTCCGGCACGCACATGTACTCGGCGTAACCCCCGTCGACATCGCGGCCGGTGGCCCGAAAGTCGGGACTCAGGTTCTCGTCGTCCGCTCCGGACGAGGCATGGATCCAGCCGACCCCGACCCGCTCGCCGAGCGCGAAGCGGCTCGCCCCGGGACCGCGCTCGTCCACACGACCGATCACCTCGTGGCCCGGCACCACCGGCAGCCGCGGAGGGGCCGTGCGTCCTTCGATCTCGTCGAGCTCGGTGTGGCAGACGCCGCAGGCGGAGACTTTGATCCGAATTTCGCCCGCCATGGGCTCCGGCACGGGAAGCTCCACTTGGGTGACCGGAACCGCTTGGTCCTGCAAAGGGCCGATCCGCTCGATGACCATCGCCTTCATGCTCGACAAGCCTCGTACTAGAAACCGGATCTATCGACTCTCTCGTGGTGCCCGCGAATGTGCACTTTCTAGCGGATTGCCGGCAAACATCCTAGTCTTGAAGGGCCACGCACAACGCAGGGAATACAAGGAGCCGACGATGCAGAAACAAGCCTTTCGTACCATGAAGGCCGAGGGTGTGCAACGCACACTCAATGCACGCAAGGATCCCCCCGATATTCGGGACCGGATGTACGAGCCCGCTCTGATACAACTTCAGCCCCATCTGGACAACCGCAGCTCGGTATCGAAGATCCTCGACCAGGGACAAGAGGGGGCATGTACCGGCTTCGGGCTGGCCGCCGTCATCAATCTGCTGAACGCAAGGACACGAAGCCTGGAATTCAGCGCCAGTACGCGCATGTTGTACGAACTGGCGAAAAAGCACGACGAATGGCCCGGTGAGGACTATGCCGGGTCCAGCTGCCGTGGGGCCATCCGGGGCTGGAAGAACATGGGAGTGTGTAGCGAGGAGGATTGGCCCTATGCTGCTGACCAGCTGGGGGGGCTGACCGTCGAGCGTGCCCGCGCCGCCCGCTCACACCCGCTGGGTGCCTATTATCGCCTGCGCCCGGAGATCAACGATTACCACGCCGCCCTGAACGAGGTCGGCGCCATCTATGTTTCCGCCGACGTGCATTCCGGCTGGTCGAATCCCAGACGTGCGGCACGCTCGGATCTGGCACTCATCCGGCCCAGTGACCACCAGACGGGTGGTCATGCCTTCGCCATCGTCGGCTACGACGAGCGCGGTTTCATCGTGCAGAATTCCTGGGGACCGGGCTGGGGCAGCAAGGGGTTCGCCCTGTGGCTGTATGAAGACTGGTTGGACAACGTGAACGACGGCTGGGTATTCCGCCTGGCCATCCCCACGCCGCAGATCTTCGGACTCACCGCCCGCTCACTCGTAACCTACGGGGCGGAGGCCGGTAGGGGTGCCCCGAAACGCCTGGAGATCGCCGGTCACTTCGTCCATTTCGATGACGGCAGCTTCAAGCCCCGCGGCGATTACTGGAGCACGCTGGACGACGTGCAGAAGACAGCCGACCTGATCCGGTCATCCGTCGATCAGAAGAAATACGATCACCTGCTGATCTATGCCCACGGCGGGCTGAACAGTCCCGAAGACTCGGCACGCCGTGTCGCCGCCCTGAAAGAAGGGTTCAAGCGCAATCGCATCTACCCCTTTCATATCATGTACGACACCGGACTCGCCGAGGAGGTCAAGGACTCAGTGCTACGCGCCTTCACCGGACGGCGCATGGAGGGCTTTTTTGGCGACCTCGAGGAGAGGTTGACGAACCAGAGCGACACCATGATCGAGGACGTCGTGCGCAAGCCCGTCACCCCCGTCTGGGACGAGATGAAGCGCGACGCCAGGCTGCCCTTCGAGGTCGGCTCTGCGGGTGTCGTCCCGGACGGCCTGGCGGTGATCCGTACCTTTGCCCAGGCCTTACAGGGAACCGGCATACAGATCCACCTGGCCGGCCACAGCACCGGCGGTGTGCTGGTCGGCCACCTGCTCGATGCCCTGGACACCTTGGACTTGCCCGACCTGATCCGCAGCTGCAGCCTGATGGCCCCGGCCTGTACCCTGGAGTTTTTCGAGAGCCACTATGCCCCGCGGCTGGGCGATGGGGCGGGCGCCGGGATCGCGCGCCTGCCGGTGCTGGACATCTACAACCTGACGGACAAGCTGGAGCGGGACGACAACGTAGCCAAGGTGTACCGCAAGTCCCTGCTTTACCTGGTGTCGCGTGCCCTGGAGCGACGATTGGACAAGCCGATTCTGGGCATGCAGCGTTATACCGAGAAACTGGACCAGAAGCCGGGCTTGACCATCCATTACTCGCATGGAGAAAGGGGCAAGATCACGCGGAGCACTTCCCACGGCGGCTTCGACAACGACAGCTTCACCATGAACAGCATCCTGGAGCGCATACTCGGTCACGGCCCCAAGCTGCCATTCCAGGACAAGGAGATGGAGGGCTATTGATCGGACATAGCGGGGAGCTCGGCGCTTGCGAGGCCCCGAGGCGTCAGCGCCCCTTCACGTCTGACAAGCCGGGCACCAGAAGGTCGGCCTGTGATCCTTGCCGAGGCGCGCCGCCCTGATCCGCTCCCCGCAGCGCAGGCAGGGCAGACCGGCGCGTCCGTAGACCCAGAGCCGGCCGGCCCTGTCCTTCACGAAACGGGTTGTCCTGGGCCCGCCCCCGAGATTCCGCCGCAGGAGGTCCGCCGCCGTCGCGTAGCAGCGCTCCAGCTGCACATCGCTCACTGCCCAGGGCCGTCTTTGCGGCAGGATGCCCTCGATGAAGAGCACCTCGGATTTGTAGACGTTGCCGATACCCGCGGCGACCCGCTGGTCGAGCAGCAGGTCGGCGATCAGCCAATCTTCGCTGGGGATCTCCCGTGCCCGGGACACCACCCGGGCCAGGTCGATCATCGGCACCGTGAGGTCCGGGCCCAGGCGCGTATCCAGAATGCGCCGGCGCACGCTCGTCGCCTGAATCAGCTCCACCTCCTTGGCGTTGAAACAGACGTAGACTTCGCCCTCCGTCGCGATCTCCAGGGATGCCTGCCGGCGCGGCTTGCGCCATTCCTCCCCTTCCCGGTACCTGTGCCAGGAGCCGTACATCCCCAAATGGCTGCGCAGGACCCAGTCGTTGTCCAGCTCGATGAAGAGGTGCTTACCCTTCGCGACCACCCGGCGGATGAGTCGTCCGGCGCACCGCTCTGCCATCGCCGGGTCCGACGCAATCAGCCGAAATATCCTGCGGCCCCTGAGCCGCGGCGCGAGATAGCCGGCGATCTTGTGGATCGTATCGCCTTCGGGCATGGCTGTAGCTTACTTGCGCACCGACTGCATTTGCCTCGCTATGCACTATTTCGTTTGGAGACCACGAACACCCTTCTTTTTGGCTCCGTGTAACCATTCTTCAAGAAGAATTCCTTTGTGTCTTCGGTCAGTCCTGATGTAAGCAATAAACGGAAAATTATTCAATGAGCGCAGGATGCTGCTCGGATCATATTCTTCTTTCCTGCCCCAGCCTACTGAATCCATGAGCTCGGCGATTTCTTCCGCTTCGATATTTTTGTCTGTATACATCACGAAGTTATTCATATCGCTTTCTCCTCGTGACTGAGCATGGCAGCTCGCTGGAGCCGAGGGGGATCCCATCCTTGTGGTGGGAGTAGAGAGGCTCGGCCATCGAGCCGCCACCGATTTTGTCGATTATGCAGCTGGAGAATCCCTCTCGAACGGATTATTTGAGCTCAGCGCGGCCATTCCACTGCATCAGCTCCGCAACGGCAGATACGGTTTGACTTGTAGATCCTCCCAGCTCCTGGGACACACGACGCTGGTCTTCAACGGAGCGGTTTTTGCTGAGCTTGAACTTGGCTCGAATATCGGTGATTCCGATCTCAAAGCCTACGATCATGCCGAGAAGCCGCGAGCGGCGCTCGCCCGACAAATAAAGTGTTGCCATTGAGGATTTGCGCGGGCCATGTGGCAAAGCAGTCTGCCTTTTGGCTCTGTCCTTTGGTCGAACAGAAAAGACAGATGACTGACAATGGGCACGCCGTCAGGAGCAGTAACCAGTATTCCGAAGGGATACCATTCAATGAGCACCGAGATGCGTTCTGGATTTGTTTACCTGAAATGGTCTGGTAAGTACATGGCTGATGAGCTCTGACGCCGTCTATCTCGCTACGGGGCTCAACGAGCCTGTGTGGGTCGTCGACCTCGAGCCGTTTCCGGGTACATGTGCCGCGAGGGATGCGCTGTTACGCCGAGGCCGCAATCTTACCTCAGGCAATCACAACGCACTGGACCGGCGCACCCCGGATGCGGTGTACTTCGAACAGGTCGCTTCCAATCCGTCCGCCTGAAGCCCGAGGAAGATTTCACTCGTGGCACTGTTCGGTGTTCGGGTCCATTTCTCATCGAAGAGGCAGAGCGTTTGCCGCATTCCCCGAGCTCCCACCGACTGCCTGATTCTCAGGATCTTGACGGCTGCCTTATTGCCGACCGGCAATCTCTGCGTCGTCGTCTTCGCTCTCTGCGACAGCGCGTGCAGCAGGGTGAGCCCATCGACCTGGGGCTGGAGAAGCTCCGGCAGGCCATTCGGCAGTCCCAAGCCCTGTTGGCGCGCCGCCGTGCACAGGTTCCGGCGATCGTCTATCCCCCAGAGCTTCCCGTCAGCGAGCGTCGCGACGAGGTGGCGGCGCTGATCCGCGACCACCAAGTGGTGGTTCTGTACGGCGAGACGGGCTCTGGTAAATCCACCCAGATCCCGAAGATCTGCCTGGAGCTTGGACGAGGTGTTGCCGGCCGGATTGGTCACACCCAGCCGCGGCGTATTGCCGCGCGCAGCCTGGCGAGCCGCATTGCCCAGGAGCTTGGAACCGATCTCGGAGCTCTGGTGGGCTACAAGGTGCGCTTCCACGACCGGGTACGGCCCGAGACATCCGTCAAGCTGATGACGGACGGCATGCTACTGGCGGAGATCCAACACGATCGGTTCCTTACCGAGTACGACACCCTCATCATCGACGAGGCCCACGAGCGTAGCCTCAACATCGACTTCCTGCTCGGCTATTTGAAGGGCCTGCTACCGAGGCGACCGGACCTGAAGTTCATCGTCACCTCAGCGACCATCGACCCGCAGCGATTCGCCGCGCATTTTAGAGAAAAGAAAGAAAAGGGCTCAGATCCCTTTTCTTCAGGATTGGCCATCCACGGGCACAGCAGTCCGAATCCAGAAAAGGGATCTGACTCCTTTTCTGAAGTCCCCATCATCGAGATCTCCGGTCGCACCTATCCGGTGGAGGTGCGCTACCGTCCGCCTGAGGACGAGAACGTCGGCGAGCGGGATGATGCCATGCAGCTGGCCATCTCCGGGGCACTGGATGAGCTGGCCCTGGAAGAGAAGGGTCTCGGGCGGGGTGATGTCCTGGTGTTCCTCTCCGGCGAGCGGGAGATCCGCGAGACGGCCGAGACCCTGCGCAAGCATCATCCGCCCTCCACCGAGATCCTGCCCCTGTACGCCCGTCAGGGTCCTCGCGAGCAGGCACGGGTTTTTCAGCCCCACGGCACCCGGCGGGTGATCCTGGCAACCAACGTGGCCGAGACCTCCCTGACCGTCCCAGGCATCCACTATGTGATCGATCCCGGATTCGCCCGCATCAGCCGCTACAGCCACCGCAGCAAGGTGCAGCGCCTGCCGGTGGAGCGCATCTCCCAGGCATCGGCCGACCAGCGCAAGGGGCGCTGCGGGCGGGTCGCGCAAGGCATCTGCATCCGCCTCTACTCGGAGGACAACTTCGAGGCCCGGTCCGAGTACACCGAGCCCGAGATCCAGCGCACCAACCTGGCGGCAGTCATCCTGCAGATGAAGCTGCTGGGGTTCGGGTCCATCGAGGCGTTCCCCTTCATCGACCCGCCAGACACGAGGCTGATCTCGGACGGCTACCGGACCCTGGAAGAGCTCGCAGCCCTGGACGGAGAAGGCTGCTTGACCCGGCTCGGCAGGCAGCTCGCCAGCCTGCCCGTGGACCCGCGCATCGGGCGCATGCTGCTGGCTTCGGTGGATCATCACTGCCTGGCCGAGGTGCTGATCATCGCCGCGGCCCTGAGCGTCCAGGACCCCCGGGAGCGGCCCCTGGAGAAGCAGCAGACAGCGGACGAGATCCATGCCACCTTCTTCCATGAGAGCTCGGATTTCCTGACCTTCCTGAGCCTCTGGCAGTTTCTGGACCAAGAGCGCGATCAGCTGTCCCGAAACAAGTTTCGAAAGCTTTGCCAGCGGCATTTCCTGTCCTGGAACCGGGTTCAAGAGTGGCGCGACATCCATACCCAGCTGCGTCTGGCCATGCACGAGATGGGCTTCAAGGAGAACGAAGCCGCCGGCAGCTACGAGGAGATCCACCGCGCGCTCCTGACCGGCCTGCTGAGCAACATCGGCTTCAAGCACGAGAAGCGCGAGTACCTGGGTGCGCGCGGCAGCCGCTTCTACATCCACCCCGGCTCCGGGCTTTTCAAGGAGTCCCCCAAGTGGATCATTGCCGCCGAGCGGGTCGAGACGACCCGCCAGTACGGGCGCATTGTCGCCAAGGTCCAGCCCGGCTGGATCGAGTCCGCCGCCGCCCACCTGGTGCAGCGCAGCTACTCGGAGCCACATTGGCAATCCAAATCTGGCCAAGTCGCCGCCTACGAGAAGGTGACCCTGTACGGGGTCACCATCGTCCCCAAGCGCCGTGTCAACTACGGCCCCATCGATCCCGCCGAGTCGAGGGAGATCTTCCTGCGTTTTGCTCTGGTCGAGGGGGCACTGGCCGAAGGAGATTTCGAGACCCGCGCCCCCTTCTGGCGTCACAACCGCGAGCTAATCGAGTACGTCCAGCACCTGGAGGCCAAATCCCGCCGCCGGGACATCCTGGTGGACGAAGAGGCCATCTACACCTTCTACGCCCAGCGGGTGCCGGACGGCATCTACTCCAAGCCCCGCTTCGAGCGCTGGCTGCGCAAGGCAACGCGCAAGGACCCCAAGCTTCTGCACATGCGCATGACCGATGTCATGCGCCGGGAGGCTGGGGAGATAACCCAGCAGGCATTCCCCGACGGCCTCCAGGTCGGGGCTACCCGGCTACCCTTGGAGTACCGTTTCGATCCCGGCAGCGTCGGCGACGGGGTGACCCTGACGGTCCCCTTGCCGCTGCTCAACCAGGTCTCATTGCAGCGCTGCGAATGGCTGGTTCCGGGCCTGCTCGAAGAGCTGCTGACCGCCCTGTTGCGGGGCTTGCCCAAGCAGACGCGCAAGGCGTTCGTCCCCATTCCGGAAACGGCGAAACGGCTCGCAGAGCGGCTGACGCCCTCGGACCGCCCCCTGGTCGAGACAGTCGGCGAGACACTCAAAGAGATGACCGGGATCCAAGTCTCCGAGGATGCCTGGGACTGGTCCGCTGTCCCGTGCCACCTGCGCATGAAATTCCGTCTGGTGGACGAGCGGGGGCATCAGGTCGCGGTGGGCGAGGACTTCCCACGGCTCAAGCGCGACCATGGCCGCGCGGGGCAGCAGCAATTCGCGACCATTCCCTCCGGCGGGCTGGAGCGGGAGGGGATCAAGCGCTGGGATTTCGAGGCGCTGCCCCAGAGCCTGGAGCTAGACCGCGGAGGTATGAGGCTGCGCGGCTATCCGGCCCTGGTGGACCATGGGGACAGCGTCGCCATTCGGGTTCTGGACTCGGATGAAAGCGCTGCGATCGCCATGCGTGCAGGGCTGCGTCGGCTCTTGATGCTGCACCTGGGACCCGACCTGCGCTCTCTGCGCAGAAGCCTGCCGGGGCTGGATCGCATGCGCTTGCAGTACGCCAAGGCACCCAAGCCGCAAGGGGAGGCCGATTCCGATTTCCCAGACCTGGCTGACGAGCTGCTCGCATTGATCCTCGACCTGACCTTCCTCGAGGACCGCCCACCGATTCGCGATCGCGAGACCTTCGCAGAGCGCCTGGAGAAGAACCGTCCGCGGCTCATGTCCCGGGCCAATGAGGTCTGCCGATTGGCAGAGCGGATCCTTTCCCGGTACCAGGCCATCCGCAAGCGCATCGCCGGCATCACCCAGAGCAACTGGATGCCCTCGCTCCTGGACATGCGCGAGCACCTGGACTCCCTGGTGTTCCGCGGCTTCCTGCAGCAGGTTCCATACGAGCATCTGAAGGATTACCCGCGGTTCCTGAAGGGCCTGGAAATACGCGCCGAAAAGCTCGCCCATGCCGCAGGCAAGGACCAGCAGTGGTTGCATGAGATGGAGCCGTTGCAGAAGAAATGGCGCGAGCGCGCAGCCGCCGCCCGCGAGGCAGGACGCCGCGACCCCCGTCTGGATGAGATCCGCTGGATGCTCGAAGAGCTGCGCGTCTCCCTCTTCGCCCAACAGCTCGGCACCGCCTACCCGGTCTCCGTAAAGCGTATCGAGACGCGCTGGCGGGAGCTGGGGCTGTAAAGGCGAGGCGGCGGAGGATCCTGACTTTGAGTCTACCATGGCGTGGATGGTAGAAATACGGATGTGATTTCTACCATTGCAGAACCAACATGTCGTTGAACATCAAGAATGCAGAGGCCGACCGCCTAGTGGATGCTTTGTCCAAGCTTACCGGAGAGAGCAAGACGCAAGCCGTTATCGAAGCACTCCGTGAGCGCCTCCAGCGCGCAAGCCGAGAACGCGATCGGGAGGCGCTCGCAGCTGACCTGCTCGCGATCGGGAAGAGGTGTGCAGCCTATGGACGGCGCGATCTCACCGATCACGGGGATCTGCTCTATGATGAGCGCGGCCTTCCCCGATGATCATCGACACCTTTGCAATCCTGGCAATTCTCTTTGCCGAGGACGATGCAAAACGCTATGCGGATGCAATGGCAGGGGCAGAAGTGCGCCTGATCTCAGCTGCAAATTATCTCGAAGCGGGAGTCGTCGTCGGGAAGGGTAATCACCCGGCGCGTCTCAACTTCGCCGATTGCTTTATGTATGCCTTGGCGAAAATGACCTGACTTCCCCTGCTCTTCAAGGGTGACGACTTCTCCAAGACGGATATCGAGGCCGCCCTCGATTGATACTGATTCCTTGTGAAGCCCTGCATCGGTGAGAGACTGTGGATCCCCTTCTTCGCTCAACCGCTGGGTACTCCTTTTTCAGTTTCCGTCAAGCGCATCGAGGGCTGGCAGGAGCTGGGGTTGTGACAACGACCAGGAGCTGAGATGAGGTCGGGCATACGCGGACCCCATCGGTCGAACCTGGATACTGTTTTGCTTCGTGTATCTCGCAGCCTGACGGCAATCCGTCTGACTCAATCCAGGTACATATAGATGGCCCGGAGCGCCACCTGGGACTTCCGTTCATCTATCCCGATGACTGATTTTCAGCGAACCGAGACGAATACCTGCGTGGGCTGCGGTGAGCCTTCGATCTCGACGTTCATGGTGGCCAATGTATCGGCTTGCGTGTGGGTGTCCCACGAAAAGTCGAACTGGCCTGCGGGCCGATCGCCGGATCGGTCGAGGCGCCAATAGGAGACGCCTTGATCGAAACGAAGCAATAGGGTCTTTTCTGCATCGAATTCGACGATCAGACGGCGTCCGTGCGATGTCTGATGTTTTTGGGGCGTCGTGAGGCGGCAATTGACTCCGACGCTGGCCAATCCCCCAGACAAGGCGGCGTCTCTTGCCGTCAAGTCTTCCCAGTCGTGCCAGACGAGGCGCGGACTCATGCGGGCATTTCGTTGCCGGGTGCCCAGGGTGGTCACAATCACCTCCGGCTGTGGCCAACGTTTGCATCCGATCCGCTCGGCGAGGGCATGAACTACGCGGATCAGGATGGCGTTGGAAATGGGATTGAACAGATAGCGGTCTTGGTACTCGACACGAGATACGCTTGCTTCTGCGCTATCGAGCAGTGCATCGAGCGCCTCGTGTCGGTCGGAGAGATACTGCCAGAATCGTGCGCCGAAGCCGGCGATCGGTCCGTCGAGCTCATGGTGGATATCGATTTCGAGGTCGGTCGCTTCAACAGGCGTCGGCCGAAGCTGGTCGGAGGTGAGCTTTTCGCCCTCTTGGGGGCGAGGCGTAGTCTGGTCGCGACGAGCTCTCGGCTCGGCGTCGCCCCAGCCGGCATTGGGTGTCAAAGCGCCTTCCTCGGCGACAGCCCAGCTGACTGAGCGAGCCGACCCGATACATTCGGCAATCAGCCAGCCCTTACCTGCACGGCAGGGCTTGGAAGAGGC
>CAYYHR010000067.1:0-7698 GCA_964471705.1 uncultured Chromatiaceae bacterium
GACATGGTCAAGGCCCTGCACCGGGCCGGAATCGGGGTGATCCTGGACGTGGTCTTCAACCACACCGCCGAGGGCGGCAACGGCGGCCCGATCATGAGCTTCAAAGGGTTCGGGAACGAAACCTTTTATATCATCGATCAGATCGACAAAAGCAGATACCTGGACTTCACGGGCTGCGGGAACACGGTCAATGCCAACCATCCGCTCGTCGCCCGCTTCATTATCGAGTGCCTCGAGTATTGGGTACGCGAGATGCATGTTGACGGCTTCCGGTTCGATCTCGCCAGCGCCCTGGCACGGGACGAGAACGGTCATCCCCTGCACAACCCTCCCCTGCTCTGGGGAATCGAGCTGTCGGACGTGCTCGCCCGTACCAAGATCATCGCCGAGGCCTGGGACGCGGCGGGGCTCTACCAGGTGGGGACCTTTCCCGGTTACCGCTGGATGGAGTGGAATGGACGCTACCGCGACAGCCTGCGCCGTTTCGTGCGCGGCGACCCCGGCATCATCGGCGAGGTGGCCAGCCGTATCGCCGGAAGCAGCGATCTCTACCAGGCGAACCTTCGCCTGCCCATCAACAGCATCAACTTCGTCACTTGCCATGACGGCTTCACCCTGCAGGATCTGGTGAGCTACGAGCACAAGCACAACGAAGCCAATGGCGAGCACAACCGCGACGGCTGCAACGACAATCTGAGCTGGAACTGCGGGATCGAGGGCGAGACGGATGATCCGCAGGTGCTCGCATTGCGCAGGCGCCAGATCAAGAACTTCCTGAGCCTTCTGTTTCTGAGCCAGGGTATCCCCATGCTGTTGGCCGGCGACGAGGTGTTGCGTACTCAGGGCGGGAACAACAACAGCTGGTGTCAGGACAACGAGACGGGCTGGCTCGACTGGACGCTCGTCGAGCGCAATGCGGACATGTTGCGTTTCGTCAAAGGGCTGATCGCCCTGCGCAAGCGCCACCCCAGTCTGCAGCGTCGGCGTTTCTTGAGCGGTCGCCCGAAGGGTGAATCGGCAATGCTGCCGGACATCAGTTGGCAAGGCTCCGACGGCGGACCTCCCAAATGGGATGATCCGAGCACCCGGACCCTGGCCTTTACACTGGCCGCCACACAGGAGGGCGAAGGGGACTTGCAGATTCTGATCAACATGAACGATGAGCCGCGAGCGTTCAAGCTGCAGGTATCCCACGGACGCACCTGGTATCTCGCATTGGACACGGCCCGGGCCGAGCCGGAGGATATTTCCGCCAGGGACGAGCAAGAAATCTGGTCGCAGGAAAGCTATCCTGTCGGCGCCCGATGCGTGGTGGTGCTGGAAGGTCGCTGAGAGGGAGAAGCCTCCGACCTTAATTACCCGCTTTTCAACAGAAAGGGATGGGGATTAGGATAGCAACCCAAGATCAAGCGCCAATGAAGCGCCTAATGATAAGAAATCGCGAGGCTAACCACCCGAAGCTCGATACTCGAAGCCATTCATGACGGGGACCAATCTATACCACGCGTTGGGGCTGCACATGCATCAGCCCCCGAGAAATCTCGAACGCCTCATTCAGTCCAGTCCCGAAGACGCGGAACAGATCATCCGCTGTTACGAGCGGGCTGCCCGGTACGCCCGGGAGTACAGTGACTCGGCCCACCTTCACCTGGGCTTTTCGGGCATCCTCTTGGAGCAGCTTCTCGACCCGGGAGTCGTCGACGCCTACCGACACATCGTCGACATTCCCCGGATGCTGGAACGGTACCGCGAAGCGACCAATGTCGAGCTCGTCGGCATGGGCTATTACCACCCCATCTTCCCACTCATCCCCAAGCCCGACTGGGAAGAGCAATTGACGCGCGGGCGTGCCGTCATCGAGAGGGTCTTCGGCCGCGCACCCCGCGGCTTCTGGCCCCCGGAGATGGCCTTTTCGATGGAGATGATCCCTGCCCTGGTGAAGGCCGGCTACTCATACGTGGTCGTCGAAGGCATCCATGTGTGGCCGCAGGATGGACTCAGGGACATCTACCGGCCCTATCTCGCCTGTCATGAAGGTGTCTGCATCACCATAGTCCCGCGGGACCGGGGCCTCTCCACTGCCCAGGAGAACGGGACGGACCCGGACTGGTTCGCAGGCGAGTCCCTGCGGCGTGTCCAGAGCTCGCCGCGGCCGGCGCAGGCCCGGCTGCTGACCACCTGGTCCGACGGCGAGAATACCGGTTGGTTTCGCCGGACACTCGAGGATCTCGGCTTTTTCGGGCGCTTCTTCGCGCCCCTCATGGAGCGGACACGAACTGGCGAGACGAGTCTGATCCCCATCGCCCTGTCCGATTATCTGGAGAAGAACCCGCCGGTGGCGCGTGCCCGGGTCCAGACGGGATCCTGGAGTGCGGGCTCGACAGCGGGGCACGAATTCAGCCGGTGGGCGGGCTCGGAGGCCCAACAGAAGGCCGCTGAGCTCATCCGGGACCTCAGCCGTCGCTACTGGGATCTCGAGCGCGAGCAAGGCTTGCTGGGCGAGAAAAGCCAGCAGGCATTGGCGCACGCTCGCGCTCTGATCATGGAAGCCCAGACCAGTTGCTTCCTGTTTTGGGGCGATGCCTGGATACCCCATCTCTACAAGCGCACCATGACGGCGGATCGCGATCTGACACGGGTCGAGGACGACTTGCTCTCCAATCAGGGGGGCACGTGACCCCGAGCAGGAAGTCGGATTTCGGATCGGCATTTGCCCCCCCCCAGGAAACGAAGGCGGGAATCGGGAGATCTCCGAGCGCAGGCTCAGGAGCCGGCCGAATGGACCTGGATTCGCGAGCACTGCGCACCTTCTCCGAGGAGATCTCACGCGACTTTGCACCCCAATTGGAGCATACGGCTCTGGTGCTCTACGACCGGGATCCCGAGCATCTCCAGGCCCAGTGGTATGTGACGCCGGAAGAGCTGGCACAGGCCCGCTGCCTGTTTCACGACCAGGCGGCCAGCGCACGCCAAGTCCTGCACCTGCGCCGCCTGAGCCGGGATGGAAAGGCAGAGGTTGTCGACAGCGTTCCTCAGCAACATGCAGAATCGAAGAGCGACGGCCAGGAGAGCTTCGCCCTCCACGGAGATGGCGCCGAGTACGATTGCGAGCTCGGCCTCGAATCAGACACCGGGGGTTGGCTTCTGCTCGCGCGCTCGAACCGGATCACCCTGCCCGTTGGGAGCCCACCATTCTCGAGCATCCAACCAACCCCTGAGAATTCCCGGATCCGGGAATCGTCGCAAGGCGGCGAAATTCAGGAGCCATCCGAGCCTCAGGACATGCCCGTCGAAGCTGCCCTGGCAGCCGTCGGCGAGCCCCTCTACCCGGTCTTTCCAAATCTCGAGCTGAAGCCGGAGGAGTCGCAGGCAAGCCCCCGCCCCCCCACTTCGGGGGGAAACGCATCAGGAACGGAGGCGCGGGGCGGGGACGCACAGCCCCCGGACGGTGCCGTTCCGCGATCGGGGCTGAATGGACAAACCGCGGCCAGTGTCCCTCCCGTCACGGGCTTGGATGCCATGCCGCCGCCCCTGCTGCCGTCGACTCCGGAGCGTGAAATACCGCCCGAGCTGGCCGGGATGCTCTACGATCCGCGTGCTGCCCTGTCGAGCGCGGCGCCGCGGGGGAGCCAGTCCAAGCGATTCGACCTGGAGATCCGAGCGGAGCTGATTGTCGAGGGACGCGCGAGTCCCGGCTCAACGGTGGAGCTGTTCGGTCATGTCGTTCCAACCGGTGAGGACGGCCGATTCTTCATCCGCCGTCCAGTAGAAGACCCTGTGCTGCTCTCGCTCGCCATCGTCCGCCCCCCGGGCCAGGGGGAGGGCAAGCTCGAGCCCGCGTGAGGGAGCACGGCCACCTCGCGCTGCTGCTGCACGCGCACCTGCCCTTTGTCCGACACCCGGAGCACGCCAGGCACCTGGAGGAGCACTGGCTGTTCGAGGCTATCACCGATTGCTATTTGCCCCTGCTCGCCCTGCTCCGGGAGGCAACGGCACGCGGGTCCCGGTTTCGCCTCACGATCTGCCTGTCACCGACTTTGCTCTCGATGCTCGCGGACCAACTGTTGGCGAGCCGCTACCTGGACTACCTCGACCGGCTCGAGCGTCTGTGCGAAGCAGTAGCCACCCAGGAGACTTTCGATCCGCCGCGCCGATCGCTTGCGCGCTTCTATCGGCAACGCCTCGATCGCCTGCGGGCCCTCTACCTCGGAGAGCTCGGGGGCGACTTGATTGCCGCATTTGCCGGGCTCGCAGACGCCGGCATGGTCGAGCTGATCACCACGGCGGCGACTCACGGCTATCTGCCCCTCCTGCGCAGCCGGCCTGCGGCGGTGCGCGCGCAGCTGCTGGTCGGGCGCGATTACTTCGCGCAGACCTTCGGGAGTGCGCCAAAGGGAGTCTGGCTGCCCGAATGCGGCTATTATCCCGGTCTCGAGGACGAGGTGGCGGACGCCGGTTATCGCTACTGCGTCCTCGATGCTCACGGGCTGCAACAGGCATCTCCTCGCCCGACACATGGTGTGTACGCCCCCCAATCGGTGGGAGGGGTAGTTGCCGTCTTCGCCCGTGATCCGGACTCGGCACGCGCAATCTGGTGTCCTCACACGGGTTATCCCGGCCACCCCCTGTACCGGGACTACCACCGTGATCTGGGCCATGAGGGAGACGCGAACCTCCTCGCGGGTTTCCTTCCGCCGGGGGTCCTTGCCGCTTCGACCGGTCTCAAGTTCCACCGGATTACCGGGGGGACGGACCCCAAGGCGCCCTATGAGCCTCGCGCCGCGCGGAGTCAGGCCCGGCGAGATGCGCAACGCTTCCTCATCGGCCGACTTCGGCTCCTGAAGTCCCTGTCGCTCGGCTCCCGTCCGCCCGTCGTCGTCGCACCCTATGATGCGGAGCTGTTCGGTCACTGGTGGTTCGAGGGGCCAGCCTTCCTGGACGCCTTGACTCGCTGTATCGAGAAAATCCCGGAGATCCGACCGGTGACCTTGGGCGAGCACCTCGAGCTCCATGGGGTCGCCGGGGATATCCGACCTGCGGCGTCCAGCTGGGGCGAGCACGGATACAACGGTGCCTGGCTCCGTCCAGATATGGGCTGGGTCTACCTGCACCTGCACGAGGCAGCGGGGGAGCTGCAGGAGCTCGTGAGCGGGTGTGACAGAAGGACGGATCACGCCGAAGCATCGCGCCTGTTGCAGCAAGCCGCGCGCTCCCTGCTGCTGGCCCAGAGCTCGGATTGGACCTTCCACATGGGCCGAGGCAGCGGATCCGACTATTGCGAGTGGCGCCTGCGCAGCCAGCTCTCCCGTTTCCGCCTGCTGACACGGGCACTGCGCAGCGGGCAGATTCCATTCGAGCATCTCAGGGCGGTGGAGCAAATGGACAATCTCTTCCCTGATCTCGACTTGAGACACTTCGGCTGATCCATCCGCTCCGGTACTATTCGAACGATCGGTATCCGAACGAGGCGAATCTGCATGTACATCACGACAGTAGGCGCCGAGTGCGCGCCGGTCGCAAAGGTGGGGGGTCTCGCAGATGTCGTCCGGGGCTTGTCCCGGGAGTTGATGAAGCAGGGTAACGAAGTGGAGATCATCCTGCCCGAGTACGATTGCCTGCGTTTCGATCTCATCGAGGATCTCCACAGAGTCTACGAGGATCTCCCGGTCCCTTTTTACGACCAACGGGTGGCATGCAACGTCGACTGCGGCCTGGTGGATGGCATCCGTTGTTTCTTCATCGACCCCCATTCGGACCACGAGTTCTTCAAGCGTGGCCTCATTTACGGTGAGGCGGACGATCCGGGGCGCTTTGCCTTCTTTTCCCGCGCCGTCCTCGAATTTCTCCTGAAGCGGGATAAGCAGCCGGACATCATCCACTGCCACGACTGGCATACCGGGCTGGTGCCGGTGCTGCATTGGGAGGTGTTCGAGACATTGGGTCTGACCCAGCCACGCATCTGCCACACACTACACAATCTGGCCCACCAGGGGGTCAGTGGGGACTATGTGCTGCGCGCCGTGGGACTCGACCCGGCCCAATTGCTGACCCCCGATCGGCTGAGCGATTGGGCAAATCCCCAAGCCGTCAACATCCTCAAAGGCGCGATCGTCTATTCCTCCGCTGTAACAACGGTTTCCCCGCGCCATGCCCAGGAGATCCTGAGCACGGATCAGGGGATGGGCCTACAGGAAACGCTGCACAGACACCGGCACAAGCTCCACGGCATCATCAATGGGCTCGACGGGGAGGTATGGAGTCCGCAGACGGATCGGCATATCGTCCAGACCTACGGCCCGGACAACCTGCCCGGAAAGGCCAGAGACAAGATGGCTCTGCGCCGAAAGCTCGGACTGCAGGATCGTTCGGCACCAATCGTGTCCATCGTAAGCCGATTGGACCGCCAGAAAGGCGTGGAGATGTTGCGCCACACAATCCACTACGCGCTGGAGAACGGCTGTCAGATGGTCCTGCTCGGAAAGGCCTCGGAGCCATGGATCGATGAGCTGTTTCAGGAGATCAAACGCCGGACCGATGGAAGCCCCGATTGTCACCTGGAGCTCGGGTATGACGAGGAGTTGTCCCATCAGATTCACGCCGGCGCGGACATCATCGTCATCCCGAGTGTCTATGAGCCTTGCGGACTCACGCAACTGATCGCCATGAAGTACGGCGTGGTGCCGGTCGTGCGCCGGGTCGGCGGACTGGCGGACACTATTTTCGATGCCAATCACTCCGACAAAGCATTCGAAGAGGTCAATGGCTTCGTGTTCGACGAGCTCACCCCCGCAGGGCTCGAGTCCGCCCTGGGTAGGGCAATCCGGCTCTGGCAAAAGTACCCGGAATATTTCCGTCAGCTGCGTTTGAATGGTATGAGCACAGACAGCTCATGGGCCGGCCCAAGCCGACAGTATCTGGGCATCTTCGATAGCATCAAGGCATGAACCCGAGCATCTCCGCCCGGTGACGAGCCTTTCCTGGGCCCTACAAGCTCGCCATTATGGCGAGAGCTTATCCGCCTTTCGGCAGCGGCAGATCGCAACCACTGTCGGTGTGAGAAAAGGTCGAACAACCGGCCCATGATCCTCGATTAGGATTGAGCAATTCAGATGGACTGCCCACCCATTCAGCGGGATTTCCGAGCCGAAACGACCAACTCCGATCTTTTTTCTTACCTTTTTTTGCAGCAACCTTGACATTGCAATATGTTGATATAAATTAGTGTTGGTTGGTATATGTTAGGTCTTCGACTAACATTAACATCAAAACTGAAGAAAGAAACGATCCGGAGGCATAAAGTGGGAATTGAGACCTTGAGCGTCGATCAAATCCAACAACAATTACAGGAGCTGGCTCAGAATCGGGCGGACTTGGAGCACGCGTTGGCGACACGCCAGCAAGAGGCCAAGTATGACCTCGCACACGAGATCAGGGATCTCATTCAGGATAGAGGCTACGATGTCGCCGAGATTCTTTCCCTCATAGGCCCGCGGCGAAGGAGACCAATCGCTGCCAAGAAAAGCAGCTCGCGTCAATACACGAAGTACGTCGATCCGGATAACCCGAAAAATGTATATGTTCGCGGTGTCCTCCCCGGGTGGATGAAGCAGAAGATGCAAAACCAAGGCTACGATCCGGGCTCCAAGAAGGATAGAGAGGCATTCAAGGCCGAATCTCTGCAAGTGCTGGAAGACTGAG
>CAYYHR010000067.1:7798-15937 GCA_964471705.1 uncultured Chromatiaceae bacterium
TGGGATGGTTGGCGACCGGGGTTCTTGGCCGCCGACCTTGCCCGGTCAACTCCCTATCAGGTAGATCTCCACACGGCGATTCTTGCGGCGACCTGCCGATGTTCCGTTGTCGGCAATGGGCCGAGCTTGGCCGAAACCTTCAGCAGTCAAGCGATTGGGGTCTACTCCTCGCTCGACCAGCGCTTGCTTCACTGCAGCCGCTCGTCTCTCGGAAAGCTTCAGGTTAGCCTGCGGCATGCCGGTGCTGTCGGTGTAGCCTTCGATTTTAACCGTCAGCTTCGGATATTGGTGCAGTAGCTCGGCGATTCGATCCAAGGTCGGAAGATCGCGTTCGGGCAAGCCTGCCTTGCCGGATTGGAATTGCAGATCTTTATCGGTCAAACTGAGTAGGATGCCCTGCTTCGTATTCTGTGGCCCGAGATCACGAAACTCCGTGGTGAGCTCGTGTACATCGGCGAGGGACTCCTCGCCCTCAGTTCGATCTGCCGCCAAATCCGAGGCCTTTTGCCCTGGCTGCTCCGGACTTTGCTCGGGTGTAACCTTAGATTGCGCCTTGAGCGACTCCTCGGTGCCCTCGGCTTCCACGCCGGCACGCTCATATCCCGAGACCGATTGCCCCGAAGTAGCCAACTGTGAGACAGGCTCGGGAGAACTGCCCTTCGAGGTTGAACCAAGGGACGCGATCCGTCCCCTGGTCTGATGCTCGAGCTGTTGCGTCTCAGCCCCGTGCTCGGCTTCGATCGCAGCCATGCTGGCCTCATCTCCGGTCTTCGCCTCCGTCGGCGTCTCCTCTTGCGCGGTAGCAGCATCTTTCGGCCCCTGCTCGTGCCCCTCGACTTCCGTTGCAAGGGCGGTTTGTACCTGCTGGGTCTGCTGGGCCTCCATGTCGTCCTGCGACGTCGAACGGGCTGCTTCGGCGGTCTTCACCTCGGCGCCGGACGCCTGATTCTGTGCACGCGGGGTCTCCGAAGTCTGCTTCGATTGGGCCAACGTCTGCTTGGCATTCTCCGTCTCCGGAGCCGGCTGTACGGCTTGGTCGTCCTTCTGCACGAGTGTCTGGTGCTCGCCCCTGTTGTACCAGATATACAGAGCCGTCATACCGATCAGGAGGACTGCCGGTAGAACCCAGCTGATCGTCTTGCATACGGAAGAGGTCGATTCAGACATTTACATCTCCTAGTAAGTTTGATGGGCCTTCTATGAATGGGCTGACACTAAGATCACGCGCAACGGTACAAGTGTTCTGCGATCGAAAGCTCCAATTCGCGTGGGTGGCTGCCGCCAGAGCGAATCAGGAGTCCCACATGACGAGCTTCTTTTCCGACTCCGCAGCCGCCAGAAGCTCGATCAACGGCAGCGCGCGATGGGCAAGGGAAATGTGGACGCCCTCGTCTTCCCTACCCTCTTTCTGCTTTCCTTTCGGATCCAACGGCGCGTCGGGATTGGCCGCGACACTGGCCCTCAGCCGTTGGAGGGCCTCCGGAATGTCTTCGGGCATCAAGGCACCGGGTACGGCACCGCTGTGGCCCATGAGCTCGAGCAATGCGATTGCAACGTCGCCGAACATGGTGATGCTCGCGTAGGCATCCGTTTTGAATGTGACCAGCATCTCGGCCTCTCGTTCCAGGGTGATATCTTCGGCATCGTGGGCAACGCCATCACTGCCACCAAGAGCGTACCCTTCCCTCTTGTTTGTACTATAAAGGTGGATTCATTTCCGGAAAAGCCCCAACAACTCCATGACCCAGAGGCAAGCTTTGGTGTTGACTTTCTAAGAGATTTCTTCTAGGGTCGCAACCAGTACTCAGGTGCCTTTCGAGCTTAATAGGGAACCCCGTTGAAATCGGGGGCGGGCCCGCCACTGTAACCCCATCCTTTCGAAATCGAGCGAAAGGGAGCCCTTCGGCCAGCGTGTGCCACTGTCTCGACGAATCGGGATGGGAAGGCCGCCGAAGCGGTCGGGAAGCCAGGAGACCTGCCTGAGCCGAGCAGGTGTGCCCGCGTGGAAAACGGCCGCCCTTGTGCCCCTGGGATAAAGTCGGGAAATCCCGGGCCGATACTCAATCGGTCCGGGATTTTTTCTTGGGCCGATGTCTCCCGCTTTATCTCTTCGGAGGGGACATCAATGAAGCTCACCGACATTGCACACATGTGCCTATGGGGCGCGCTCTTTCTCACAACACCGACTATGGCGGACGAGCCTCGATCGGAATCGGCTGATCGAGAGTCCACGACGATGCTCGATGACGTGGTGGTGACGGCCACCCGTTACGAAGAGACGCTAGAGTCCGTACCAGCCAGCATCTCCGTGGTTACGGAGCAGGATATTGCGACTTCCACCGCCCGAGACGTTCCCGATATTCTCAAGACCGAAGTCGGCCTTCACGTCTACGACATTACCGGAAACGGCCAATCCTTTCGCGTCGATCGCAGCGGCTTCGGAGAAACGGCGAACCTCAACACGCTCGTTCTGGTCGACGGCATGCGGATCAACAACGCGGATTTGTCCGGACCGGACTGGAAGCTCATCCCGTTGGACCGTGTCGCCCGCATCGAGGTCGTCCGCGGCAGTCGGGGCAGTGTTCTGTACGGGGACAATGCGACCGACAGTGTGATCAATATCATCACTAAACGGGGCGGAGATACACTCCGCTTCGGAGTGGAGGGGGCCGGCGGCAGCTACAATACGAGGAGTCCCAGTGCCTACGTCAGCGGGACTTACCAGGACCTGTCCTATGCCCTCTCGGGCCGGTATTACGATTCCGACGGCTATCGGAAGAACAGCGACACCACTGTAGGCGACGTGGGTCTCGACCTGGATTACGGCTTCGGTGATCTGGCGACTGTGAGCTTGAACGCCGGGTATCATGATGACAACGCCGGTTTGCCGGGTGCCCTTCGCCAGAGCGACCTGGACGCCGGCCTGAGCCGACGCGACACGACGCATCCCCTGGATTTCGCCGACACTCGGGATTATTACGCTCAGCTCAGCCCCGAAATCTATTTTCTGAAGAACAGCTCCTTCAAGGTACCTCTCGCCTATCGCAAGCGCGATCAGACCTATTTCGCATCCTTTGTCGGCGGACAGTTTCAAGGTGATACCGGGATCGATTTCGTAAACGCTTCGCCCCAGTTTCTGCTGCAGGAGCCGATCGCCGGGCTCGACAATACCCTGACCTTGGGATTCGATTATTACTACGCGGACGAGAAGATAACCAACCAGTCCCTGTTCTTCGGGGCCCTGGACGTCGGGCGTTTCGACCTGACAAAGAAAAACTCCGGCATCTACATTCAGGACGACATCTCTCCCATCGAGCGACTTGCATTGTCGGCCGGATACCGCTGGGACAGTGCCCGTTACGAATTCTCCCCGACCGCACCCGGCACAAAGGACAGGGCCGAATACCACGAGAACGTCTTCACGGGGGGGCTGAGCTACCGGCTTCTCGACGAGTCCTATCTGTACTTCAACTTCGCCCAGGGATTTCGTT
The DNA here is from genome assembly GCA_964471705.1 of uncultured Chromatiaceae bacterium. Taxonomy (GTDB): domain Bacteria; phylum Pseudomonadota; class Gammaproteobacteria; order Chromatiales; family Chromatiaceae; genus Thiosymbion. The sequence continues at coordinate 11,290 of CAYYHR010000067.1, forward strand.
ACCCGGTGCTGGACGAAATCTTCAGCTTCTACACCAATACGATCAATCCGGATCTGACGCCTCAGACGACCGACGACTACGAGATCGGCATTCGGCACCACTTCACGGACGAGATCTCCGCGAACCTCAATCTCTTTCGCCTGGACACCAAGAACGAGATCTTCTTCGACCCGATCACCTATGCCAATGAGAACCTGGATGCAAAGACCAGACGCCAAGGTGTCGAGATATCGGCCGGATACGATTCGGACCGCTTCAGCCTCACTGGAACCTACACCTATCGGAAAACGGAAATCCTCGGCGGCATCTATTCCGGCAACCAGGTGCCCAATGTGCCCCGCCACCAGGCCAGTATCGATCTGGTTTGGTGCCCCCTCGAGGGCCTGATGCTCGCCTTGAACGGGATCTACGTTGGCGAGAGATACCTCGAGAGCGATTTTGCCAACGCGTTCCAACAGCAAGACAGCTATCAGGTGGTCAACCTGAAAGCGGAATACGATTGGCAAAAATACACCCTGTTCCTCGACCTGAATAACATCTTCAACGAGAAATATTCTTCGTACGGGGTGCTCAGCACCTCCCCGGTCGAGCCCGCCTACTATCCGTCGCCGGAATTCAACCTTTATGCCGGGCTTCGCTTCGACTACTAGCTTCGACTCCGAATCCGAGGACATCTAGAGCCGATGGGACCGACTCGCGCCCACACACATCTGTTTTTCGCGATCGCATTGTGCGTCTGGACAGTGGTGCTCCAAGGGGCCGTCTACACGGATGCCCTCGGACGGAAGCTCATGCTCGACCAGGAGCCCCGGAGGATCGTCACCCTCGCACCGAGCCTGACGGAGATCGTCTATTTCCTAGGCCTCGGTGATCGGGTGGTCGGGGTTACGCAATTCAGCTCATATCCACTAGAGGCGCAAAGCAAGCCCAAGGTGGGAAGCTACGTCAACCTGAGCGTCGAGCAGATCATCAGTCTTGCGCCGGATCTCGTAATCGGCACGGCCGACGGCAACCGACCGGCAATCGTCGAGCTGCTCGAGAAGGCCGGCATCCCCGTATTCGTCGTGAATCCCCGCAACACGCGTGAAGTCATCCAGACCATCCGGGACATCGGCCACCTTTGCGGCGTCGCCGAAAAGGCGCAGGCCCTGGCACGCGGATTGTCGACTCGCGTGGACAGGATCGTCGCCAAGACGTCCGGGCTGGACAAGCCCCTCGTCTTTCTGCAGGTGAACACAAGGCCCCTCATGACCGTCAACTCCGACACCTTCTCCAGTGATCTGATCCGACTCGCCGGCGGACGGAACCTCGCCGATCAGGAGCCGATCCGCTATCCCCGACTGAGCATCGAAGAGGTCATCGGGCGGGAGCCGCAGGTGATCATCGTGTCCTCCATGGAGCGAGGGGGCGAATTCGAGGAGGTCAGGCAGCAATGGCTGAGCATGCCGATGATTCCCGCGGCGAGGACGGGGCATGTCTATCTGGTGGATTCGGATCTCATCGATCGTCCATCGCCTCGGATCGTCGAGGGTCTTGAGCTCCTGGCGCGCGATATCCACCCCGAAGCGGATTGGAGGCATTGAACCTTGAAAGCGCAGTTGATCGCTCGGAAACGACTGCAACTTCATCTAGGTTGAATGGAGGATAGGCCCCTGCGCAGGCCACTGACCCCTGCCCGTGTCGCCGTCGTCTCCCTCGGCATGGGATGCCTGCTGGTCCTGGTCGGCTGTGTGGCCCTCTTGGTCGGCACGGCCCACATCTCCCTCGATCAGGTGCGAGCCCTTTTTCACGCGGGCGGAGACTCGCAGGTCGAGACCGCGCGGCTGATACTTCTCGACATCAGGCTGCCTCGGATCATCCTGGCAGCCCTCGTCGGCTTCGCCCTGGCCCTGGGTGGCGTGGTGTTTCAGGCGCTACTGCGCAATCCCCTCGCCGATCCCTTCATCCTGGGGGTGTCCAGCGGATCGGCCTTCGGCGCAATCATCGGGATCCTCCTGGGGCTGGGCGCCGGATTCGGTGTGCCCGCGATGTCCTTTGCCGGGGCCCTGTCCACTCTGGTGCTGCTTCTATCGTTGGGTATCAAGCGGATCAGGATGGAGTCCTCCACCATCCTCTTGACCGGGGTGATCATCAACGCCTTCTTCACGGCGATGATCATGTTTTTCGTTTCGGTCTCGTCCAATGCCAAGCTGCATTCGATGCTCTTTTGGCTGTACGGTGACCTTTCACAAAGCAGCTATTCCCACGTATCCCTCATCGCCCCGGTGGTCCTCGTCTCCTCCCTCCTGGTCTATTCCTTTGCCAACCGCCTGAACCTGCTGACCGCGGGAGAAGGATCGGCCTTGCGCATGGGCGTGGATGTGGCCAAGACCAAGCTGGTGCTGCTCGTGGTCGTGTCCCTGATGATCGGCACCGTCGTAGCCTTCTCCGGGCTCATCGGGTTCGTCGGGCTCATCGTCCCCCACTTGGCGAGAATGGCCTTCGGATCCGATCATCGCCTCCTGATTCCGGCGACCGCGCTCGGCGGGGCATCCTTCCTCGTGGTGGCGGACACCATGGCGCGAACCCTGATCGCCCCGAGCGAGCTCCCCGTGGGCGTGATATCCGCCTTCGTAGGAGCGCCCTTCTTCCTGTATCTACTGCTGGCGAGGGGCAGCCGATGGAGCCGATCCTGAGCCTCGACGGCGTCGGATTTCGCTACGGGCGCCAATCCGTGCTCGAGGATATCGACCTGCGGGTGGCACCCGGACAGATGCTGGGGATACTGGGCCCGAACGGCTCCGGCAAGAGCACCCTCCTCAGCCTGATGGACGGAACACTCTCACCCGCGCCCGGCGTCGTCCTGCTGGACGGGACCCCGATGGAAACCTCGAGCCGATCGCAGATCGCGCGGCGGCTCGCAACGGTATCCCAGGAGGAGCATTTTCGCTTCGACTTCTCCGTCCTGGAGGTGACCCTGATGGGTCGTTTCCCCCATATGGGCAGGTTGCAGTTCGAGGGAGAGCGGGACCTGGAAGTCGCTCACCGTGCCCTGGAGGCTACCCGCTGCCTGCAGCTCGCAGGACGCTCCATCCACGAGCTTTCCGGCGGAGAGAGGCAGCGGGTGCTGATCGCACGGGCACTGGCGCAGGAGCCGAGCCTGATGTTGCTCGACGAGCCGACCTCCTTCCTGGACCTGAAATTCAAACGGGAGATCTTCCAGCTGATCGATCGGCTGCGTACCGAAAAGGACCTCGGCGTCGTGGTTGTCTCCCACGATATCGATTTGGTGGCCCAGTACTGTACCCAGGTCCTTCTTCTGGAGGGCGGCTCAATCTACCGCACCGGAACCCCTTCCGAGGTGATCGCCACCGAGAACATCGAAGCTGTATTCGATTGCCCGGTTCGCGTGGATGAGGATCCGGTAACGGGCAAGCCGCGGGTCAGCATTCTCTAGGGCAACGAGCTTACGTACGTATCTTTCTGATTCCTCTCTGCGTTCTCAGTGCCTCTGCGGTTCAACTGCTTTTTCTCTTGACCGTATCTTCCTCGGGCCCCAAGTGAGCGTCCAGCCAATCCCGCACCTGAGGTGTCGAGCGCGAGCCGCTGAAGCGTCCGCGCTCCCGCCCTCCCTGGAACAGGATGACCGTGGGAAAGCCGCGCAGGCGGTAGTGTCCGGCCAGTTTCATGTTCTCTCCCTCGTCCACTTCGACCTTGGCTAGGCGCACGGAGCCTGCCTGCTCGTCGACGACCCGCACCAGGTGGGGGGCAAGGGCATGGCAGGGAGCACACCAATCCGCCCAAAAGTCTACCAGGATGGGCTGCCTCTGCGATGCTTCGAGGACGTCGAGATCGAAGTGCGCATAGTCCACGTCGAAGATATGAGTATTCGGATGTCCGACTCGATACATTTGATATATCAGTGTTTGCTAAATTTCTGCAATTCTATCAGCGTCCGTCCCACTGGAAAATCCTCGACGCTGCGAACTGCTAACGACTGTCTCTTCTGGAGACGGCAGGTACCCTGGGTTATTTTATGGTCCGGGCCACCGCAGCGGCCCGTTGTTTCCCTAGCATCCCGAGTGAAACCATGACCGCCAAGAGCCCCTCACCCGCCCGCTTTCCCTCCACACGCATGCGGCGCATGCGCCGCGACGACTTCTCCCGCCGCCTGATGCGCGAGACACGCTTGTCGCCGGACGACCTCATCTACCCTGTCTTCGTTCTCGAAGGGGCCGACCGGCGTGAGCCGGTACCCTCCATGCCGGGGATAGAGCGAATGAGCGTCGATCTGCTGGTGCAGGAGGCGCGCGAGGTCCAGACCCTGGGCATCCCGGCGATGGCCCTGTTCCCGGTCACCCCCGCATCGGCCAAGTCGGAGGACGCCCGCGAAGCCTACAATCCCGAGGGTTTGGCCCAGCGTGCGGTGCGGGCACTGAAGGAAGCCCTCCCGGACCTGGGCGTAATTACCGACGTCGCCCTCGACCCCTTCACCACCCACGGGCAGGACGGCCTGATCGACGAGACCGGCTATGTCATGAACGACGAGACGGTGGAGGTGCTCACCCGCCAGGCCCTGTCCCACGCCGAGGCGGGGGCGGACATGGTGGCGCCATCGGACATGATGGACGGGCGCATCGGCGCCATCCGGACGGCCCTGGAGGAGGCA
>CAYYHR010000068.1:0-15771 GCA_964471705.1 uncultured Chromatiaceae bacterium
GGGAACGAGGATCCGGTCGCCGGGCTGCCGGCTTCTGCGACGGAGGTCGTTCACCCGGGGGCAATTGCAGTAGACTTGATGGTATCAGTTCTGACTGCCGACTTGGCCGGACCTTCCAAGATCCCCATCCCTCACCTCAGTGATCATGTCAGCCACCAGATTCGATATCGTCTTTGCCGGAGAGCTCATGGGAGATGCGGACCCGGACGAGGTGCGCTTGCAGCTTCAGCAACGCTTCAACCTATCCGATGAAACCGCGGCACGCCTGTTCAGCGGCCGCGCCCTCGTTCTCAAGAGGGATGTCGATGTGGCGACTGCCAGCCGTTATCGGGAGGTCTTCCGCGCTGCCGGGGCGCTGGTCGAGACTCGTCCGGTAAGACCGCGGGACACGAGCCCCCAGCCCCCGGAGGAATCGGTAGCCGCGGACCCGGAGGGTAGGGCAACCGGCTTTGGGGAAGGAGGACTCCATCTCGTGTCCGATGCGGAGCAGGGCAAGCCGCTGGAGCAGATGGACGTCAGCGACCATCCGGGCATCGATATCAGTCACCTGAGGCTGGTCCCCGGTCAGGACTGGACCCTGGAAGACTGCCAGCCGTCGCCGACATCCACCCAGGTCCCGGACACCAGCCGGCTGAAGCTGGTCGAGCCCCCGCCGGAGAGACACGAGGAGTCCGAGGACTGAGTCGAGGAGGTTCTGCGGGCATATGAGCCCTGACTTCGAGCATATCGTCATCGGGGCCGGTATCAGCGGTCTGGGCATGGCCCACGGCTCTGCGCGGCGTGGAATCTCCACCCTGGTCCTGGAAGGGGCAGACCGGGTGGGCGGCTGCATCAATAGCCTGACCTTTCCCGGCTGCGGCGATTTCTGGGCGGAGGCCGGTAGTCACAGCTGTTTCAATACCTACGGGCACCTGCTCGACATCCTCACGGATCTGGGGCTGATCCAATGCCTGACACCCAAGGGGAAGCTGTCTTATCGTCTGTGGCAGGACGGGAAGCGCCGATCCGTCTTCTCGGCCCTGCACCCCTTGGAGCTGCTCTTCTCTCTGCCGCGGCTGTTCGGGGGCGGGAAGGCGGGCAAGGGTGTTGCCGAGCACTACGGCGCAGGGCTTGGACGTCGAAACTACCGTGACCTCTTCCAACCCGCCTTCCGGTCTGTCATCTGCCAGGAGCCGGACGAGTTTCCGGCCGACCTGCTGTTCCGGCGCAAGCCAAGGCGCAAGGAGATCGCGCGCAGCTTCACCTTTCCCGGCGGGTTGTCCGACATTCCCCGGGCAATCGCCGGCCAGGATGCTCTCGAGGTCCGCACCGGGGTGTGCGTATCCGGAATCGAGCCGGACGGCGACGGCTACCTGGTCCGTCTCGTGGACGGCAGCGAGCTCGGGAGCCGCTATCTGACCTTGGCCGTACCGCCGGACGGGGTCGCAGCGCTGCTGCCGGAGGGATGGGACGAGCTGCGATCACTCATCGGGAGCGTCCGGATGTCGAAGATCGAGACCCTGGCCCTGTGCGTGCCCGTTGAAGGGGTCGAGCACCTGCCGCCCCTCGCGGGTCTCATCTCCATAGACGACGCCTTTTATTCCATGGTCACCCGGGACTATTTGCCGGATGAGCAGCATCGGGGATTCGCCTTCCACTTCCCGCAGGGGGCGTTAGCGGCGGATACTCAGCTGCAGTGCATTTGTCGGGTCCTCGGCATCCATGAGGAGCAGATCCTCGGCCTCTCTTGGGTCTCCAACCGGCTTCCGGCGTTGCGCGCCGGTCACTCGACCCTGGTCGAAAGGATCGATGCATTGCTCGCCGGAGGCCGCGTTGCCATCACCGGTAACTGGTTCCTCGGTGTCTCGATCGAGGACTGCCTCACCCGCAGTCGCCAGGAGCTCGGGCGGCTGTTTCCGACCCGATCCAATCTACGATAAGGAGAAGACAAGATGCGTACAGCCCTTTTCATCACGGCCTTCTGCTGTGTCATCGCCACTGCGATTGCGGAGGAGATCGGCGCCGTCAGCACCAAGTTCAAATGGCTCGGCCCCAACGACAAGATCGTGGTCGAGGTCTTCGACGACGAGGACGTCCCGGGTGTCGCCTGCTACTTGAGCCGGGCCAAGACCGGAGGAATCTCGGGTGCGGTCGGGGTCGCGGAGGACACGTCCGACGCCTCTATCGCCTGCCGCCAGGTCGGCCCCATCCGTCTGACGGACGAGATTCGCAAAGGGAAGGTGGACGGTGAGGAGGTGTTCAAGCAGCGGACCTCTTTGCTTTTCAAGACCATGCAGGTGGTTCGTTTCTACGATCCGAAGCGCCACGTGCTGGTCTACCTCACCTATAGCGACCGCATTATCGAGGGCTCGCCCAAGAACAGTATCTCGGTGGTGCCTATCCTCCCCTGGCCGGGCTCAGGCGGGGAAGGCGGGGATCTGCCTGCGAAGGCAACGGATTCCTAGAGACAGGTGGGATCGAAAACGGAAGGCAGATGGGCAGCCACGGCAAAGCACCCAGGCTCTGGACCGCCCCGACGGTGCACGGCAGTACCCTGCCCGACGGGGAGCGGATCAACCACCGCATCCTGACCGCCTTCGGCGCGCTGACCGAGGAAGACTTCTCCCGCCGCACCCACTACTTCGGGGGTCGCTTCGAGAACCTCTACCTGGATCGCGATCGCATCCCCGAGCTGCAGACTGTCCTGGACCGGGCGGAGGCCTGTGCGCGGCAGATTCTGGCCTGGGGCTCACGCCCTCTGCGCTGCGGCTTTTGGCTCAATGCCCAGGGGTCCGGTCAGTCCACCTCCGAGCACACCCATGAAGAGATCGACGAGCTGCTGTCGGGTGTCTACTACCTCCGGGTTCCCGAGGGCTCGGGGGACATCGTCCTGACCGCAGGCCGCCTCACCATGCATGTAACGCCCGAAGCCGGGATGTTTCTCTTCTTTCCCCCGAGCCTCAGTCACCGGGTGGAGATCAACCGCAGTGACGGGCTGCGGCTGTCTTTGGCCTTCAACTTCGGGCCGATGGATGAGGACAGGCACGACTGATCCCTGAGCAATGTCTTCCCGAGCAATGTTCGCCACCTGATCGGCCACTCGCGACCGCCGCGCCGACGCGGGCGAGCGACTCATTCTGACCCAACGGAGAGAAGCCATGAAAAGTGCAATCGCAATCCCCTCCCTCGTGCTCGTCTTGACCGGCACAATGCTCGGCGGCATCGCGCTCGCCGAGCAGAAGTTGACATTGGAGGGAAGCTGTACCTTGACACATGAGGCATCGGTCCTTGCCGAGGGGCCCTGTACCGTCCTCCAGAAAGATGCCATCGTGACCATCGGAGGAACGATGGGGGAGAAGGGTGAGAAATATACCGTCGTAATCAACAACAGCAAGGACACGGGTACACTCATCAGCGGAACCCTCACCCTCGCGGACGGGAAGCTCGAGAAGAACGAGCCGCAAGAGGTGCGCTGGCCGAATGACTATGTGCTGAAGCTCGAGGTGGAATAGATCGCTGGCACGCCACTGGAGGGGGGCTCGAGAAGCTCGAGGTGCCCTCAGTGGTGTGAGCATTAATACACATCCAACCGTCGGTGCGTGCTCCGCGGTCCAGAGCCGGCTCGGAATCACCGGACGAGCGATCCTGTAAGCATCGTATCGGTCTCTCAGCCTCCCCGGCTGTCGACGGTGACATCGAACTGCTCCAACTCGACGACGGCGTCCTTGCCTTCGCCGAGGAGATGGAAGGAGAAGGCCTGCCGGGGCAGCGTGTTTTCAAAGGAGAACTCGATCCCGCCTTCCTCCCGCGCGTGCAGGAGCGGAAAGCGGTCGTGCTGGATATCCGCGAGGGGATGCTCCCATTGCTTCAGCGCCAGCCTGAGCTGGACACCCTCCTCCGGGGCCTGCAACACCTTCACCTTGATCGACACCCGTACCTTCGAGTGGGCGGGGAAGTCGAGGTACTGGGCGCCCACCAGGCTATCTGACCATTCGCCGCGGATCTTCTCCGGAAGATGGCGGATTTCGCCGTCGGCGAATTTGAGCACCTGCAGGTTGCGCTCCGGAGTCAGCTTGCGGTTCAGCGCCGCGGTAATGGGAAAGATCTCGGCCCCGGTACCCTCCTCGTCGCGTCCGAACTCGGCGGGGGGTGGGCCCAGCAGGCTCTTGGCCTTGCCGACCCGGCAACGTCCGTCGCTGAGGCATTCATAGCGCAGATTGCCCGCCGTGTGCCAACGCCTCTTGGAGGCGGTGGAGGAGACCATCTCCCGGGGCTCTGAGTAGTCCCGGAAGAAGCTCCGCCCGATCACACTGGCGGGAATCGGCTGTCCCAGGTAATCGAGGATCGATGCCTCTACATCGACCAGGCCATAGGTGCCCTGTTTGAGCCGAGGGAGCTTTCCCGCCTCCGGAGCAAGCACCACACCTAGACCCCAGCTGCTGATCCAGTCGCCCTTCTCGGAGCCATGGGATTCGTCCGAGGTGATCATGACCAGGGTATCCTCGAGCACCCCGTCCGCTCGCAGGTCCTTGATGAACTGTGCCACTGCGTGATCCAGCAGGTCCACCGTCGCATCCCGGCGACTCGGATAGCGCGCAGCGACCTCGTCCGGAACGGCATAGGGCTGATGGGTGCCGACGGTGAGCAGCGTGAGCATCCAGGGACGCGGTTGTTTGCGCAGCTCGGCGATGTAGTCCCTCGCGCCGCGAAAAAAGACCGAGTCGACGACTCCCCAGTTGAAGGGAAAGGGATTGGCCTCCTTGAACCACTCGGTGCCATGGACCTGCTGGAATCCGACCAGGGGCATGACACGATCCTTGCCCATGAAGGAAAGGCCGGCGGCCTGCAGATAATGGGTGCTCCACCCCTGTTTGGCCATCTGGGCGGGCAGGCAGTCCTTCGCCCGATCGGGATTGCCCTGAAGCTCGACGGCCTTGGGCGTCTCGGAGGAGAGCTTGCTGAAATCCCCGCAGAGCATGGCGTAGAGCCCGCGAATGGTCTGATGGCTATGGTCCACGAAATCGGGGATCAGCATGGCCTGTGGCGTGCTCGCCGCGAGGGCGTCCATCGATACGCTGTTCTGTGGCAGCCCCATGGCCGCGCGGATCTCCGGATAGTAAAGACCGGGTATTCCCTCCATCGCGATGATCAGCACGTTCTTGGCCCCGGTACCCTTCGGCAAGAGCGCTCGACCGCCGAGATCCAGCTCGTTCAGGCCCTCGGGCAACGGGTATCGGGCAAGCTCCTCGGGTGTGAGGCGCGGAGGTGAGAGCAGTGCATCCGTGACGAGCCAGTGCAGGGCATTGTGGCGGGCCGCCACGCTCTGATCGTCGTTGGCGATGCTCAGATAGCTCTGGACCGCAAGGATGACTGCGGCGACCGCAAGTCCTGCCGGGAAAAGAGCCCTTCGCCTGGGTCTCGGGAACGGAAGGAAAACCACCAGCAGGGCGGAGAGCAACATGGTCCAGACCAATGCAGGCGAAGAGACCTCGAGGCCGGCCGTACTGTTGCTCACGAAGGCGGGATCGGTCAGGTAATGCAGGTCCTCCCAGGTCGGCAGTCGTCGCATGGCCGTGACCAGCTCCTGGGAGCCGATCGAGAATACCGCCCAGAGCGTGGCCAGGATGACGCGCAGCCAATGGGGGGCATACAGAAGGAGAGCGAACAGAAGAATGCCTACCCCCGCATCCGACAAAAGCCCTATCGGCTCGCCGAGACCTTTATGGACAAGGCGCCAGAGAAAGGGTGTCATGGTCAGCAGGCCGAGGGCGAGGAGGGAGATTCTTGACTTCACGGGCATGGGCTTTGTCTGCTGGCGTGGGCTATGCGGCAGGTCCAGCCGTCCAGATTACATCGTGAGCGCCCTCATGACCAACATCGCCCGGCATCCGTGGATCATTCATCCTAAAAGAGCAGTTGAGCCGCAGAGACGCTGAGAGCGCAGAGAGGAATCAGAAAGATACCTACGTAAGTCCGTCACCCTATCGGTGAATGGACTCTGTGAGGCCAGGTACTCTCAAATTTTGCCTATCGCACGTGGATTTTCGGTTTTCAGCGGGCCGCGGAGCCCGCGCTGTTGGGCTAAAGCCCAACCTACGCAACTGGATGAAGACGGCAGGAAGCTCCCCACACGAGCCGGATGACCGGACAGCAGCCGCCGTCCGGGTGGCCGGTGTAGGTGACGAGGCACAAACGGGATTGGACCTGCTCCGAGGCCAGGCGCTCGGTCCCTGCAGGAGGGTCTCGGCGGTGCTCTCAGGTCTCAGGAATGGTCAGCACCTGGCCGACACGAATCTGATCGCCGTCGATCTGGTTGGCGCTGCGCAGGGAAGTCACGCTCACGTGAAACTGCTGGGCGATCTCTCCGAGGGTGTCGCCGTGGCTGATCACGTAGCGGCGTTCATCGCCCTTGCCGGCCTTGGCCGCGAGCTTGGTCCCGGGGGGCGCATTGTGGGAAAAGTACACCCGGATCCCACCGAGGATCGCTGCCGCAAGCCTTGCCTGATGCTCGCTGCTGTTCAGGCGCTTTTCCTCCTGCGGGTTGGAGATGAAGGCGGTCTCGACCAGCATGGAAGGGATATCCGGCGCCTTGAGAACCACGAATCCCGCCTTCTGTACGCTGCCCTTGTGCACCGAGCCTACTTTCTGGAGATTGGCCAACACCCTCTTGGCGGCCAGATTGCCCTGCTCGAGCGTGGCGCTCTGGGTCATGTCCAAGAGGACGGTCTTCAACATGTCGTCGCTCTCGCTCAGATCGATTCCACCAACCAGGTCCGCGCTGTTCTCCTTGTCCGCCAGCCACTTGGCCGCCTCGCTGCTGGCCCCCCGCTGGGACAGGGTGTAGACCGACGAGCCCCGCACCTGCCGATCCCGGTAGGCGTCCGCATGGATCGAGACGAAGAGATCCGCCTCATGCTTCCGCGCCAGATCGATGCGCTTGCGCAGGCGGATGAAATAGTCGCCATTGCGTGTCAGCACGGGCGTCATGCCCGGCTCCTTCTTCATTAGCCGCGCGAGCCGGCGGGCGATCTGCAGGGTAACGTTCTTCTCCTGAGTGCCGGTAGCACCGATGGCGCCCGGGTCTGCACCACCGTGCCCCGCATCGATGGCGACGATGACATTTCTCAGCTGCGCGGGAGCGGAAGGGTGTCCCTTGACGATCTTCGTTCCTTTTGCAGACGCCCCCTTCCCGGACGGTGTCAGATCCACCACCAGGCGAAGGCCGTACTTGCCGCTCGGCTGGAGCAGGAAGCTCTTAGCGCGGGCCTTTTGCTTCAAGTCCAGGACCAGACGCAGATCGTCGCCTTCCCGAATCCCGCTGCGCAAACCCATCAACAGGGGCTCGTCGGCCTCCACGGTGGGGAGCTTTCCCGTGAGCTTGGCGTCGGGGATATCGATGACCAAGCGATCCGGATTGTCGAGAGAGAAGATCTTGTGGGAGATCGGCTCCGCGATGTCGAGCACCAGCCTCGTCTTGTCTGGCTCTGTCCAGATGCGCGCGCTGGCGACCTCGACCTGTTGTGCTTGCAACGGCAGGGGCAAAATGAGCAAAAACAACGCGATCAGCTTGTACATCGCGAGCCCGGCTTCGGAGAAATTCCTCGGTGGCAGATCGCTTTTAGGATAGCAGAAGCTTCTCCATATTCCCAAGGTAAAACCGCAAATTAGATCACATTCCTAAACTTGCGCGAGGTAGATGTGTTGCAAAGGGGAAACAATCCGCCTACTTGGAACAGCTTTGCAACCAAGAGAGGCGCGCCTACAGGTCCAGGCATCGGGCTGCAGCCCGGGATGACCTGCACGCTCTCCCTCGGGTTTCCGGCTCAACCCTTCGCGCGCAGACGTGCCACCAGCTCCGCACCGCGCGGACCCCGGGGAACGAGATCGAGGATACGTCCCTCACCGGCGTAGGCGATTCGCGCCCGCAAATCCGGCGGCGGCAACATGTCCTCCCCCCGCTCGGGCCATTCCACGAACAGCATGGCTTGCTCGTCCAGGAGGTCGCGCAGACCTAGAAACTCGATTTCTTCCGGATCGCCGAGTCGATAGAGATCCAAATGGTAGAGATTGACGCGCCCGATCTCGTAGGGCTCGAGCAGGGTATAGGTGGGGCTACGCACCGCCCCCCTGTGGCCCGAGCCCCACAATATGCCCCGCACCAGGGTGGTCTTTCCGGCTCCCATATCGCCCTCCAGGTAGATCACGCAGGGGGGGAGTAGCTGCTCGGCCAAGCGTCGGCCAAAGGCGACCTGGGCCGCCTCGCCCTCCAGACAGATGCGCATTAGGGTGCAGTCGTCCCGTTGAGCAGAGGACGGATATTCGCGAGCAGATCACTCGCCAGGAGTCCCTGCTCCCCGTCCCGGGCCGCCGCATCGCCGGCTGCTGCGTGCAGGCAAACACCGGCACAGGCGGCGTCCTCCAGGGAGAGGCCCTGGGCGATGAGCGCGGCGATCATGCCCGTAAGCACATCGCCGGTACCCGCGGTCGCCATCCCCGGATTACCGCCGTCGCAGACCCCTGGCGGCTTGTGCGAGCCGCCGTAGATCAGGGTTCCGGCCCCCTTCAGCACCGCGACGCCTCCGAAGCGCTCCTGCAGGCGGCGGACGCTCCCGAAGCGATCCGCCTGGATCTCCCCCGTCTCGACACCGAGCAGCCGGCCAGCCTCGCCCGGATGGGGCGTGAGCACCCAGTTCTCGTGCCGGCTCGGCGAAGCGGCGACCAGGTTGAGCGCGTCCGCATCGACAACCAGGGGAAGTCCTGATCCCAGGACCCATCCCAGCAGATGCTTGCCCCAGGAGTCCTTTCCGAGACCCGGTCCGACCGCGACGACTGTCGCCCTTTCGAGGAAGGGATTCAGCTCCGCCGGACCCGCGACACCGGGGCACATGAGCTCAGGGCGATTCAGGTTGAGATAGGCGGCATGTCGGGGATGGGTCGCAACCGTTACCAGCCCGGCTCCCGTGCGCAGGGCACCCTCCCCAGCCAGCCGCGGCGCTCCCGAGTAGCCGGGCGCCCCACCTACGACCAGCACGTGCCCGAAGGTCCCCTTGTTGGCGGAGCGCGGCCGGCGGCCCAGGAGTCCGCAGTGCTTGGCCCAGTCGAGCCGGCGGGCGGAGAGGATCTGCCCTGAGTAGACCACTGCAGGGACCTGGAGGGCATCGAAGCGGATCTCCCCGCAACAATCGGGCCCCATACCTGTGAACATGCCCTGCTTGAGCCCGATGAAGCTGATGGTGGCCTCGGCCTTGACCGCCGTGCCCAGGATTCGCCCCAGGTCGGAGTGCAGACCGGAGGGGATGTCGATGGCCAGCACGGGCGCTCGATGGGCGTTGATGGCATCGATGGCTTGGGCCCATTCCCCAGTAACTTCCCGCTCCAAGCCGGTGCCCAGGATGGCATCGACGATCAAATCCGTGCGCTCGGGAAGCCCTGCGAAGGGCTCAGCGGCCCCGCCCGCATCCAGGAACCGCTTCGCCATCGTGAGGGCGTCGCCGCGCAATCGCTGCGCGTCGCCGAGCTGCAGGACACGTACGGCGAGACCCTCGCCCAGGGCGTGGCGGGCGACCACATAACCGTCGCCGCCATTGTTACCGATCCCGCAGACGACGCTGATGTCGCGTGCCTCCGGCCAGCGCCGGCGCAGCAGCTCGTAGGCGGCGCGGCCGGCACGCTCCATGAGGTCGGCGCCCGGTATCCCCTGATCCTCGATGGCCGATCGATCGAGCTCCCGCACCTGATCGGCGCGGTACAGGGCGTGGGGCAAGCGGTCGGAGCTGGGTATGGGACGTTGCATCGGAAGATCCGGTATCGACAGGTAAGATACGAGAATCGCGAGTCCCTGAATCCTAACAGCTTGCCGAGCATTTCGGATGGCCGACGTGATTGAGTTGCCCACATCCTCCAACCCGCCGCCACAAGTCGATTATGCGTCGCTGGCCCGGCGCATCAAGACCTGGGGATGTGAGCTGGGCTTCCAGAAGGTGGGTATCGCCGATACCGACTTGGCGCTCGCCGAGCGGCGTCTGACGACCTGGCTGCAGGAGGGCCGTCACGGCGAGATGGACTACATGGCGCGCCACGGGCTCAGGCGCAGCCGGCCCGCGCAGCTCATTCCGGGGACTGTGCGTGTAATCTCGGCACGCATGGATTACCTCCCCGAGCCACAGGGGCGATCGGAGGCGGTGGTCTCGGACCTCGCGGGGGCCTTCGTCTCGCGCTACGCCCTGGGCCGGGACTACCACAAGGTGCTCCGCCGCCGCTTGCAGCGTCTGGCCGCCCGTATACGCGAAGAGATCGGCGACTCTGCGCAGCGCGTATTCGTCGACTCGGCGCCCGTGCTGGAGAAGCCCCTTGCCGAAAAGGCGGGTCTGGGCTGGATCGGCAAGCACACCAACCTGATCGACACCAGGGCCGGCTCCTGGTTCTTCCTGGGCGAGATCTACACCGATCTTCCCCTGCCCCCGGATACCCTTGCCCGGGACCATTGCGGCACCTGCCGAGCCTGCATGGACGCCTGCCCGACCGGAGCCATCACCGCACCCTATGTGCTGGATGCGCGGCTGTGCGTCTCCTACCTCACCATCGAGCTCGATGGTGCGATCCCGCACGAGCTACGTCCGCTGATCGGGAACCGCATCTACGGCTGCGACGATTGTCAGCTGGTCTGTCCCTGGAACCGCTTCGCCCGGCTCGGCGCGGAGCCCGACTTCGCGCCCCGCCAAGGGCTGGACCGTGCCGGCCTGCTGGCGCTCTTCTCCTGGAGCGAGGCCGAGTTCCTCGCACGTACCCAGGGCTCGGCCATCCGTCGCATCGGGTACGTCGCCTGGCTGCGCAATCTGGCCGTAGCACTCGGCAATGCCCCTTTTTCCCCCGCTGTCGTCGCGGCGCTGGAGGGGCGCATGACCCATCCGAGCCCCCTGGTGCGCGAGCACGTCGGCTGGGCCCTCGGGCGTCAGATCCGTAGCAAGTGCTCCCGGTAATGGCGCAGCCCCTCGATGTCCTCCGGATACAATTTCCTCATACGGCGAGCCTGGGCGGCAACGGTGTATGCAGACTGCCCGCGATTGCGCGCAGGAGCTCTCTTTCGTAATCCGTTATTTTGCGATCGGCCAGGGCGGTGGTGGCGAGGGCGCCGAGCAGTCGTTCCTTGTCTTGCGGCTTGATCCGGTCCAGGCGATCGAGTGCTTGGTCCAGAGCGTCGATCCAGTTGGCCGGCAGTTGAAAAGCCGGTACGTCATCCTTGCTGTAGATCTTTTCCATGCCGACCGCGAACGCGCGTTCGGCGGCATGGCGATCGGCCGATCCGGCACCGGCGAGCACCGCCAGTACGACCGCGGCGTCACGACGGGTGGCGCCGAGGTTGAGTCGGGCTTCTTCCCGGCTCGGACGGAAATACTCTTCGATCTGGATTCTCAAAAGCCGGGAGACGGCATATTCGTAGAGATCGATCTTGCCATCCAGGCGAATGAGCTCGTGTACGGTATCGAGCAATTTCCCGGCCGTGCTCTCGCCGCGCCGGCGCAAGGCGGGCATGGTCATCTCCAGTAGCGGCAGCCTCTGATCGGCGTCGATCTGGGACAGGGCTTCGGCTAGAGCCAACACATCGGCACGCGCTTCGTGTCCGAAGGCAAGCTCGATCACATCGAGCTGCTCATGTTTGGTGCTGGTGTCTTCGGCCAGCACCAAGGCCATGACCAGACGCACGGCCTGTTCCGGTGCATGGGCCATCTTGGTCAGGGAATCCGGAATGTGCGCAATCAAGGTTCTGGCGTGTTCGATCTGAGCGGCCTCGACGGTCCCCGCCTGGGCGATCACTCGGGAGGCGACATCACCGTCATCTCCAGCAAGACCAGCGGCCATCTCGGGTGACCTCGCCTCGGCTTGCGAGGGAATCCTGGTATCGAAGCCCATTTCCGGCCGCCAGCTCGGCTCGACGCGTTGGATACGCTCGACCAGGGGCGGATGGGTGGCGAACAGGCCGCTAAAACCCGCCAGACCGGAAGCGAACAGCATGTGGCTGACCTCCTCTGGATTGTGCCGGGTGAGAAAAGACCCTTGCTCGAAACCGCCGATCTTTCTCAGGGCGCCGCCGATGCCCTGCGGATTGCGCGTGAACTGCACTGCCGAGGCGTCGGCGAGAAATTCCCGCTGGCGCGAAACGGCGGACTTGATCAAGCGGCCGAAAAACAGGCCGATACCGCCGACTACCAGCAGGGCTAGTCCGATAAAGACGATGGCGTTGCCCGAATCGCGACGGTTGCGTGAGCTGAAACCACCGAGATACCCGGCGTTGAGCAATTGCCGGCCGATCACGGCCAAAGCCAGAATGCCGAATAGAACGCCCATCAGGCGAATATTCAGACGCATGTCGCCATTCAGGATATGGCTGAATTCGTGGGCGATAACGCCTTGCAGCTCTTCGCGATCGAGCTTTTCGAGGGTACCCCGGGTGATCGTTACGGCGGCGTCGTTGACCGTATAACCGGCCGCAAAGGCGTTGATCGCATCCTCGTCCTCGATCACGTAAACCTCGGGCACGGGCACGCCCGAGGCCAGGGCCACTTCCTCGACGACGTTCAACAGTCTGCGGTGTATGAAATCCGTGGTATGGGGCTCGATGCGCACGCCGCCCATCGCTTGGGCGACCGAGCCGCCTCCGGCGCGCAATCCCGCCAGCCGCACCAGGCTTGCGATACCGATTACCGCCAGCGTAGCGAGGCTCGCAATGACCAGGATGCGCCAGTCGATCCCTTGCCGGGACAGGCCCGTTTGCTCGTGGTCGCTGAGCGCTAAGTAGGCGACCACATCGACCACGATGACGATAGTGATAACCGCCAGTACGAACAAGAACACCAGATAGCGGGTGTTCTTGCGCGCGCGGTCTTGATGGGCGAAGAAGTTCATCGCTCGATCCATGCGGGGCACATGAGCTTGGCCGCTATGTGCTCAGGTGAAGGATACCTTGGGCGCCTCGCGTTTCTTCTCGTCCTCGATCTTCAGCAATTCAGCCCCGCTGAAGTGGAAGTTGTTAGCGAGCAGCGAAGCGGGGAAGCTCTCCCGGGCCGTGTTGTACTCCATCACGGAATCGTTGTAGGACTGACGGGCGAAGGCAACCTTGTTTTCCGTGGTGGTCAGCTCCTCGGAAAGCTGCATCATGTTCTGGTTCGCCTTGAGATCGGGATAGGACTCGGCCAACGCGAAGAGGCGTCCGAGCGCACCCGAGAGAGCGGTCTCGGCACCGCCGAGCTGCTGCATGACGGCCGCGTTCCCCGGATCGCCGGCAGCGGCCTCGAGGCCGGCCCTTGCCTGGTTGCGTGCCTGAATCACGGCTTCGAGGGTTTCCCGCTCGTGCTTCATGTAGCCCTTGGCGGTTTCCACCAGGTTGGGGATCAGGTCGTAGCGGCGCGTGAGCTGGACGTCGATCTGCGCGAAGGCGTTCTTATAGCGGTTACGCATGGTCACCAAACGGTTGTACAGGGTGATGGCGTAAACGACGAGCGCCGCGACGATGGCGAGAAAAATCCAAAATCCCATGATCTACTCCCATACGAAGTTAAGTTGAAAACGTGGCCGGTGTATGAGTCGGGGAGCCTTGAGTGTGTTCTTTCCAACACCCGTTGGGCATCCGTTTCCAACAGCATCTGACGGTGTCCGTAAGAGCGGAAGGTAACTCTTGCAATCAAATGTATTCGCGTTATCTGCGCGATTCGTGGGTTTCTATCGCCCCGTCTCCAGCTCCATTCGGTCCACGTCGGCGAGGGTTACGCGCCGTCCGTCAAGGGTGTTGAATTGGCGTCCCTGCACGTCGGAGCGTCGCGCCCGATAAGTGGTCACGCTGCCGGTGCTCGCATTGATGACGCGTACGGTTACCACCTCGCGAGCCGATCGATAGTCCAGGTACATCCACAAGAGGCTTCCTGCCATCAGCACAGTCGCCATGCCGTAGGCGAGGGTTCTCAGAGCGCCCGTCGGCAAGGGGGGCTCCTGTCGGGAGGGGAGAGAGGCGGTGCCGGATCCCGCGCGCCGCCGCGTGCCGGAGCGGATCGTCAGATAGGCGATCAGGATAACGACCCCGGTGATGAGGATCTTTCCGAGCATGGGCACCTAAGGTAGCACGCAGGCTCTAAATCGGCCATGTGGGAAGATGGTGCCCCGGTTGCGGCAGGTCGAGGGCTGGAATTAACATGCCCGCTCGAAGCTGCGAGCGCAAATGCGAAACCAAGGCCCGATGTCCTTCGTCACTATCCTTACCGCCCTCCTAGTCCCGGTTCTCCTGCTCGCCGGGTGCAGCGAGCCTCCGAAGCCGACCATCAACCTCTACCGCGCCATCCATATCGGCGATCTGGACCAGATCAAACGGCACATCTATTGGGGAACGGACGTCAACCAACCGGACCCCCAGGGGGAGACACCCCTGCATGTGGCGGCCAGGCGTGGACGCCTCATCATCGCCCGCGAGCTGCTGAAGAGCGGTGCGGACCCGAACGCCAGGAACCGCGCGGGGGAAACGCCCCTGCAAGTGGCATTGACCGGAGGCAAGACCCAGCTGGCCTCCGTGCTTTTCGAGGAGGGCGCTAAGGATGATCCGCAAGATCTTCTCTTCGCACTGGTCCGAGCCGGTGTGGACGACCGGGACTCTTTGGAGCTACTGGTCCGGCGCGGTGCGAGCGTGGACGTCGAAGACTCGGCGGGTCTCGCGCCCCTGCACATCGCCGTCCTCGAGGATAGGAGGTTGTTGGTCAAGCGCCTGATCGACCTGGGGGCGGATGTGGACGTGCCCGACGCGAAGGGGAGGACTCCCCTCGCCATCGCGACACAGAAGGGTGACCGGGCCGTCATCGATCTGCTCGAGCGCTTCGGTGCCCGGGCCGAGCCCAGTCCCCAGGCGCAATGAAATTCAATCGAAAAACGGCTGCTTAGGAGGAATCTTCGATGGCGGAAAAGGTAGAAGAGCTCACGGTGGGCTACAGCGAGAACGGAATCGAGATCGTCCAGGAGCTCGACAAGGTGATCCTGTCGAAGGGCGCTTGGTCGACGGTGCTGTTTCGCTACCGGGAGTGGGATCGCGCAAAGGAAGACTACGGGCCGGAGAAGTACAGCATCCGCCGTTACCAGAAGCGTAGCGGCGAGTTTCGCCAGCAGTCCAAGTTCAACATCTCCAGCAAGGCCCAGGCCCAGGCCTTGATCGGTGCCCTGCAGAAGTGGATCGACGAGTAATGTCGAGTTGTTGAACCCGGGCTCAATCCCGGCGCTGGCCACAGTTCCAGCACAGGTCGAAGCCCGGCTCCACCGTTTCGCCGCAGCCGGGGCAGACCCAGGCGGGGCCGCCTTCAGGATCGGGATTTTCCAGAAAAGTCGCGAGCAGCTCCCGAGCCCGAGGGAGGTCATCGTCCTGAACTACCCATAGGGTGGGAAAGATGTCCAAGGGTAGCTCGCCGGCGGCCCCGGAGAGATAGTCGCCCAGGATCGCGGTGGGGATCAGATGGGAGTCCAGAAGGTCGTGCAGAATCTGGGCCTCGATGCGGTCTCGGGCTTGGTACAGGGGGCGCATGTGGCTCGATGCCGAGAGTCGTTCGATTCTCAGGATGGGAATCGGCTCCGCCGCGGCAAGCCGGTCCCGCGGCTGGTTGCTACCACTAGTGGTGGCATTGGCGCAGCCCGCGCGTGGCCAAGGGATCTCCGGTAAGGAGGATGCCTCGCCGAAATGGGCAGGAGTGCTCCCGGTCGGGGGCCGAAGCTTGGAGCGGGTGATGGGAATCGAACCCACGTTAGAAGCTTGGGAAGCTCCTGTTC
>CAYYHR010000069.1:0-11193 GCA_964471705.1 uncultured Chromatiaceae bacterium
GCATCGCAGCAGATGGCAGCTTCTCGCCTCGCCCGAAGGGGCCCCTCCTTTCCGAGCGTAACAAGGATGTAACAGAGGCGACATATTATGGGAGCACATTTCGGGGACAATTTCCGGGCGCCTGGATGTCACGGGCGCCCAAGTATCCCCATCCGGAGAGATCCACATCATGAATGTTACCTCCCTGCTCAAAAAGACCGCTCTTTGCGGCTGCTTGGCGGCAGCCGTCGTTTCCCCCACTGCCTTCGCCGAGGTCACGCTGAACGGCTCGGGCGCGAGCTTTCCGTTTCCAATTTACTCGAAGTGGTTCAAGGACTTCAGCAAAGCCCACGAAGGTATACGCGTGGACTATCAGTCCAAGGGCAGCGGTGCCGGCATCCAGGACTTCATCAACCAGGTCGTCGACTTCGCGGGCAGCGATGCCGCGATGAACGATGAGGAGATCAGCAAGGTCAAGGACGGCGTGGTCCTGCTGCCGATGACGGCCGGTGAGGTGGTCTTGACCTACAACCTGGAGGGTGTCAAGGACCTCAAGCTGCCGCGCGACGTCTACCCCGAGATCTTCATGGGCAAGATCACCAAGTGGAACGACCCCAAGATCGCCGCCGCCAACCCGGGCGTGGATCTGCCCGATGAGAAGATCACCGTCGTCGTCCGCTCCGATTCCTCGGGGACGAGCTTTGTGTTCAGCGGGCACCTCTCCGCCATCAACAAGGAGTTCAAGGACAGCGTCGGCCATGCAAAGTCGCCGAATTGGCCGACCATGAGCACGCTGGTCAAGGCACCCAAGAACGACGGCGTAACCGCCACGGTCAAGCAGACCCCGGGCGCCATCGGCTACATCGAGTACGGCTATGCCAAGCTGACCGGTGCCCCCACGGCCATGCTGGAGAACAAGGCCGGCAAGTTCATGGCCCCCGGTCCCGAGTCAGGTGCCGCGGCCCTGGCCAGTGCCGAGTTTCCCAAGGGAAACCTGCCCGGTGAGGATGTACCGGATCTGCGGGTCTGGGTGACCGATCCCGCCGGTGCGGATTCCTATCCCATTGCCTCCTTCACCTGGCTGCTCTTCCCGGAAAAAATGGCCCCGGAGAAGGCCAAGGCCGCGCATGAGCTGGTCGAGTATTGCCTGACCGAGGGTCAGAAGATCTCGGACTCCATGGGCTACATCCCGCTCCCGAAGAATGTCGTCGACAAGGATCTCGAAGTGGTAAAGATGGTCCAGTAACCCCTTTCCCTTACGGCATCCCCCGGGCGCTTCCCCCATCTCCTGATCGGAGCGCCCGGGGGATCGATGCGTTCGCCGACCCGTTCGCTCATCCAGGCAACATTTCAGGGCAGACACGAGAGCATGGCTTCAAATCTAATCAAGAGCAATACGGCGGCGGAGAGTGTCTCCGGTCCACCCTCTTCCGGCGACTACCTCGCCGATTCCGTCTTTCGCGCCATTGCCCTCACCTGCGCCGCCCTCATCGTTCTCTTGATCGCCTATATCCTCTGGGAGATCGGGGGCAAGGCAGTACCCGCCATGCGGGAAGATGGTCTGGGCTTCATCACAGGAACGACCTGGAATCCGAATCGCGATCAGTTCGGTGTCCTGCCGGAGATCTGGGGCACCCTCTACAGCTCACTGTTGGCCCTGATCATCGGCGGCCTCTTCGGCGTCAGCATCGCCATCTTTCTTACCCAAGACTTCCTCGGCTCCCGGGTTACCGCGGTCTTTCGCACCATCGTCGAGCTCCTGGCCGCCATTCCTTCCGTAGTGTACGGCCTGTGGGGCATCTATGTGCTCATTCCCCTGCTCAGGCCGGTGGCCGACTGGCTGCACGCACACCTGGGCTTCATCCCCCTGTTCGGCACCGAGCTCAGCGGTCCGGGTCTGGCCCCCGCCGCCCTGGTTCTGGCGATCATGATCCTGCCCACGGTGGCCGCCATCTCGGTGGATGCCTTCCGGCGCATTCCCTACAAGGTCAAGGAAGCCGCCTTCGGCATGGGCACCACGCGCTGGGAGGCCATCCTCAAGGTCATGCTGCCCACGGCCTCGTCGGGTCTTCTCGCAGCGCTGGTGCTGGGCTTCGGACGCGCCCTCGGGGAGACCATGGCCCTGGCGATGCTGATCGGAAACAGCAATCAGATCAGCCTGTCGCTGTTCGCACCGGCCGACACCCTGGCCTCGCTGCTGGCCTCCAATTTCCCCGAGGCAGGGCCGGTCGAGGTCCGCGCCTTGATGTACGCGGCCATGGTTCTCCTGGTCATCACCTTCCTCGTCAACGTCGTCGGTCTCGGCATTCAGCAATACACCATGCGCAAGTTCGAGGGTAAGAAATGAGCCGACTCGACCAGATATCCGCTGCGGTTCTCGAGGAGGCGCGCATGTCCATGCCTCGCCTGGAGCGCCAGCCCTTCGAGCGGCGCGCCATGAAGAGCGGGATCCTGACGGGATTGACCTGGATGGTCGCCATTCTCGGAAGCATTCCCTTGTTCTCCGTCATCTACATGCTCGCGATCAAGGGCGGGGCGCGGCTGGACCTGGAGGCACTGACCGCCTTGCCGCCTGCCGGTTTCGAGACGGGCGGCGGCTTCGGCAATGCGATCGTCGGCACCCTGGTCATGGTGGGTATCGGCGGGATCACCAGCATCCCCATCGGGATCCTCGCCGCCGTCTATCTCGCGGTTCTGGGGCCCTACAGCAAGCTGGCCGGGATTTCCCGGTTCGTTGCCAAGACACTCACCGGCTTTCCCTCCATCCTGGCCGGTGTCTTCACCTACGCCATCCTCGTCATCAACTTCGGCTACTCGGCCCTGGCCGGCGGCGTCTCCCTGGCGGTGCTGATGCTGCCCACGATCGTGCTGGCCGCCGAAGAAGCCATGAAGCAGGTGCCCCAGCGCATGACGGACGCGGCCTTCGGCATAGGCTGTACCCGCACCCAGGTGATCTGGAAGGTCGTGTTGCCGACGGGCCTGCCCGGCATCCTGACCGGCGTCATGCTCGCCGTGGCCGGGGCAGCGGGCGAATCGGCCCCGCTCCTGTTCACTGCGCTGTTCAGCAACTACTACCTCTCCGGGTTGACGGAGCCGACCGCCTCCCTGTCCATCCTGATCTACAACTTTTCGGCCATGCCCTTCGAGAACCAGATTCAGCTGGCCTGGGCGGCATCGCTGGTGCTGGTCCTCATCGTCCTCGTCTTCAACATCCTGGCGCGCCTGTTCGGGCGGC
This sequence comes from uncultured Chromatiaceae bacterium, assembly GCA_964471705.1. GTDB lineage: Bacteria > Pseudomonadota > Gammaproteobacteria > Chromatiales > Chromatiaceae > Thiosymbion. The sequence goes on from CAYYHR010000069.1 coordinate 3,215, forward strand.
CCAAGGTGTAACAGGCGGATCAAGAAACTCTATTCGAGGTAACCCATATGAGCGCAACGGCTGAAGTGGTTGCGTCCGAAACGGCTGCGTCCGAAGCGTCCGCCTTTGCCCCGCTGGGCGACGTGGTCATCGACTGCGATCTACAGAAGGTCTACTACGGCGACTTCCTTGCCGTGCGCGATAGCAGCGTGCCCATCGAAAAGGGGAAGATCACCGGCTTCATCGGCCCCTCGGGGTGCGGCAAGAGCACGGTGCTCAGAAGCCTGAACCGGATGAACGATCTCATCCCGATCTTTCGCTTCGAAGGGCACGTCAAGTACCACGGACAGGACATCTACGGCAGGAAGGTGGATCCGGTGGTGGTGCGCCGCTACATCGGCATGGTCTTTCAGCAGCCGAACCCCTTCTCCATGAGCATCTACGACAACGTGGCCTTCGGGCTGCGGCTCAACCGCTACAAGGGCAATCTGGACGAGCACGTGCAGAAGGCCCTGGAACGGGCTGCCCTCTGGAACGAGGTCAAGGACAAGCTCAAGAACAGCGGCCTGTCCCTCTCCGGCGGTCAGCAACAGCGCCTGTGCATCGCACGTGCCATCGCTACCGAGCCGGACGTCCTCTTGATGGACGAGCCCTGCTCGGCGCTGGACCCCATCGCCACGCGCCAGGTCGAGGAGCTGATGCTCGAGCTCAAGGAGCGCTACACGGTCGCGCTGGTGACCCACAACATGCAACAGGCCACGCGTGTGGCCGATACCACGGCCTTCTTCGGCGTCGATATTTCGGAGGGCGGGCGCACCGGTTATCTGGTGGAAATGGGCCAGACCAGGCAGATTTTTCAAGATCCCCGCGAAACACTGACCAGACAATACGTGGCCGGTGAGTTCAGCTGATCGGGCTGTCCCGCCTCTTCCCGGAGTGGGCCGACGAGAGGTTTGTTGCGCGCCTGCGGCGCGATTCCTGAGCGACAGAGGATGCGTCATGAAGAGGTTTGCGGAAATTGCCGTGGTCAGCGCGGCGATCCTGCTGTCGGTTTTTTCGGTCTCCTCGAACGGCGAGCCCGCCGAGGGGCGGGCCGAGTCCCAGCCACCCCTCCAAATCAAGGGCGCAGGTGCGACCTTTCCCGAGCCGCTCTATCAGAAATGGATCGCACGATACAAGAAAGGACACCCGGATGCCGACTTCAGCTATCAGGGGGTCGGCAGCGGCGAAGGCATCGAGCGCTTCATTGCCGAGAAGGTCGATTTCGGTGCCAGCGACGCGGCCATGAACGACGCCGAGATCGCTCAGGTCAGCAGGGGTGTCAAGCTCATCCCGGCTACCGCCGGAATGGTCGTGCTCGCCTATAACCTCCCCGGTGTCGTGGGCGAGCTCAAGCTTCCCCGAGATGTCTATGCAGACATCTTTCTCGGCAAGATCTCGCGGTGGGACGACCCGCGTATCGTTGCGGCGAACCCGGACCTGAATCTGCCACCGAGGCCGATCCAGCCCGTCGTCCGGCGCGACAGCAGCGGTACGACCTTTGTCTTTACTAGCCATTTGAGTGCCATAAGCCCGGCTTGGCGCAACCAGGGGCCGGGTGCTGGAAAGCTCATCGACTGGCCGGGGGCGGCCATGACCGGCATCGGCAACGAAGGGGTCGCGCAGAAGGTCGAGATCAGCTATGGGTCGATCGGCTACATGGAGTACGGCTTTGCTCGGCGTTTGGGTCTGCCCATAGCAATCCTACAGAACAAGGCCGGCGAGCTCGTGAAGCCCGACGCGACCAGCGGAAGGGCGGCCTTGGCGGCAGCGGCAGCCAAGGGACTGCCCGAAAATCTGCGGCTGTTTCTGCCCGATCCCGAGGGAGCGGGCTCCTATCCCATCGTGAGTCTTTCCTGGATACTTCTTTACGCCAGCTACCCGGAATCCGAAAAGGCGGAGGCGCTCAAAGTGGCCATGAACTGGGGGCTGACGGATGGACAGAGCTTCGCAGAAGGAATGGGCTATATTCCACTTCCCGAGACCATCGTCTCAAAGGCTCTCCAGGCCGTCGCAAGTGTCCGCTAGCCAGCGGCCGGTCTACCGATGAAGGATTGCGTCATGCGCGCCATGATGCTGCAGACCTGACGCACTAGGCCATCGGAAAGCCCGGCCGAGACTACCAGTTGGTCACGTGGCTCTTCTATTGGCCAAGGATCTTCGCATGTGCCAAGCCCGCCTCAACCTCCCCGAGATCGATTCGACCCTAAGGGCTGTCCAGGCTGATTTCGGGCGAATCAACGCAACACTCTGCGCTCCGCGCGACGCCATGTCTGACGAGGTCCGCACCAATCTCATGGCCGGGTATGAGGGTGTCGACGACGCACTCGCAAGCGGGATCGATCTCTTCCGGCTGGGTCATTCCAGGCACCTCCTCGAGCTTAACACCCTCGTGCTCTGCGGACCCGACCCGGACTGTCGCAAGGATTTCGCCCGACACATCGCCTCGACCGAGCAGCGCTTCTACGGCCATGGGAGCGGCGGGGTCGGCGCTCTGACGGAATGGCTGCAACGCAACAATGGAGAGGATGTCTGGAGGCGGGCGGCAGGTGTCTATATCCATATCCTCAGCACACCCGAGCTCTTCATCGAGGGCAACCATCGAACCGGTTCCCTCATCATGAGCTACCTGCTGGCACGGGAGGGACAACCACCTTTCGTCCTGTCCGTCGAGAATGCGAAGGCCTATTTCGATCCCTCGACCCTGATGCAGGGAATCGAGAGAGGAAGCCTTCGCATGCTGATTCGACTGCCGAGCCTCAAGAAGCGATTCGCCAGTTTGCTGAGAAGCACTGCCGACAGGGGCTACCTTGCCCCCTCATCCTGAGATTGCGCCGACTTGAAAAACCCCAAGGACGGGGTTTTTCAAGATCCTCCCCCTAAATCTGCAGCAGATATACGGCGCAAAGGATGGTGCCCAAGAGCGCTACACCATAGCCGATAAAGGCCACAGCGCCATCCGCCCGCAGCCCTATGGCGTGCAACGCCGAGCGTAACCGGTGGGCGGCGTGCCACAAGCCGAGGCTGACGATACCGAACGCTACCAGCTTACCGATCCAGCTCGCGAGCAGCCCTTGCATCTGGGCGAAGCTCATTACGTCCGGGGCATTTCCGTTGGCGGTCATCAGAACGATGAGTGCCATTACGGGAAATACGAAAGCCGTCACCGTGCCGCCGGCAGCGAACAGGCTCCAGAACAAGGCCTTGTTGATCTTTGCCATCTCAGAATACCCCCGCAAATGCAAGCACGATCAGGGTCAGGACGATCCAGACGACATAATGGGCCCCGGCGATCAGGCTTCCGGGTAGGAATTCCTCGCCCTTTTGTATCGGCATTGCCTTCGGCGTCACTTTGAACCAGGCGATCGCGTGGTAGAAGATGGCAATGGTCGTGATCCACAGGAGCGTAACCATGCCCGGGCTGGAGATCTGAGCAAGAAACGCTTGGTAGGCTTGCTCGCCACCTGCCACCGCTCCGATGCCCCAGAGGAGGATCAACGAAAATATGGCAACGAAGATGGCCATAAGCTCGTTGATTACATGAATGGTATAGCTGCTATTCCCCAGATACCAGGTCGTCTTGGATACGGGCCTTACGTATGCCATGTCATTTGTCCCCCATACCGATGAGCTCTTTATACCATTGGGTCGTCGTGGCGATTTTGAGCTGCTGGAGCGCGCTGGCGGGATCCACGTGCTTCGGACAGGCATCGGAGCAGGTATCTGTGAAAGAGCAATCCCAAACCCCTTCCGGCTTCGAAATTTCCTTATGACGCTCGGCGAGTCCCTGGTCCCGGGAATCCGCATTGTATCTGTGCGCCAAGGCAAGGGCGGCTGGGCCGATGAACTCCGAGCTCAGGGCATACTCGGGACAGGCGGCATAGCAGCACAGGCAGTTGATGCAGAGCGTGAATTGTTTGAACTTCATCAACTGGGCTGGCGTCTGCTTGTATTCGCCCTCTTCGATGGGCTTCTCTTCCTTGCGGATGACATAGGGCTTGACCCGCCGCAGCTTCTCCATGAAGTCGTCCTGATTCACGACCAGGTCGCGCTCGATGGGGAAGTTCGCCAGCGGCTCGATGCGGATCTTCCGATTCGCATAGTCCTGCACGGGTGCCTTGCACGCCAGCTTGGGCTTGCCGTCGATCATCATGCCGCAGCTTCCGCAGACCGCCATGTGGCAGGACCAACGGTAGCTCAGTGTGGTGTCCATATGGTCTTTGACGTGATTGATGGCATCCAGAACCATCCACTCGTCCTGGCAGGACACCGAATAGGTCTGATAACGTGGCTCCTGATCCTTTTCAGGGTCGTAGCGAAGTACCTCCAGCTCGATTTGCACGCTCATTTGGCCCCTCCCGAATAATCCCGAACCCCTGGTTGCGACTTGGTGATGATCACGTCGTGGTAGTCGATACTCGGCGCATCTTCACCCTGGTAGTAGGCCAACGTGTGCTTCAGGAAGTTTTCGTCGTCCCGCGCCTCGTAATCCAACCTTTGATGCGATCCCCGGGATTCCTTGCGAGCCAGGGCACCTTCCGCCACTGTCTGAGCGAGGAGGAGGAGATTTTCCAGCTCGAGGGCCTGGAACAGATCGGTGTTGAAGACGTTGCTCTTGTCGTGCAGCTCGATGCCGGCATAGCGCTTGCGCAGCTCGCCGAGGGTGGCGCAGGTCTCCTTGAGGGTATCCTCGGTCCGGTAGATACCGGCGCCCGATTCCAGGGTGTCCGTCATCCCTCTACGAATGCCGGCGATGGACTCGGTGCCGTTGCTCCTGCCCATCAACTCCCTGATCTTGGCCTGAACCTTTTCGGCCTGCTCCTTGAGGGCGGATTCACTTACAGTAGAAGTTTGTCCTTTCGCATATTCGACGGCGTTCATGGCCGCCCGCTTGCCGAACACCAGTAGCTCCGTGAGAGAGTTGGAGCCCAGGCGATTGGCACCGTTGAGACTGGCGCATGCGGTTTCCCCGACGGCGTACAGCCCCGGCATGGGGGTCTCGGCGTCGATGTTGGTGTGGATCCCACCCATCATGTAGTGCACCACCGGACAGATGGGAACGGGCTCTTTGACCGGATCCACGCCCGAATAGAGGATGGATAGCTCGCGCACCAGCGGCAACCGCTCGTTGATATGCTTCTCGCCCAGGTGGGTCATGTCCAGGTGGACACTGTCCCCCCAGGGGGTGGGAATGGTGTTGCCCTTCTGCTGCTCGTGCCAGAAGGCCTGACTCAGGCGGTCTCGTGGACCCAGCTCCATGGTCTTGAGCACCGGCTGCCCGAGGGGCGTCTCCGGCCCCATGCCGTAGTCCTGCAGATAGCGGTAACCGTCCTTGTTGCGCAGGACGCCACCCTCACCGCGGCAGCCCTCGGTGAGCAGGATGCCGGTGGAAAGCAGGCCCGTGGGGTGGTATTGAACGAACTCCATGTCCTTGGTCGGCACGCCGGCACGGTAGGCCATGGCGGTGCCGTCACCCGTCTTGATGGCACCGTTGGTGCTGAACTTGAACATCCGACTGGCACCGCCGGTGCAAAGGATCACCGCCTTGGCCTGGAACTGGAACAACCGGCCGCTCTTCATCTCCATGGCGACGACGCCCTGGCAACGGCCATCGGCCGTCAACAGGTCGAGCGAGTAGAACTCGTCGTAGCGCTCGATGCTGGGAAACTGGAGCGAGGTCTGAAACAGGGTATGCAGGATATGGAATCCGCTCTTATCGGCGGCAAACCAGGTCCGCTTGATCTTCATGCCGCCGAAGGGCCGCACGTTGACGGACCCATCCGGCATTCGGCTCCAGGGGCAACCCCAGTGTTCCAGCTGCATCAGCTCCTTTGGGGCCTCGTTGACGAAGTACTCGACCACGTCCTGGTCGGTCAGCCAGTCGCCGCCGCCCACGGTATCGTTGAAATGCAGCTCCAGGCTGTCGTCCGGCTTGATGACCCCGGCAGCCCCACCCTCGGCCGCGCAGGTATGGCTGCGCATGGGATAGACCTTCGAGATCAAGGCAACTTTGAGATCGGGATTGCTCTCGGCGATGGCGATGGCCGTGCGCAGACCGGCCCCTCCCGCCCCGACGATTGCAATATCTGTCTTTATCAGCTCCACACCCATCCCCCTTTTTCGTTCAGTACTGAGCGCGCCCGGCAGTTTGCCTCGATGGGCACGCAACAACGCCGCGGTTGCCGCGGCGCGGATCGTAATGGTACACGCACACCGGAAAAACGAAAACAGAGAAAAAGTCAGGTACTGCGCGATCCGTGTGTACCGGCACAGGATGCCCTGTCGGTCAGTCTCCCAGATTGGTGCCCACACTGCGGGCGGTCTCGACCAGGGGGTGATCCAAAGGGATGGGCTTGCGCCGGCCCGCGACCTGTTCCAGGGGGACGGCCTCCGTGCCCTCGCCTCGGGCCGCCACCATGACACCGAAGCGGCCTTCGTGGATGTAATCGGCACAGGCGCTCCCGAGACGGGTTGCCAGCAGGCGGTCCGTTGCGGAGGGGGTACCTCCGCGCTGGAGGTGGCCGAGGATGGTGATCCGGGATTCCAGCCCCGTGAGCGCCTCCAACTGGTGGGCCAGATCGAGGGTGTGGTTGATGCGCCCGCTCTCGATCGCCTTGATCCGCTCCTTGGCACGCTGCTTCTCTTCCTTGTCACCGGCCTTGGCCTTGCGCTCCTGAGCGTCGAGCATCGCCGCGGCCTCCTCCTTCGACATGGCGCCCTCGGCCACGGCAACGATGCTGAATTTGCGTCCGGAGCGCACGCGTCCGCGGATCGCCTCGGCCACCAGCTCCACGTCATAGGGGATCTCCGGGATCAGGACCACGTCCGCCCCTCCCGCGATTCCAGCGGCCAGAGCCAGCCAACCTACCCGATGGCCCATGATCTCCACCAGGATGATTCGGTGATGGCTGTGGGCCGTACTGTGGAGCCGGTCGATCGCCTCGGTGGCAATGCCCAGGGCCGTGTCGAAGCCGAAGGTGACGTCCGTACCGAACACATCGTTATCGATGGTCTTGGGCAGGGTGATGACGTCCAGCCCCCTCTCGCTGAGGCGGAGGGCATTCTTCTGGGTCCCCCCGCCACCGAGACAGACCAGTGCATCCAAGTGATTGGCCTTGAAGTTTTCCGCGATGGCGTCGGTCATGTCCTGCTCCTTTCCGCCGACCAGCATCCTGTGGGGCTTTTCCCGGCTGGTGCCCAGGATGGTGCCGCCGACGGTGAGGATCCCGGCCAGGGAGCTGCCGTCGAGACGCACGGAGCGGTTCTCTGCCAGCCCGCGGAATCCGTCCCTGAATCCGATCACCTCCATCCCGTACTTTCCGAGGGCCGCCTTCCCCACACCGCGGATGGCCGCGTTGAGTCCGGGGCTGTCACCGCCCGAGGTGAGAATTCCGATGTAATGGCTCATGGTTTTCGATCCGGTGCTTGGACTCGCGGCATTGTGCCAGGGGGGCGATGTGGATGCGAGTCGGGCAGAGGTCGTGAGCTGCCGACCACCGCTCTATTCAGGTAGGCGCAAAGATGCTCGAGGCGACGAAAACAGCGGAGCCCGTAGCCGGGGTACTTGTCGTATCCGTCGTTCATCCATTTCGAGTGCCTCGCCACCTTGCCCGGCACCTGCATTGCGACTACCATACCCACCGCGTCTGCACATATCCAGAAGCTGGATCTTTCAACGTAAAAATTCGATAAAGATCAGGAAATAACAATGCAACGTCTCATTCGCCACACCGCCATTTCCTTGCTCGTTTGCTTCTTTGCGTCGTCTGTGTCGGCTCAGGAGCAAGCCGTCGAAGAAAAGAAGCCGAAGACACCTGCCGAAGAATTGAGCTATGCACTGGGCATGGATGTCGGGAGGTCGCTGAAACGCTTCGGCGCCGAAGTGGATTTCCCTACATTCATGGATGCGGTGAAAACGACGTTGCAAGGAGGCGAGACCTTGCTGACGCCGCAGCAAGCCA
>CAYYHR010000069.1:11293-14285 GCA_964471705.1 uncultured Chromatiaceae bacterium
CCGACATCGATGGTGCCCGTGGCCCCGGGGCGCTCGAAGACGAGCCGGTCGCCGTTCCACTCGTATTCCGCCTGCAGCTCGTCCCGGAGCGATTGCGCGAGCTCCTCGACCTGTGCCCGGGCGCTTTCCAGACCCAAGTCGTGAGTCCTCTCGATGTGAATGCTCGACATGTGTGATGGCTCGATATCTTCGTAGGCTTGCGGAACGAAGCGGGGGCTGCACACAGCGAGGAAGACCAGGTCCGTGTCTCCCGGGTTGAGAATGCGCTGCGGACATCCGGGGGGAATATAAACCATATCCCCAGGCGCGACGAGGGTCGGTGAGGCAGCTCCTACCTCTACCCGACCCCGCCCTGAGATGATGATATAGCGTTCTGTGATCCCCCGTAGTCGATGAAGTCTGGTCGCGACGCCGGGCTTCACGCGTGCCCTGGCGATCGAGACCGCCTCGTCGTCGGGGTGGTTCCAGGTTTCCAGAATGTAGCAGCGCTCATCCGTCCAGAGCTCCTCCGATTCGCGCGGATGGCGGATTCTGGGCCGGTCGCCCCTCACTGATGCTGTGCTCGGGCCCTGCGGTAGGCGGCGGAGCGCCGGTCGCCGCCCCTGGGATTCGGGGTGGTCCGTCGATTGAGACTCCCTTCGATCTCGCGGCAAAAGGCCTCGCTGCCCAGAACCCAAGCCTTGTTGGTGGCATCCCGGATACGGGCCAGCATTTCCTCCTCGATGGACCGGGAGAAACCCTTGCGGTAGGCGCTTTGCCGCGTCTTCGGCGATCTGCCGAGCTTTTCGTATTCCGGATGCGGCGTGATCAGGGCGTCATCACGCCCCTCGGCATTGAATCCATAGCTCGACCAATCGTAGTCTCCCGCGTTGTCCGTGTATCCGGCACGGACGGGGTTGAGCTCGACGTAACGGCTGCAGGGGAGGAGGAAGGTCGCGGGATCGAGCAGGGTTGCCCGGTAGCGGCCTTCCCAGAGGGTCCCCGTGTGCTCATATCGCTGATTGAAGTATTGAACATAGTAGCGCCCCACGTACTGCATCAGCTTTCCGACGCCGTCGTCCTGCCAAGGTGTGACCACCAGGTGGAAGTGGGTCGGCATCAACACGTAAGCGTGGAGATCGCAACGGAACTTTTCCGTTGCTGCCGCGAGCTTTTCCCACAGAAACCACCAATCCTCCGCGTCGTACAAAATCTGTTGGCGATTGTTGCCACGCTGGATTACGTGCTGGGGATAACCCGGAAGAACATAACGGGGAAGACGTGCCATGAGCAGGGTCGGATGCTATTGATCGGCTGACAAATCCAAGTATAGACAACCAACCGGAATGTTTCGTGATCCGGGATCCGGTGCCGCCGGCCGATCGGTCTTCCACCCCGTCCGGGCTTTCGATTAGGATACCTGGCTTTCCCAGTAGGAGGTTGCTATGCAGGACATCAATCCCATCGTCGCGAGGATCGGCGACCTCGAGGGGCGTGCTCGGTCCCTCAGGGGGTATCTTTGACTATGCGGACAAGAAGGAGCGCCTGACGGAGGTCCTGCGCGAGCTCGAGGAGCCGGATCTCTGGAGCAATCCCGAGCGCGCCCAGGCACTGGGCAAGGAACGCGCCGCCCTGGAGGCGGTGGTGGTCGGTCTGGACGAGCTGGGTGCCGGTCTTGCCGACGCCTCCGATCTGCTGGCGATGGCCGTGGAAGAGGAGGACGCGGAGGCCGTAGACGCCGTGATCTCGGACTTGGCGGACTACGAGCGTCGGGTCGGCGAGCTGGAGTTTCGCCGCATGTTCTCGGGAGAAATGGATGCCAAGAACGCCTTCCTGGATATCCAGTCGGGCTCGGGAGGGACCGAGGCCCAGGACTGGGCCGAGATGCTCCTGCGCATGTACCTGCGCTGGGGCGAGCGACGCGGCTTCAAGACCGAGCTGATCGAGGTCTCCCCGGGGGAGGTGGCGGGCATCAAGAGCGCGACGGTCAAGGTCGACGGTGACCATGCCTTCGGCTGGCTGCGCACCGAGATCGGTGTCCACCGCCTGGTGCGCAAGTCGCCCTTCGATTCGGGAAACCGGCGTCACACCTCCTTTGCGGCCGTATTCGTCGCCCCCGAAGTGGACGACGATGTGGACGTGGAGATCAATCCGGCGGACCTGCGCATCGATGTCTACCGCGCCAGCGGCGCCGGCGGGCAGCACGTCAACCGCACCGAATCGGCGGTGCGCATCACCCACAATCCCACCGGAATCGTGGTCCAGTGCCAGAACGACCGCAGCCAGCACAAGAACAAGGCCACCGCCATGAAGCAGCTCAAGGCCAAGCTCTACGAGCTGGAGATGCAGAAGCGCCGAGCCGACCAGCAGGCGGTGGAGGAGACCAAGGCGGATATCGGATGGGGCAGCCAGATCCGATCCTATGTTCTTGATCAGTCGCGCATCAAGGACCTGCGCACCAACCTAGAGATCGGCAATACCCAATCGGTGCTGGACGGCAACCTGGATCCCTTCATCGAGGCCAGTCTCAAGGCGGGATTATGAGGTCGGCGCGGCAACCGGCCTTCTGCCGAGCCGGAGATTCCGAGATCGGTGGCTGAATCTCGCCTCGCGTCGCTCAGGGACCCGCCGCTGAGTCGCCATCTCCCCGCGACGCTGCGGCCAGCTCCCTGACCACGTTTGCCAATCCCGCGACCACCCGGGCCATGCGCCCGTAGTCCAGCTTGTCCGGCGTGTCCTCGGCTCCGTGATAGTGGGCGTAGCGGAAAAAGGCCGTGTCCGTAACCATGATCGCCGGATAGCCCGCCTGCCAGAATGACCAATGATCGGACCAGCCCACACCGCGGATCCAGGCTGGCACAGCCGCTCCCTCAGAGGGAAATTCCGCGTGCCGGCGGAAGGCGCGCAAGGCGTCGCGCACCAGGGTCCGGGATCCGAGATTGCCCACGAAGCCGATGAAATCGGCCGTCCTCGGGTACAAGTAGCTCAGGGGAAAGGGGTAGTGCTGGCTGTT
>CAYYHR010000069.1:14385-15522 GCA_964471705.1 uncultured Chromatiaceae bacterium
CCGCGCAAGAGCCGCTCCCGGCTGGTCAGTGGCGGCAAGGGGCCGGAGTGGGATTTGCCCGGCATTTGCACGATGCTGTCCAAGCCAATAACCAGCAGGACGAGAAGGCATGCCGAGAATAGGGCAGAAACGCCCCAGACCCGTCGTGACACGGGTTACCGGGGAAGGAAACCGGATCTCAAGCCGCCAGCTTGCCGCTGCGCTCGAGCTTGCGGATGAGCGGGTAGAGGTGCTCGGTCTCGCGCTGGATCCGATCCAACACCAGGGCGAACATCTGCTGAGTCTCTTCGACGAACTTGTCATGGTCGCGGATGGTCAACGCCCTGTCCTTTTCCGAGCACCACTCCTTGAGGTAGTCGGAGAAGATCTTCTTGATCTCCGATGACCCGGAGAGGAAGCGATCCGCGGTATTCTTGACCTTCTGCTCCGGGAAGGAGATGAGCTTGCCGCACAGCTTCTGGTCCACCAGCTCGATGTGCCCCTTCACACGTTCCTTGTAGTCGAAGAAGACATTGCGAGCGCACTCGGTGTCGCACATGGAACGGTCCTGGATGAGGTAGAGGAACACGTTGGATAGCTCCGTGATCTTGTGATTTTGCTCGTGCAGCTCGGAAAAGATCGGCATGGCGGAATAACCTCCAGGGACGGCAAGCTGAAAATAGGCGATTCTTCTTGACGAGGCAAGGAAAATGCCGGTGCTCGGGCGGCACGATCCTGCTCTCGACAGCTTGTTGAAAACTAGAAGGCTCAGACCTGCTTGGCAAGCCCCGGTGCCGGAAGCAGCCCTGTCGAAGAGGAGCCGATGCCTTATAAATGACCCGACGTCATCGAATCTTATCAGATGAGAAGGGTTTTTTGCATCGCAGCAAAGGCCGGTTGCCGGCCTGCTACTGCCCCGCGATGGTCATCTCCTCGATGAGCCAGGAGCCGGTACGGGTGCTCCCGGGGAAATCGCAATCCCGTCCCACGGCAACCAGACCCTGGAACATGCGCCCGAGATTGCCGGCAATGGTGATCTCCTCGACCGGGTGGCTGATCTGTCCATTCTCCACCCAGAAGCCGGCCGCGCCCCGCGAGTAGTCGCCGGTGACCGGGTTGATGCCGTGGCCCATGAGCTCGGTGACCAGGAGGCCCGTG
>CAYYHR010000070.1:0-5745 GCA_964471705.1 uncultured Chromatiaceae bacterium
GACGCGATCCTGAGCTTCTATCTGAACGGGAGGTTGTTGGAGCTCCCCGAAGATGTCATCACCGAGGCCAATGGAGCCTACGAGGCGAAGCTGGAGCTCCCAGCGGGGACCCTCCCGTACGCGGAGGTCGAGGCCCAGGTGGAACGCCGCTCTTATGAGCCTTCCGCCCGACTGCCGCTGGAGCACGTCCTGGCCGAGCAGGTCACGCGCGACGGCCACCGGCAGTATGTCGCCCACTACAGTGTCAGCCTCCGTCGGACGGCGACGCCGGCGCTCTGGATCGCCACTCTCGTGCTGATTGTGGTCTATGGCTTCATCGCCTTCGAGATGATGCACCGCACGCTGGCGGCGATGGTCGGCGCCTCCATCCTGCTCTTCGTGAGCTACACCCTCGGCACCTGGGATGCCAGCTTCCGTATCCTCAGCTTCGAGGACGCCATGCGGGCCATCGACAATAACGTGGTCCTCCTCCTGATGGCGATGATGATCATCGTCGGGGTGCTCAAGAAGACCGGCGTCTTCCAGTGGATGGGCTACAAGTCCTTTCAGCTGACGCGGGGCAACATCTACGCCCTGGCGGTCCTGCTGATGTTCGTGACGGCGGTCACCTCGGCCTTCCTCGACAACGTCACCACCATGCTCCTGATCATTCCGGTGACCATCGAGATCGCCATCGCCCTGAAGATCAATCCCCTCGCTCTTCTGATGCCGGAGGTCTTCGCCTCCAACGTGGGCGGCACGGCCACCCTCATCGGCGACCCGCCCAACATCTTGATCGGGTCCTACGCAGGGCTCTCGTTCGTGGACTTCGTCGTGCACTTGGCCGTTGTCTGTCTGATCGGGCTGGCGGTTACCTCGGTCTACTTCGTTTTCTGGTTCCGCTCGGGCTACATGGCAGCCAAGGTGGACGACGTCCCGGCCATGATCGCCCGCCTGCGCGAAGAGTACCGCATCACCGACCCGCAACTGCTCATCAAGTCCGGTCTGGTGTTGGGGCTCACCATCTTTCTTTTCGTGGTGCACGGGCCGCTCCATATGGAACCGAGCATCGCGGCCATGGCCGGGGCCTCCCTGCTTCTCATCATCAGCGGGGTACACATCGTGGAGATGGTCGAGCGGGAGGTGGAGTGGCCGACCCTCATCTTCTTCATGATGCTCTTCGTCATCGTCGGCGGCGCCGAGCAGACGGGGCTCATCCAGATCGTAGCCGACTGGGTAAGGGACGCCTCCCAGGGGTCCCCCGTGGCCGCCGTCATCATCATCCTCTGGGTGTCCGCCATCTTCTCGGCGATCATCGACAATATCCCCTTCACCGCCACCATGCTCCCCATCGTCGCCTACCTGAGCTCCTCGATCCCGGGGGTCGACAATGCCGTCCTCTGGTGGGCACTGTCCCTCGGCGCCTGTCTCGGGGGCAACGGCACCATCATCGGCGCCAGCGCCAACGTGGTGACCGTAGGCCTCGCGGAGAAGGCCGGTCATCCCATCTCCTTCGTCGAGTACGTGCGCATCGCCGCGATACCAACGGTCATCACCATCGTTCTGGCGATGATCTGGCTGCTCGCCATGGAGATGTGAATGATTCTTCTCTGCGCTCTCGGCGTCTCTGCGGTTTCATGCCAGGGCATCATCGTCGGATCTGTCGCCGGTGCCCTCGAGACGAAGGCGGGCCCGCAGACGCCGGAGTAGATCGGGATCCAGGCAATCGGGTGGGAGCACCAGGCTGCAGGATCGCCAGCGCCGGCAGCGAAAATTCAGCAGGATCAGGATCGGCGACACGAAGCTGGACGGCTGGAGCCGTGCCTCGACCTGCTCACCGGAGACGAGGGTGAGGATCCAAACTCCGTCGGGTCTCCAGGTTGCCTCCCGTACGACCCAAGGGGCCAATAACAGGACCTGGGCCACCACGGCGTAGAGCAGGCCGGCCAGCACCATGGCCGCAAGGGCGGCGCGCCAATACCAGCCCAAAGGGATTGTAAAGACAACCGCAAATGCCGCGCCGTACGCCCCAAGCAGAAATACCGCCAGGAAAAGAGAACGCTCCGGCCTGATCCTGAGCGGTGGCCGTTCCCGCGGTCCACTCACAGTCGATCCGCGACGAAGCGCCGTTCTCGAAGCCTCCGGTAAGCTCGAGCCGAGATAGGATCCAAGCGTCCATTCTCCCCTGACCAGTGGCACTTCGCCGCTATCCATGCTGTGCCAAGGCTTCCACCCTGTCTACCCCCCGGTTGCTTTTCGTTGATCGGGGACAGCTGCGACGACCCTCTCGGAAATAATGGGCATCTCTTCGCGAGCCAACATACCCTGAGAGCTTGTGAAAAGATCCGTCCGTAGGCATTTTCCTACGCCGATAAGAGACGATTCACGGGGGATTCTCGGCAATCTTCCGCTATTCCGAGACAGGCAATTTCCTAAAGTAAAAGTCGAGAGAAACAGGGAAGCGGACGTCCGGGATGACTTCGGGTTTTCTCGTACAAGGCAATAAGGACGCGGGATTCGGCATCATCGATCCTTGGAAGGATCTGGAAGCCAAGCCGATTCTGTACCCGCAGGGACAGGGGCAGGATGCCTATCGGGCCACGGACGCCGCCCGCGGCAGGCCCCGCCGTCGAAGGATACTTCACCACTGGGACGAGCGAACCGACACACAGAGGGAGATTCGGACACGCCGCGCTGGCGAGCCACTATGGAGCTGGGAAGGAGCTGACTCGGAACAGCTCGGTCAAGGATGCAGGATAAGGGAAATCTCGGCCAAGGATGGCCGAATCTCACTCCAACGGCACCGCAGTCACCAGCATCAGGGCTTCACTCAGCTCCACCAATGCGCCTGCAGTGTCGCCGGTAAAGCCGCCCAACCGGGCCATCATGGACTGACGCCAGAGCAGAAACACCATGGCTGTCGCCAGAGCCAGGAAGATCACCTGCCGGCCCAGGAACAGCCAGGAGAGAGCCAGGACTAGTGCGGCGCCGGACCAAGTGTCCACCGGTCCGAGGTATGCAGCGACGTCGGAGCCCATTCCCTTCGGTCGTAGATAGGGCGTCGTCAGAAAGACGATCGGTAGCTGCACCCTAGCCAGAGCGGGTATCCAGACGAGGCTCACCATAGCGCCCCTCCCCATCAGCTCTGTGATCGCCGTCCACTTGCACAGCAACACCAGCACCAGCGCCATGACGGCGAAAGGTCCCGATCTGGGGTCCTTCATGATCTCCAAGGTGCGGCTTCGGTCCCCCAGCCCTCCGATCCAGGCATCGGCGGTATCCGCCAGCCCATCCAGATGCATACCGCCCGTGAGCCAGACCCAGGCCACGAGCACCAGCACAGCAGCCAGGTCGATGGAGGGAAAGCCGCTCGCGACGAGCAGTCTCCCCGTGACCCAGACCAGCAGGCCGATGACCACCCCCAGCAGCGGATAGAAGGCGAGGGAGCGTCCCAGATCCGGGCCGGAAACGGCACCCGGGTCAGGCAGAGGCAAACGGGTGAGAAAGCGTCCGGCGATCAGGAAGGCACGCAACATGGCTGAGATCCGCCATGGAACATCAGGCTCGGGCGGCCCTCCCCCGCCGGCACCCGCAATCGGGCTCGGCATGCTGGGGGAACCTCGATTCGCAGAAGGGCCGTGGCGGGGATGTCCAGCACCCGTCCCAGGATGATGCGGATGACCCCGCCATGGGTGATCACCAGCGGGAATCGGACCGGATGCGCGAGGACTCGGCTCCAACCCCCGAGAGCCCGCTCACGCAGCTCGTCGAAGGGCTCTGCACCGGGCGGGGTGAAGCCAACGGGATCATCCCAGAAGCGCTTAAGCTCCGCGACCGGAATCTCGGCGGCGGTGCGATTCTCCCAGTCCCCGAACCGCCGCTCTCCCAGTTCGGGCATCAGCTTCAACGTCAAACCCAGCTGCGACGCGAGCTCCAGCGCGTACTCGGCGCAACGTCGAGCCGGCGAGCTGAAGATGGCATCCCAGTTCCCCTCCCCTTCTGTGATGGCGCGCATCTGTTCCAGCCCGAGCGGACTGAGCCGGTCGTCCGAAGTACCGCGGAATCGACCTCCGCCATCCACCGCACCGTGGCGCAACAGATCGGCGAAGCGGTCATCGGTCATTCGGCTCACGTGGCGTGTCTCCCCCTTCCCGGCCCGAAGTCCGGAACGGGATGTCCAGAGAAGGCCCCTTCAACAGCAGGGGCAATCCCGCAACGGTAAGAACAACCCGGTCGCAACGGGCAGCGAGCGCCTGATGGAGAAGGCCGACCTCATCGCAATAGCGCCGACTCACCTCTCCGACGGGAATAATCCCCATGTTGGTCTCGTTGCCGACCAGGATGAGATCTCCGGCGAGCTTCGGCACGGCCTCCAGCAAAGCGACTCGCTCGGTCTCCAACAACGCAGGATCCGAGTGGATGAGCAGGTTCGTGAGCCACAGGGTAAGGCAGTCCACCACCAGACAGCGCCCGGACCGGGCGAGATCGGCGAGCGCCCGCGCGATGGCCAGCGGCTCCTCCACGACTATCCAGTCCGGAGGGCGATGCCGGCGGTGAGCCTCGATTCGGCGGGCCATCTCATCGTCGCCCGCAGTAGCCGTAGCGACATAGACGACCTGGCGGCCGGTCTCGACGGCGAGCCGCTCCGCCAATCGACTCTTACCCGAGCGTACTCCGCCGAGAATCAGAGTCCTCATTGCCTATCCTGATTCCGTTCGCAGTCAGAGCGGCAATTCGTGCCGGCTCGGGGTCGATCCCGTAGTCAGAACTTGGTGACGACCACGTTGACGCCGTCTTCGGCTCCGATATCGAAGGTGTTGCCGCTCAGGCGGGCAACGGTCCCAATCGTTTCGGCTACGAAGGCAGGATCCGCAGCGGCGTTTATGACCAGTCCGTTTCCCTGTCCGTCAGCAACCACCAGGGTAGCGGGGTCGGGCTTGGTGAGAGAAATCGCCTCGGAGGGCGAAAGTACGGCGAGACGCGCATTCAGGAAGTGCACCTCCAGGGAAGATGGGTCCCGATTCGCCTCCACGAAGGTATCGGCTGCACTGACGGCTCCCTTCCTAGCCTTGAGCACCAAGGCCGCCGTGGTCTCTTTTGCTTTGGCGGCGATCTCCTGCGCCTTCTCGCTCTCGGCCGCCTCTCGGACCGCGGCAACGGCCCTGTCCAACTGCTCTTTCCAGCTCATTGCATCATCTCCTTGGCGTCCCGTACAGAGCGGATAACGGAGGTCCGAGGACCTCCGCTGAGCTCGAGTGATCTTCTTTGCCTATTGGTGTTCAGCCTTCTCGGCGCCTTCCTTCATGGCTTCCGGCGCCTGCATGGCCGCACCTCCTTCTTCCGCATGCTCGACCGCACCCGTTGCCGGGGCCATGTGCTCGCCCGTGGACTCATCGCTCTTTTCACAAGCGCTCAAGCCGAACGTTGCCGCCACAATCATTGCAAGTAACAATCGGGGAATCATAGGCTTCTCCTCATTTCCTCTCGGCAAAGCCGAAAATATCCAAGCACCTGGCCAGTCCTCGAGACGCTCGATGCCACCCACCCGAGACCAGAGGGTATGACGGGTCGCTGCCAGGTGCACACGACTTTACCCGCTGTGCACCGCCACGGCATCCATCGGGTGTCATCCAAGACCTGACTGGTGCCGACGAAGTATAAACCGCCCATGTGACGAAATCACGTCGAGCCACGGGACATGCCTCCCGCGATCAATGCCCCATCCTCGCCCCGGTTGCGGTCCCGCCTCGCGTGCGCGGCGGTGCC
>CAYYHR010000070.1:5845-15461 GCA_964471705.1 uncultured Chromatiaceae bacterium
GGTCCCGCCTCGCGTGCGCGGCGGTGCCCGGCGGTCGGCCCGGATCTGACAGTCCCCGTGCGAAGGTGTCATCGCGCACCTCGACGGGATTTCTCGACGCACCGGAATCTAGCGCTTCAGAAACCCCAAAAATATGATCCATATAATTTACATAAGTTATAAACTCTGCGGCTGCTTTGGAATAACATGCCCCACTACCCGGGACCGTGCAGCTCGGGACGCGGGCTCGCTAGGCACCTTGGCGTATGCCTGGAGCAAGATGCAGGCCACCCGCGGTTTTTCGAGAACGAATAAGAAGTTGACGACGAGCGCCGGATCGAATCCGCGCCAGCAGTTTTCAGTTTCCTTGCTGACAAAAAACGAATCGTCCGGGGTTCCGCCCCGAGACACTCTGTCGTCCGCAGTCCGACCTATTGTTACGATGAACATCGCAAGAACCAATAGCGAAGAAAAGAAACACCTCGCGGCATTCTGGCTTTCCATGATGCTGGTGTGGATCCTGCTCAATGCCTCCTTGGCGTGGGAGGTCCTCGTGGTGGGGGCTCTTGTCGCAACCCTGCTGGTTCTCGTCTTTCCGACCCACGGATTTCTTTTCGCCGGCACCAGATTCTCTCCCGAAACGCCAGGGATCGTATTGAAGTACCTGTCTTTATTCGCTCATGAGCTGGTCAAATCGAACCTCGATGTCGCCCGGCGCATGGTCTCGCCGAACCTCAGAATCAACCCTGGAATCGTCGAGGTCAAGACGAAGCTGAAACATCCCACCTACCGACTGATTCTTGCCAATTCGATCACCCTGACCCCCGGCACGCTCACGGTAGACATGATCGGTGACTCCCTTTTTATCCACTGGATCGACGTCACGGGGAAAGACGTGGAAAGTGCGACGCGAGAGATCTCCTCGAAATTCGAGAATTACCTGATGCAGCTGAGCGAGGATTGAGCGGATCATGGCCGAGACACTGATTGACCTGGCGGTAGTCCTCACGTTGTTGGGGAATATCTTCAACATCGTCCGGCTGGTGAAAGGACCAACAGCCATCGATCGGGTCATCGCCATCGATGTATTGACGGTGACATCGATCACCCTCATCGTGCTCCTGGCACACTTCGGGGACCGCTTTATCTACGTCGATGTTGCGATCGTTTATGGTCTGCTCAGCTTCTTGGGTGTGTTGGCAGTGGCTCGTTACAGCGAAAAGGGGTTCTGAAGCCATGCAGGACATCTTGCATCTCATCGGCGCACTGACCACCCTGGCCGGCTCGGTATTCCTGCTGCTGGGCGGAGTTGGCATATTGCGAATGCCTGATTGCTACAATCGCCTGCAGGCCGGCACCAAGGCATCGACGCTGGGGACCATCCTCGCCCTGGTCGGCATTGGCCTCTTCCATCCGAGCTGGTTCGGAAAATTATTGATCCTGGCATTCTTCGTCATGCTGACGTCCCCGATCTCAGCCCACGCACTCGCCCGCGCGGCTCATGCGAGCAAGGTTCCGCTGAGCGAGAAGACAGTGGTCGACAAGTTGGCGGAGCAGGAGACCAGATAATGCTTCTTTTGATAGCCACCGTATTATGCGCGGGCATCGTCCTCAGCGCGCTGCTTGCCGTTCATCTGGGCAATATCGTCAGCGCCGCCATCAGTGCCGGCATGGCAAGCCTTTTTGCATCCATCATTTATTTGGCCTTGGCCGCCCCTGACGTGGCGATGACCGAGGCCGCCATCGGCAGCGGTCTGACGACCGTCATTTTCCTCTACGCCATTCGCAGAACGTCGGGGTCGCAGGAAAAATGATCAAGCGGGCAGCCATATTGCTTACCCTCGCACTCCTAGGTGTCATTTTCATGCAGATGCTCGCGCACTATTCGCCGAGTATCGCCTTGAATCCGCTTTCTCGGCATTACGTCGCCTCGGGTCCCAACGAGCTGGGTGCCGCCAATATCGTCACCGCCGTGGTGGTCACCTATCGCGGCCTGGACACCCTCGGGGAGGTGGCGGTTCTTTTTATCTCAGCGGCCGGAGTCGGACTGCTTCTGCGGCGACAGGCGGGCGAAATTCCCAGAGAAAAGCATCGGTGTCCATCCAGTGAGCTGGTCGGCACCGCGATCCATTTCCTCCTGCCTCTGATCTTCGTTCTCGGCATCTATATCTTTCTGAACGGGCACCTGACGCCGGGGGGCGGTTTTCAGGGCGGGGCCGTCCTGGCGTCCGGGATCATGCTGCTGTTGCTGGCCGATCCGGACACCGGGCTCAATCACGGCATCATCGAGTGGCTGGAATCTTCTTCCGGCTTCAGCTACGTGCTAGTGGGCATCTTGGGACTGGTCCTCGCGGGCGGCTTTCTCGATAACCGGTTTCTCGGTCTGGGGACTCTCGGACAGCTGTTCAGCGCAGGTGCGATTCCCGTCATTTATATCTTCATCGGCTTGAAGGTCGGAACCGAGCTCAGCGCAGTCCTCGAGCGGATGAAGGATTGACAAGAACCGCGAACGACCGGGAATCGAGTGGGAATGGGATCGATCCGGTGACTGCTCGTAGACCGCGTTGATCTCGCCGACGTTTTCGCTGCGGAGTGGGTGCTCCATCGCGAGATGTCGAGCACCTTGGAAGGCTTTTCACAGAAAAGGGCAGAAGCATGTCTTTAACGGGTGACGGCAGTTCCCTTTCCACCATCGTGTTGGCCTGCGGGCTGGTCGTGGTCCTGATCGGGCTCTGGGGCATGATGAGTCGCCGGAACATCATCCAGATCATCATCGGCTTCTCTCTCACGGACACCGGCATCCATATGGTGATGGTCGCCATCGGCTACCTGAACGGGAGGACGGCACCCATCATCGACGCCGCCGTCGACCGAGCCCGGGCTGCGGAGACTGTGGTCGATCCGATTCCATCGGCCCTGGTGCTGACGGCAATCGTGATCGGGCTCGGCGTAACTGCATTGATGCTGTCTTACGCCATCCAGATCTACAAGAAGAACGGCTCGCTCTCGATCGACGATTGCAGCGAGCTCAAAGGCTGATCTCCATGCCCAATCCCCTCTACATCTATGTCCTCTCGTTGGGCAGCGCCTTCCTGCTGACCCTTTTCCACAGGCTGGACCGGTCCGCCGCCAGTCTGGTGTTCCTCGGCACGCTGGCGGGCTCGACGCTCATCTCAGCGCTGGGGCTGTTTCACCTCATGGGAGGTGCAGCCTCCGTCGAGGTCCTCACCGCCGGGTTTGCGCCGCCGCTTTCCATCAACCTTCGCTTCGGTCTGCAAGAGGCGTTTCTCTCTCTGGCGGTCAACCTGATCGGGCTCCTCGGCGGCTGGTACCTGCTCGCACAACTTCGCGAGAAGGCGCAGGCACTGATCCTGTTCCTCATGGTCTTCATGGGCATCAACGGCATGATCATGACGCGGGACCTGTTCAACCTCTTCGTGTTCATCGAGATCACGAGCATCGCGACCTATGCCTTGATCGGGCTCGAGCGGGATGGCCGGACCCTGGCTGCCGGGTTCAAATATGTCATGGCAGGCGGCTTGGCTTCTTCCTTCTATCTGATCGGGACCATCCTGGCCTACCACCTCACCGGAACCCTGAACATCGACGGCATGATCGAGGCACGCGGGTTGCTCGACAATCCGCTGGGAGCCGCTGCACTCGTATTTCTGATCGGGGCGGTGGTGATCGAGCTCGAGCCCTATCCCGCCAATGGCTGGGCCCTCGACGTCTATCAGGCGGCGCCCTGCGGCATCGGTGCCATCCTCTCCGGGGGCGTCGCCACGGGCGCTCTCGCGGCACTCTACAAGCTGCTGCCCCTGCTGCAGGTCGGGCATCTTCCCGTGCTCGTCTCCCTGGGGCTGGCGACCTTTTTGTTCTCGAACCTGCTCGGGCTCAAGCAGGAAAGTACCAAGCGGCTGCTGGGCTACTCTTCCATCGCTCAGCTGGGATTGATGATCGCCGCCATCGCCTACCTGCGCCAAACCGGGCACGAAGGCCTGGTCCCCCTGGTCGTCGGCGGCCTCTTCATCAATCATCTCCTGGCCAAAGCGGGGCTATTCTGGCTCGCCGGCGTCATTCAAAAGGAACAGTGGCGGGACTGGTCGGTGCTCGCGGGAAACCCCTGGCTTCTGCTGCTGTTCGGCACCCTGGTCTTCGCCCTGGTCGGCTTTCCGCCCTTCCCCGGCTTCTGGGCGAAGTGGGAGCTGATCATGCAGCTCGCCGCGGGCGGGATGTACGGCTGGATGGCGGCTATCCTCGTCGGCTCCCTGCTGGAAGCGGTCTACCTCTTGCGCTGGCTCGGCAAGGCGCTTCGCTCCGAGACACAGGAGGAGACTCAGCCCGGCTTCAGCGGCTTGGCCCAGCCCGCCATCTTCGCGATCCTCCTTTACGCGACCGGATGGTACTGCGCCGAGCGGGTCGGAGAGGCGTCCCTGACGAGCCTCCTGCCCCTCGTCACAGCCGCTTATCTCTTCGTGATCGATCGCCTGCCCATACCCAGCCGAATCGTCGGTCTGGTGTCGCTGGCTTCGGTTGGTGTTTTCTCTTACCAAGTCTTGCCTGGGCTCTCCGGGCTTGCCTGGCTGTTCGGGCTGATCTTCCTGCCCGGCGGCATGCTGCTGATCTTTGCCGGTCTCTATCGGGAGGATGTGCGACAGGGCTTCTACCCCCTGTTGACGGGCATGGTGATGTCCCTGGGGGTCCTGCTGCAGGCACAGACTTCTCTGGGATTCTTCTATGCCTGGGAGCTCATGACCCTGAGCTCCTACCTGCTGATCACCCTCGGGAAGGACGCTGCCGAGCACGCCTTGAGCTATGTGATCTTCTCCCTGGCCTCCGCTTATCTGATCCTGGCAGGCTTCGCCCTGGGTTATGCCGGCTCCGGCTCCGAGCTCCTCACGGGCCTGCAGGCGTCGGGCTCCCTGGCACCCGCCGTACTGGCTCTGTTGGCCCTGGGCTTTGTCGTCAAGACGGGCGGCTTCGGCTTCCACATATGGCTGCCGGGGGCCTATACGGAATCGGATGACGACTTCACCGCCATCATCTCCTCGATCGTGAGCAAGGCGGGAATCTTTGGTTTCCTGGTCGCGGGCATCTACCTTGGCGATCAATCCGTGGGTGGGCTCGACATCGCCTATCTGGTGTGCTGGCTGGGCCTGCTGACTGCGGTTTTCGGCGCCCTGATGGCCGTCCTCCAGGAAGATGCCAAGCGGCTCCTCGCCTATTCGAGCATGGGGCAGGTGGGATACATCGTCGCCGGCGTCGCCATGATGAGCCACCTGGGATGGGTGACGGCGGTCTATCTCTCCGTCAATCACTTTTTGTTCAAGGGCCTGTTGTTTCTGGCGATCGCCGGGGTGATCTACCGCACCGGGACCCGCGACATGTACCGCATGGGCGGCATGATCGGACGCATGCCGATTACCTTCTTCACTTCCCTGATCGCCATCATCGCCATGTCCGGTGTACCGCCCTTGAGCGGGTTCGGCGGCAAGTGGCTGCTGTACAACGGGCTGATCGAGAAGCACTGGTACCTGCAGGCGGCTCTGGCCTTCTTCTCCAGCGCCCTGGCCTGCCTCTACATGTTTCGCCTGCTGCACTCCGTCTTTCTCGGGCAGCCCAAGCTCAAGCACAAGGATGTCAAGGAGGCACCCTGGTGGCTCATCGCCCCCCAACTGGTACTCGTCGGAGTGATCCTGGTCATCTCCCTGTTCCCCCAGTATCTGGTGCAGCCCATATCGAGCGCCGTCGAGCCCTACTACGCGGCGACCCTGCATTGGGCCGGCAATCAGGTCACCACCGACATCGGGCATTGGAACGGCTTCCTGACCATGAGCCTCGTCGGGTCGGTCTTTCTGCTTACCCTGTCCTGGATGTTGCTTTCCTCGACCCGAGTGCAGCGGGTCAAGCAATTCAATATCGCCTTCGCGGCCGAACGCCCCTTTACCCCGGAAACCACCCATTTCGCGTACAACTTCTATCCCTACATCGAGAAGAGCATGGGGGGATTGGTACGACCGCGCGCCACCCGCTTCTGGAACGGTCTGTCCGAGTGGACCCACTCCTTGGCGGCCACTCTGCGCAGCCTCTACACGGGTCAGGCACAGACATACGCTCTGCTGATCGTCCTCTATCTGATCCTCATGGTTACTCTGATGGGAGGAGTCTGATCCAATGTCCGAGTGGTTGGTAAAGGGCGGTTACGCCGTTGTCTCCGTCACGGTCGCCGCCGTGTACGGCCTTCTCCTGAGCGGGATCATCGCCCGCACCCTGGCACGATCCCAGGGCCGTATCGGTGTTCCGGTCTGGCAGGGGTTTCTCGACGTCTTCAAGCATGCCGCCAAGCGCACGGCCATCAGCCACGGGGTCATGTTCTATCTGGGTCCCATTCTCCGTCTCACGGGGGGAATCGGTACCCTGCTGTTCGTGCCCATGCTGTACGGCAGCGCGGTCTTCGGCAACTTCCATTTCGCCGGCGACATCATCCTCATCATCTATTTCATCCTGTTCGGGGCGCTCGGGATGGCCCTCGGCGCCAGCGAAGGGGGACATCCCTACAGCGCCATCGGTATCGGCCGCGGGCTCGCCCAATTCGCCGCCTTCGAGGTGCCCTTCGCCCTGGCGGTGATCTCCCTTGCGATCCAATACGACACCCTTTCCGTCTACCAGATCGTCGGTGCCCAGCAGAACGGCATCGCGAGCTGGACCCTGGTGACCAACCCGCTGGCGACCATCGCCGCCATGATCTCGCTCCTGGGCTCCACGGGTTATTCGCCCTTCGACATCGTCGGCGCTCCTCAGGAGATCCCCATCGGCCCCCGCACCGAGTTTCAGAGCGATTTCATCAGCCTCATGCAGCTGAACCGGGCCATCTTCGCGGCGGCCAAGC
This sequence comes from uncultured Chromatiaceae bacterium, assembly GCA_964471705.1. GTDB lineage: Bacteria > Pseudomonadota > Gammaproteobacteria > Chromatiales > Chromatiaceae > Thiosymbion. The sequence continues at coordinate 12,714 of CAYYHR010000070.1, forward strand.
TCGTCCTGTACATGGACCTCTTCTTCGGTGGAGCCACGAATTTGCTGGTATTGATGGTGAAGACCTGGGCCATCTACATGGTTCCGGTCTTCGTGGGGGCTGCCTTTCCCAGATACCGCATCGACCAATCTATCCGCTTCTTCCTGCGCGTGCCGACCCTGATCGGGATTGCGGCGGTCATCTTTGCGGACTTCTTCTTCAACGCGTCCTGAATCGAGAGGCTTGCGACGAATGAAACAATCCTATGGGAAAGACCTTCCGGAATTGCCCAACGAGGGCTTGGTTTACCCGGACACCGAGTACTTTTGCAAGACCCGTCCGGTACCGGTCGAGCCCCAGTTCAAGGCGATGGAGCAGGTGCGCAACTGGGCGCGGGCGAACTCTCTCGCGATTCAGGCCTTCGGGACGGGCTGCGGTGCCGTCGAGCTGCGCCCCTTGATGACGGCACGCTACGATGCCTACCGCTATGGGGTCACGGGATCTGCCACTCCGCGCCAGTCCTGCGTGTTCGTCATCGGTGGCTACGCCTCGGTCAAGACCCTGAAGCGGATCATCGTCAGCTACGAGCAGATGCAGAACCCCAAGTTCGTAGTCGCCCTGGGCAGCTGTACCGTCAACGGCGGCATGTACTGGGACAGCTACAACACCATCAACCGCATCGACCATTACATCCCGGTGGACCTCTATGTCTCCGGCTGCATGCCGCGTCCCGAGGCGCTGCTGGCCGGCTTCGTCAAGCTCAAGGAGCTGATCAAGGCCGGCAAGTGCGAGGGCGCCAACAAGTACGCAGAGAACTTCGATTGGTACAAGGCGAACCAGAAGAAGATCATCAAGAATTGGAATATGCCGGACTACAACTGGTAGGGAGGGAAAACGCAGTGCATTCCGCTGCTCAGCTGTGGTAGCTCGGCCGTGTATTGGCGGGATGCGCTTTGCTTTCCCGCCCTAAGCAAGCTTCAACCTTATTTTTACCGCGAATGAACGCGAATGGACGCAAATAAGAGGTTATGATTATTCGCGTTTCTTAGCGTTCATTCGCGGTTTCAAGATTCAATAGAGATATGCAACAGCTCTTCGAACGTCTGCAAGCCCTGTTCGCCGTTACCGATTTCAAGGAACAACGCGGTGATCTGGCCTTCCTGAGCATCCCCAAGGATCATGCGGAGATGCTCATCCGCCATCTGCGCGACCACAAGGGGTTCACCCATCTGGTCTTTTTCTCTGCAGTGGATTACATCGAAGATGGGGTGTTTCGGCTGATCTACATGCTCCATAACTACGAGTCCAAAGACACCCTGGGTGTGCACGTAGATATCTCCAGAGAAAATTCCACCATGACATCCATCCACGAGCTGTGGGCCCAGGCCGCTCTCTACCAGCGCGAGCTCAAGGAGATGTATGGGATCGATTTTCCGGGAAGCCCGGGCGTCGATGAGGATTTTCTGCTGGAAGGCTGGGACGAGATACCGCCGATGCGTAGAGAGTTCGATACCCGCGCCTACGCCGAGAAGACCTTCTTCCCGCGGCCGGGGAGGACCAGTGCGGACCCGCGCACCCATATGCAAGAGAATCTCTATCCTGAGGGAGGAGAGAGCTAGTGTTTGCTCCGGACCGATCCAAGTACCCAAAGATGGTCGACGGCAAGCCCGCCGTCGACTTGGACTCCGAGAAGTACGTCAAGATCTGGCACGGCCCCCAGCACCCGGGCATCACCGGCAACATGTCGCTGGAGCTCACCCTCTGTGGCGACGAGGTGGTGGAGTGCAAGACCCACGTCGGCTACCTGCACCGGGGCTTCGAGAAGCTGATGGAGCGCAGGACCTGGATCCAGAATTTCCCGGTCGTGTGCCGGATCGCGGTGCCGGAGCCGGCCTTCAACGAGTATCTCTACGCCGCGGCCCTGGAGGATCTCGCCGGGATCGAGCCGCCGGAGCGCGCCCAGTGGATCCGCAACCTGAACCTGGAGATGATGCGCCTGGCCAGCTTCATGGCCTGGCTCGGTGGCCAGGCGGGAGCCTTCGGTCAGGGGACCATCGGCCAGTGGACCATCACCCACCGCGATTATCTGCTGGACCTGTTCGAGGAGATGACCGGCGGGCGCATCTACCACATGTACATGATCCCGGGAGGCGTGCGGGCAGGCCTGCCGGATGGCTTCGAGGAGCGGCTCGAGGCCGTTCTGAAAAGGTGCGAGAAGCTTCTTTACGAGATCGAGCTGGTCCTGCTCAACAACGCCGTCTTCAAGGCCAGAGCTGTCGGGCTGGGCGTCATCGACAAGGAGATGATCGACCGCTACGGCATCACAGGGCCCAATCAGCGGGCCTGCGGCATCGCGCGGGACGTACGTAAGGACGTGCCCTATCTCGTCTACGATCAGCTCGATTTCGAGCCGATCACCGGCACCGCGTCCGACTGCTATGAACGGACGGTGGTGCGCTACCATGAAATGCACCAGTGCATCGATCTGTGCCGGCAGATCGTCGCACGCATGCCCAAGGACGGCCCCTTCCACCAGCCCCTGCCCAACGTCCTGCACTGGCGGATTCCTCCCGGCGAGACCTACGTCAAGGCGGAGTGCACGCGCGGCGAGAAGGGCTACTACGTCGTCTCGGACGGCTCCCAGTATCCACGCCGGCTCTGCATCCGCGGACCCAGCTATACCCATGCCTTTCCGGTGATGGAGAAGCTGGCGATCGGCACCGACATTGCCGATATCGCCGGCCTCATGGTGTCGCTGCATACCTATCC
>CAYYHR010000071.1:0-14083 GCA_964471705.1 uncultured Chromatiaceae bacterium
GGCGCCATCCGGACGGCCCTGGAGGAGGCAGGTCGCATCCATACCCGCATCCTGGCCTACTCGGCCAAGTACGCCTCCAGCTTCTACGGGCCCTTTCGCGACGCCGTGGGCTCCGGGGCCAACCTGGGCGGCGGCGACAAGTACAGCTACCAGATGGACCCGGCGAATTCTGACGAGGCCATACGCGAGGTGGCCCTCGACCTGGAGGAAGGTGCCGACATGGTCATGGTCAAGCCCGGAATGCCCTACCTGGACATCGTGCGGCGGATCAAGGACAGCTTCGGCGTTCCCACCTTCGTCTACCAGGTCAGCGGCGAGTACGCTATGCTCGAGGCCGCAAGCCGAAACGGATGGCTCCAGAAGCGGGCCGTCGTCCTCGAGTCCCTGGTCGGCATCAAACGCGCCGGGGCGGACGCCATCCTGACCTACTACGCCAAGGAAGCCGCCCGCTGGCTGCAGGATCGACCGTGAGCGACAGATACGCCGTCATCGGCAACCCCATCGCGCACAGCAAATCGCCGCTGATCCACGCCGAGTTTGCCCGCCAGACGGGTCAGGACATGGAGTACGGGCGCATCCTCGGCAACCCGGACGACTGCGCCGCGGACGTGCGCCGCTTCTTCGATGCAGGCGGGCGGGGCATGAACGTCACGGTCCCTTTCAAGGAGCAGGCTTGGGAGATGGCCGACGAGCGAAGCCCGAGGGCCGAGAGCGCGGGTGCGGTCAACACCCTGATCCTGCTCCCGGACCGCCGCCTGAGGGGGAACAACACCGACGGCGCAGGTCTGATACGCGATCTCACCGAGAACCAGGGCTTCGATTTCCGTGCCAAGCAAGTACTCCTGCTCGGGGCCGGGGGCGCCTCTCGTGGCGTCCTCGGCCCCCTCTTGGAGACCGGGCTGGCGACCCTGGTCATCGCCAACCGCACCGCCTCCAAGGCCCTGGATCTGGCCGCTGCCGCTGCCGCTGCGGAGGACCACGTCAGCGGGTGCGGGCTGGACCGGCTTTCCGGCCGGCGCTTCGACCTCATCGTCAACGCCACATCGTCCGGTTTGGCCGGGGATGTACCCGCGATTCCGCCCGATTGCCTGGCCCCCGGAGGCTGGACCTACGACATGCTCTACGGCGACCAGGCGACCCCTTTCCAACGTTGGGGCAGCGAGCACGGCGCCGCCCGCGCCCTGGACGGGCTCGGAATGCTCGTGGAGCAGGCCGCCGAGTCCTTCTTCCTGTGGCGCGGGGTGCGCCCCGCAACCGCCCCCGTCATCGCCCTGCTTCGAGGCGGCGAGCAGCAGACCCGAGCCTGAAGAGTCGGATTGAAACGCGGCGCCCGTCAGCAAGCCTCGCAACAAACCTCGTCAGGCACAAACCAGTGTCATATGGCAGCCTCCTCGACCAACTCCGCCAAATCTAGCCACAACTCCTCGTTCCAGAAACCGTTTGCCGCACCGCTCGTGGACGGAGCGACGAACAACCGAGCTCTCCCGACCAGCTCCGACTGCAAGCCATATTCAACATCGTGTCGGCGCAGGTAGACCTGCGCCGCCTTCTTGCCATTGAATGCCAGATACCGCGGCCGATAGTCCAACACCTTCCGAGTCAACCCTGCGGGGTCGGAGCGACGGAAATCGATGTCGGAGTCGCTACCGGACTGCCGCTTCTCGACGTCAGTAAGTCCCAGACCGAATTGGAGCAAATCCCGATATTCTCCAGGCGCCAGTTGCCGCGGAGTCAGCCCTATCCTGTACAAGGTCGGCCAAAACTTGTTGCCCGGTCCGGCATAGTAGGCCCGTCGTACCGCTGACACTTTACCGACCGCAGAACCGCAAAACAGGATCTTCAAATCGGGAGCAAGCAAGTCGTCGAGCAACAGCCTCTCCTTGTTTAGCCTATTCAGTCTAGAAAGAGCAGTTGAACCGCAGAGACGCTGAGAGGCTTCCAACACATTCTCGAAGGCGGTAAGCCCAGCCTCAACCTCTGCCCTCCGTGTCACCCCTGGAGCCCTCTTCAATCTTCACGCGCAATGCTTCGGCCGTATCCAGGTGCAGGTCCCGTTGCGGGAAGGAGATGACGATTCCGGCGGCCTCGAGCTTGCGGTTGATCACCTTGTGCAGCTCCGTCGTCGTGGAAAGCTTGTAGTCGATCGAATCGAGGTAGACGCGTAGGACCAGGGTCAGGGAGTTGTCGCCGAATCCCTCGAAGCTGAGCAGCGGGGCCGGGTCCGCGAGCACATGCTCCTGCTCCTCGGCCGCTTCCCTCATCAGATCCAGCGCCTTGTCGACATCCGTCCCGTAGGCCACCCCCACGGTCACCACGACCCGGGTCGTCCTGTCGGTCAGCGACCAGTTGAGCACTTGGCCAGTGACCAGCTCCTTGTTGGGTACCAGGAGCTCCTGGCGGTCCCAGTTGCGGATCGAGGTGGCACGGATACGGATCTTCGTCACCACCCCGTCCGTGCCCCCGACACTGACGATATCCCCGACCCGGACCGGACGCTCCGCCAGGATGATGATGCCGCTGATGAAATTGGCGACGATCTCCTGCAGACCGAAGCCGACTCCCACGCCCAGTGCGGCAACGAGCCACTGCAGCTTGGACCATTGAGCCCCGACCGTGCTCAGCACCAGCAGGATGCCGAGGGCGACCACGGCATAGGTGGTGAGGGTCGTGATGGTGTAACGGGCGCCCGAGGAGAGTCCGACCCGCTTGAGCAGGATGATCTCCAGCACCGAGGGCAGCTGCTTGGCCAGCAGGATGGTCCCCGCCGTGTAGAGGAGCACCAGCCCGAGATCCGCCAGGGTAAAGGGCTGCACCTCATCATGGCCCTTTATCGTCACCGTGTGCTGCCAGAGGGTTATGTCCTCCAGAACACGCAGGGCGGGCAGCACCCCCGACCAGATCATCCACAGGCCCACCAGTCCCGCCACCACGACGGCGGTATCGATGAGCTTGCTGCTGGTTTCCGTAAGAGCGACCAGGTCCGCCGGCTCCTCTTCCACTTCGGTAGCCACTTCCACGTCCGGCGCTTTGCCTTGGTCAGCGGCCTCCTTCACCTGCAATGCCTTCTGGCGTCGCTCTATCGCCGCCTCGTAGGCGAGATGCCGGCGAGTCACCAGCAGCCAGCGCCGGGCGAGCGCCTCTACGAGGGTCAAGCCCAGGATCATCCAGGTCGTTCGCACCAGGAGGCCCAGCAGTGTGCCTGCCGTGTAGACGTAGCCCATCAGGGACAGGACCCCGAGCACGAGGGGGGCGGCGACCAGGAGCGGATACCAGATGCGGTGCAGACGCCGGAAGGTCTGTCGGTCAGGACGTCGCAGGTAGTCGGCCAGGGCGCCCGATGTCGGATGCAGCAGCCGGTAGAAGGCGAAGGCCAGCGATGCGACCAGAATCACGAAGGCCGATCGACCGACCATCCAACCCAGGTTGAGCGGGTCCAGGCGCAGGGCGATGATGGACACCAAGGCGGCAGGCAGATAGATCCAGCTCAGGCGATTCACCTCGGTGCGCACCAGAGCCAGATTCGCCTCGCGCCAGCGGAAGTGCGCAGCCGCAAGACCCTCGGGTATGCAGATCAGGTGGAAGACCCGCAGGAAATAGAGCTGGGCGGCGATGGCCAACAGAGACACGCCCACGGCGCTCGAGAAATCCGTTGCCTCCGGAGATGCTTTGAGCTGCCACCCGATCACCGCCGTCGTCAAGGGCCAGGCGGAGGCCGCGACGAGCGTGAGCCCCAGTGCCTGGAGGCTGAAACGGAAATGGTCCGTTGTCGGCTTTCCCAGGTTGGCGCTGGTTGCCCGGACCGCGGCAATGAGCCGCCGGCGGCTCCAAAGCAGGGCGCCGAGGACGAGGACGAGCACCACGAGGACCGGCGAGTGGGTAGCCTCATAGGTGAGCACCCGCGCCACCTCGAGCCAACCGGCGGGCGAGAGGATCCGCCACACCTGCTCCGGCAAGGCCCCCAGCTCCTCTAGCTGGGCCCGGGAGGCGCTGCGGACCCAGAGCAGATTTTCGCTCAGGAAGGCATCATAGGTCTGGATCGCCTCCAGCAGGCTCCGCTGCGCCGTCTCCAGCGCGGAGAGCCGGCGCAGCTGGAAATCGCTGGACTCGACCGCCTTTTCCAGCAGGGTCCTGCGCTCCGCCGCCAGCTCGAGCAGCTCCTTGCGCACCTCTGGTGGCGTATCCGCGGGTGCCCTGGCCAGCATATCGTCCACCCAGGAATTCAGGTCGCGCAGCTGTTTCTGCTCCTGCCGAAAGCGCAGGCGCTGCACCCCGATCTTCGCCGCCTCACGCTCGCGCTCCTCGCTCTTGCGGCGAAGGGAGCGCAGGTCCGGCAGCGACTGGCGCTGCTGCAGCAGCATGTGGCCCAGCTCCTGGCTAAGACCGCCGATGGCGATGGTCTCGCGGGCGCTCTGGTAGTCGTTCCTGATCTGGTCGGCCAGCTTGTCCGCTTCCTTCGTCTGCCTCGCCCGCTCGTCAAGCCTGGACGACATGGCCGCGATCCGGCTGGAAAGATCGGCATTCCGCTTGGCCAAGTCGGCCACCAGGGGGTTCTTGTCTTCCGCCTGGCGCTGGGTCTCCTCCGCATTCGCCTTGGCTTGGTCCGCATCTTCCTGGCGCTTGTGGATGACCAGATCCTCCAGGGCAGAGACCCGCGCGCTCGCCTGCTCCTCGGCGGCGACGGCCTGGTCCCTCTGCGCCTCCAGCAGGTCCAGGCGCACCGGCCGGCTCCGAAGCTCCTGGTCCAGCATCGCAACCTGCGCGTCCAGAACCTGGTGACGGCTCTGGAGGAGCCAGAGCCGGGCCTGGGCAACGGCCGCCCCGTCCTCCGCGTCGGGGAGCGGGAGCCGCAGCTGGCCCGTGATCTCGTCCAGCTGCTTCCTGGCCTCGGTGAGACGCTGCTGGATCAGCTCGGGCGGTCTCTCCCGCTCGGTGTCCAGGCGCTTCTCGATGTCCGCTCGCTGTGCGCTCTCGGCTGCGAGGTCGCTCTTCTCCTTCTGAAGCATCCGGTCGATCTCGCTCAGCGATGCCGACGCGGCGACGTCCGGCTCCGAGCGGGCACTCGCGGCATGGGTGCCGCCCAGCTCGTGACGCAGCTTGTGCGTCTGCGCAGGCGCGGTTTGGGACGCTTGCCGAAAGGACTGAGCCGCATCCTCGTCCTTTTTCGCCGTCTGCAGATTGCTCAGCGCCTCTCGGTAGAGTCCCAGTAGCTTGGTCTTGGTGTCCTCCGCGATATCTGTGGCAGCCTCGACCTCGGAGATCTTGGATTCGAGGATCTTCGTACTGACCTGAGCCGAGGCGGTCTGGGGAAGCGACTGCTCGCCCAATGCGGCCATGGCCCAGGTGAGCGCGGCGAGAAAGGCCGGGAGGATGGAGACAAGCTGTCGTTTCATCGCTATCTCTGGCAGCGCGGGCAGAAGAAGCTCGAGCGCTGCCCGATCCGTCGCTGCCGGATCGGTGTCCCGCAGCCCGGACAAGGCTCGCCCGCACGATCGTAGACACGCAGGGAAAGCGCGAAGTAGCCTGGGCTGCCGTCCTCCCGGACGAAATCCCGAAGCGTCGTGCCGCCCTGCTCGATGGCGCTGTCCAGCACCGCTCGGATCTGCCGAGCCAGGCGCCGGTAGCGATCACGCCCGATTCGGCCACAGGGGCGCGCCGGATGAATTCCCGCCAGATACAGGGACTCGTTGGCGTAGATGTTGCCGACCCCCACGACCACGCCCGCGTCCATGATAAAGGTCTTGACGGCACATTTCCTGCCGCGGGAGCACCGGTAGAGGTAGTCGCCGTCGAAGCCAGGGCCCAAGGGCTCGGGCCCCAGATGCGCGAGCAGGGGATGTGTATCCGGCGGATCCGGGGTCCAGAGGAAGATCCCGAAGCGGCGCGGATCGCGAAAGCGCAGACAATTGCCGCCGAACAGGCAAAGATCCAGGTGATCGTGCTTTGCCGGTGGGATGTCGGACGCCAGCACCCGCAGACTGCCGGACATGCCCAGATGGATCAGGATGGTCCCCCGCTCCAGAGCCAGCAACAGATACTTGCCGCGGCGCTCCAGCGCAAGGATGCGCTGGCCTTCCACCTGGCCCTCGATTCCGGGGGGTACCGGGTAGCGCAGCCGTCGCTCACGCACCAGCAGCCGCTCGATGCGCACCCCCAGCAGTTGGGGGCTGAGCCCGCGCAACGTCGTCTCCACCTCCGGCAGCTCGGGCATCCGACGTTGCTACCAGTCGAGGTTACCCTTCTCCGAGACATCGCCCTCGGGGCCGACTGCGGCCTCGGCGACCGCCCAGGCAGGAGGTGTCGCCAGCCGATAGCGCAGCCTCAGGTCGAGGCGCGACCAGACCAGCCCGTCCGGCGAGACCAGAAAGCGCAGGGACTGCACCCCGTCCGCGGAGGTGAGGGAGAGCAGGCGCCCGACCAGCTCCGAGCCCAGGGGCTCGACTGCCTCCGCAGAGAGCCCCTCTAGCCCGGCGAGCTGCTCGCTCGTCAGGGGCTTGTCGTCGAGGGTCCCGGCACCGGCCTCGAATCCTTCCGGTAGGAGCCTGCGATCCACATAGTCCTCCGGGCTGGCGAGCAGGTGGTAGTAGAGGGCATCGCCGATAAGGTGGACCTGATCGGCGATCGCCACGTACCTGTGCTGGGCGATCGGGTCCAGGTCCCCGAAGCGCAGAACCAGGCCGTTCAGGGTCAGACGCACCCTTTCCGGATCCAGCCCGAGCTGCTCCTGATCCGTGCCCCGGGGCAGGGAACGGTAGACCGGCATGGACGCGATTCGCGCGAGCTTGGCGATGTGCTCGGCATCGGCGGGGACCCGGTAGGGGGCCTCCATGCGCCAGCCGCTCTCCCCCTGGACCAAGCGGATGGCGGGATCACCGGACCGCTCGATGGCGATCTCCGTGATGCTCTCCGGCAGCAGCCCGGTCAGAATCGCCACCCGGCGCCCCTCCTCCAGGTCGCGGCGCATCCAGGTACCGAGGACGATGACCAGGATCAGAAGCAGCAGGTTTACCAGCCAGCGGTTGCGCATGGAATCATCCCCGGCGCCGCCGCCAGCGTATGATCAGGCCGGTGAGCAGGAACAGGACCGGCAGCGCCACGAGGGCTCCGCCGCCGATCACCAGGCTTCGGGTGGCGGTCAGCGTCAGATCTCGGTCCGGAAAGGTACGTGTCGGCACCAACGCCGTACCCTCGGGTGCCGTCAGCCACTGGACCGCACGCAAGGCCAGCGCCCGATTTCCGGCGATGCCCAGATAGGCGTTGCTCAGGAAATCCCCGTCTCCCAGCACCAGCACCCGCTGCTCGCCGGGACGCTGCGGTGCCGGCCGTGTCATGGCGAGGGCGAGCGGCAAGGGACCGGGCAGCTCGCCGAGCCCCTGCTCCCTGATGACATCGCCGAGGATGGGCCCCGTCTCGTTCCAGCTGTTCTTCCGGGTCTGGAGCGGAGTGGCCAGGGTCCAACCCTCCGCAGCCCGGTCGGCGAAGGCGACACTGCCCGGAAAGAGGCTGTGCTGCGAGAGGCCATGGGTAACGGGATGGTCCGGATAATCGGCGACCATGGCGACGGTGGGATCCTCGATTTTCAGCTCGGCCACGTTGGCATCCACCATGAGCCCCGGCAGCTCCTGGATACCCAGGTAGTCCATGATCGGCCGCAGGCCTTCTGACTCCCCGGGGTCGGCGAGCAACAGCAGGTTCCCGCCTCGCTTCAGATAGTCGATGATCGCCTGCTCTTCCCCGGGGAACAGGGCGATGGAGGGAGCGGAGAGCAGGAGCAGCCGGATGTTCTCGGGGACGGTGGCGATCGTGGCCAGGTCCAGGGGCTCCAGGCGGTATCCCCGTCCGCGCAGGATCTCGGCGAATCGCCCGAGGTCGGGTGCCGCCCCACCCTCGATGCTGCGCTCGCCATGCCCCTCGAGCACGGCGATCCAGGGCCGCTCCTCGCGGCCGATGCGGGCGATCGCGGCGGTGAGCGCTTCTTCGCTCGGCACGTCGAGGGTCTCCCGCCGCCCCCGGTACTCAAGCAGAATCTGTCCGACCAGAGAGACATCCGCCTCCCGCGCCTGCTCGGGAAAGCGCTGGGGGTCGACGTAGGCCACCTCCAGGTCCGACTTCGCTCTGCGGTAAAGGGCCAGCAGCTTGGCGATCTCCTGGCCGATCGGCTGGCTCCGCTCCGCGAAGACGGTGATCCGCAGGGGGGCGCTCAGTCGCGCCAGGACAGTGACGGTTTCCTCGCTCGGGCTGTTGCGCCCGGTCTGGGTCCAGTCCCAATAGAGATCGTGGCGCGCCCCCAGCCAGCCGGCGAGCACGACGGCCACCGCCAGCAGGACATAGAAGAGGCCGTCCACCAGACGGCGCTCGAAGAGCTCGTGGCGTGCTCGCTCGGTCACATCGTCAACCGAGACGCCGGTTGGCCAGCCAGCGGTGGGCCAGTGCCAGGAAGAAGAGGGTAAACAAAAGGAAATAGAGCAGATCGCTCATGCGCACGACCCCCTGCAGAAACCAGAAGAGGTGCTCGTTCCAGGCCAGCCAGTCGAAGAGGGTGGCGCCTCCGCTCCAGACGCCGCCGGTGCGATTGATCACCGACATCAGGACCAGGATCCCGTAGGATGCCACGGCCGCGAGGCCGGGATGGGTCGTCAGGCAGGAGGCAAAGAGCCCGACGGCGGCGAACATGAGCCCGCTGAGCCAGACCCCCAGGGTGGCCGCCGCCAGCAGCCCCAGGTCAAGATCGGTGCCGAGGCCGAGCCAGAGACAGATCTCCAGAGGCACCAGGCCCATTACGATGACCAAGGCGGCGAGGCCCAGGAACTTGCCGAGCAGGATCTCCGTCAGCCTGACCGGGGCCGAGCCCAGGAGGTTGAAGGTACCCTCGCGGAACTCGCCGCTGAGCATCCGCATGCTGAGCAGGGGCACCGCCAGCAGCACCAGCACCGCCGTGAAGCTGAAGAGGTTGACGGAAAGCTCCAGGGTGATCCCGACCTTGCGCTGGGCGACCTGCAGACCCGAGAAGCCTTCGAGGACGCGCAGGAAGATCCAGGCGAGGATGAGCTGGCTGGCGGCCAGCAGGGTCCAGGCCTGGGCTGTGAGAAAGCTGGCCTGCCACTCGCGGCGGGCAATGGCGAAGATCATGCCCACCCGAGCTCCCCGCCCTCTTGCTCGGCGCTGTCCGGCTCTCCGCTCCCGGACTCTCCACCCCCGGACACTCCACCCAGGATATCGAAAAAGATCCGCTCCAGGTCGGTGCGGTCCGGGGTCAGCTCCATGAGGCCCCAGCCGGATTCCAGGATGCGCTTGGCCAGGGAAGACGGGGAACCGCCCGGGTGCAGGCTGATCCGGAAGCGATCCGCAGCCAGAGACTCAGCGGCGGCCACCTCCGGAAGGGCGCCCAATGCCCGCAGCTGCGGGGCCCGCTCGAGCCGCACCAGATACCGACCGTTCGGGGTCTGCGCGTCCCGGTCCAGCCGGGCCTGATGGAGCACCCGTCCGTCGCGCAGGATGAGCACCCTGCTGCACACCGCCTGCACCTCCGACAGGATGTGGCTGGAGAGGATCAGACCGCAATCGGCGGCGAGACCACGGATCAGCTCCCGGACCACCCGGATCTGGACCGGGTCCAGTCCGTCGGTGGGCTCGTCGAGAATCACCAGATCCGGCGTGTGGACGATGGCCTGGGCCAGTCCCAAGCGCTGCCGGTAGCCCTTCGAGAGCTTGACGATCGGCCGCGTGCCGGCGTCGGCAAGCCCGCAACGGGCCTTGGCCCGCTCCACCGCCTCGGCCCTTCGTCGCCGCGGGATTCCGCGCAAGCGCGCGCAATAGACCAGGTACTCATCGACGCGCATGTCCGAGTACAGGGGGGGACGCTCCGGCAGGTAACCGATATGGCGTTTCGCCGGACACGGCGAGCGGATCAGGTCCAGTCCCAGAACCTGCACCTCTCCCGAGCTCGGAGCGAGATTGCCGCTCAGGATCTGAAGGCAGGTGCTCTTTCCCGCCCCGTTCGGGCCGAGCAGGCCCAGCACCTCGCCGCGGCGAAGCTGCAGGTCCACCCCGGCAAGGGCCGGATGTGTCCCGTAGCGGCGCCCGAGGCCACGGACGCTGAGAAGCTCACCCATGATCGGGGCTACCCTGCACCCTGCCCGGGCTCGTCCTTATCGTCGGCACCCGGAAGGCGGATCTCCACGTAGGCCTCGTCACGCAGCTGGCGCAGCCACTGATCGACGGCCTCGTCCGCCTTGCGCGCACGGACCGCTTCCCGCGCCTTGAGTCGCATGATCTCTTCGGTCGTATCCTGGTTGCGTCTCTCGACGACCTGGACGATGTGCCAGCCGAAGCTGCTCTTGAACGGCTCGCTCACCTGGCCCGGCTGCAGCCCGGTCATGGCCTTCTCGAACTCGGAGACCGTATCCCCGGGGTTGAGCCAGCCCAGATCACCCCCCTTGAGTGCGGAGCCGGTATCGTCGGAATGCCCGCGGGCCAGGGTGGCGAAATCGTCCCCGCCCAGGACACGGATCCGCAGCTGCGCCAAGCGCGTGCGCGCGTCATCGTCGGAGACGATCTCGTTGGTGCGGACGAGTATGTGACGAGCATGGGTCTGGGTGACGACCTTCGGCTGTGAGCCCTTGAGGTCGGCGACCTTGATGATGTGAAAGCCGCTCGGACTGCGCAGGGGATCGGTAACCTCCCCCTTGGCCAGGGAGCGCGCCGCATCCTCCGCCAGGGAGGGGACCTGACCGATGGGGAACCAGCCGAGGTCGCCGCCCTCCAATGCCTGCCGGCCATCGGAGGAGCGCATCGCCAGCTGCGCGAAGTCAGCGCCGCCGCGCAGACGCTTTACGATGTCCTTCGCCTTGGCCTCCGCCTTCTTGACGGTCTCGGGCGGGGAGCCTTCGGGAACCGCGACCAGAATATGGGAGAGCCGAACATCCGTGCGCTCCAGCAGCTCGCTGGCGTTGTGGGCGAGGAAGCGGTCGATCTCCTGGTCCGTGACGCTGATGTTCTTGACTACCTCCTGGGCCTGGAGGCGAGTCTCGATCAGCTGCTGGCGCGTATCCGCGGCGAAGTCCTCGTAGCTCATGCCCCCGGCTTCCATGGTGGCCTGCAGCTCCTCCAAGGTCATGCCGTTGCGGGCTGCGATGTTGGAGATGGCGTCCGTCAGCGCCGCATCGTCGACCGTGATCCCCAGCTCCTCCGCCTTCTGAAGCTCTAGCTTCTTCAGGATCATACGCTCGAGGACTTGATGCTCCAGGTCCTTGCGCGGGGGAAGCTCAGCCCCTCTGTGCTTAATCTCAGAGGCGGCCACCGTCATCTCGTGCTCGAGCTCGCTCTGGACGATTACGTCCTTGTTGACCACAGCAACGATCGAATCCAGCTCCTCGCCCCCCCACGCCGGCCCGGCGGGAGCCAGGAAACAGATCAAAAGGCCCAGCAGCCCCGAAATCGAAAGGGCTTGCCTACCGGCAGCCCTAATCCGCTTGATAGCCATAGATATTGTGCTCGAGAAGTTCATCGATCCGCTGTCCGATTGCGCCCAGCCCCGCGAGCTCGACCTGGACCATGACGCTGGTGCTGCCCGCGCTGTCCTGCCCGCTCTGCAGATGCTGGCCAACCAGCCGCAGGCGCCAGCAGCAGCGGCCGTACTCGATGCCTGCGAGGGCTTCGACCGTCTGGCTCCAAAGCAGGGAATAGTTCCAATAGCCGACGATCTTGAGCCGATCGCTCACCGGAAGACGGAACGAGAGATCGGTGTTCTCGTACCTGTTCGCCTCGCTGGTGCCCAGGTCGAACCGGTAGGCGAGATTGAGCAATCGGTCATCGTCCGGGGCCTGGTAGTGCACTTCCAACGACCGCTTGAGGGCGGGGTCGGTCGCCTCGTTCGGGTCGTACTCGAAGCTTGCAAAGCCCATCCAGGATTGCAGGAACCGGGCGCCGAGGATGCCGGAAATCGGCGAGCTGGGCGCATCTTGCGGCGGTCCCGCGATCTGCACGTCCCGGTCCCGGAAGTACAGCGTCTGAGCGATGCTGGCACGCAGCAACTCCTGCCCCGAATCCCTCGAGAGGGTTCGCGAGGTAAGGCCCAGGGTGACCTGGTTCGCATCGCCGATGCGGTCCCAGCCCGTGAAGCGGTTCGGCTGAAAGAGGCTGTAGTAGCTCAAGGACAGCTCCGAGCTATCGAAATCCGGCTGATCGCTCTGGTCCTTGTACGGCGTATAGAGATAGAAGACCCTCGGCTCGAGCGTCTGCAGCGCCTCCTTATTCAGCCAAGTGATACCGCGCTCGAAGATCAGACGAGAGTCCAGATTGAAGCTCGGGATCGCATAGGAAGGGTGGGTAGCTTTGCCCGGCTCCTGGTTGCGCAGATCATACCCGGCCAGATAAAGGTTCAGCCGTGGTATCAAGTGTCCCCAGCTCCTGCGTAGCGGCCAGCTGACGTAAGGTTGCGTCGCCACTCGCTGGCCGTAGACCTTGGTATCGTGGGTGAAGTAGTCGTACTCGGCTCCAACGCCGAGCTGAAGCCCCGAATCCAGCACGTACGGTGTCGTCGTGAGGGCCAGCTCGGGCAATTGTCCATAGGGCCGGCTCGCAGGTGGAATCGTGGTATCCACGGTCTGGAAGTCCTGAAGCTGGGTCCGCAGGCTCCAGCCGTCGCCCCGATAAGTCAGATCGCCACGACGCACGAGATTCCGCTTGCTGGTCTCAGTAATCTGGTTGCCGAAATCCTCGAGATACTGGTCGTCGGAAACTGCATTGAATCTCAGATCCGTCCGCCAGCGTTGAGCGAAACGACCCGCCTCCTGCACGTGGAGCGCCCAGCGCGTATCGTTGTTCATCTCGCGATCTTGCGGGATGACCTCCCCATAGATCCTCGCCCCCTGCTGAGCGGAGAGGTACCTGAATTCGCTCCCGAGCATCAGGCCACGCTTGCTCATGAGGCGCGGAGCAATGGTCGCATCCATGTTGGGAGCGATATTCCAGTAGTAAGGGACGGTCACATCGATCCCGTTCGTATTCGAGCTGCCGACCGAGGGCACCAGGAAACCGCTCTTGCGCCGGTCATCGATCGGAAACGAAATATAGGGGGTGTACAAGACGGGCACGCCCCGTATCCGCAACTTGGCATCGCGTGCCGTGCCCCACCCCGCGGCCTGATCCAGCTCCAGCTCGGATGCAGCGAGCGCCCAAGCGTCCTGGCCGGGACGGCAGGTCGTGTAGACGATGTCCTGATAGCGGGTCAGAGTCGGGTCGACCAGCTCGGCCCGAGCCGCCTCGCCGCGAGCGTTGATCTTCCCCCAGAGTCGATAATGGACATCGGAAAGGTTGCCCTTGTCCGACTTCAGGTTCATCTGCCCCTTCTCCGCAACGAGACGGACCCCAGGATTGGCAAGGTAGACATCTCCCTTGGCCGCCAGATCCGCGGTGCTGCGGTCGTAGACGATCTCATCCCCCGCGATCTGCCGACTCCCTTGTGCAAGCTCGACATCCCCTTTGAGCCAGAAGAGGCTCATCTCCTGGTCGTAGTCGAAGGTATCGGCACTCAAATACAGCTGGTCTTGCGCGCTCGGCTCCGACGGGAGCTTTGCCGGTCCGAATTTGCCTGGCCGTGGACCGCAGAATTTCCAGTCGAGGCCCTTGTAGAGGCGATCCGTGTTGGTCGTCCGCCGGGTCTGCTTGCTCGGCTCGGCACCGGTTCGGCCCTCCGCCGCACCCTTGGAGCTGCTCTCGAGGTCCGGCGCCGTAGGGACTTTGCTGACCGGCTTCGTGCTCGTCTCGCTATGGGGATTTGGTGCGTCCTGCTTTCGGGCCGTCTCGGCAGAGTCCGTATGTGTGGCGGCGACCGGGCCGGTGGTCCGTCCGCTTTTCGTGATTGCCGCCACTGCGGGCCGAATAGCCGGCTTCTCCGCCTTACCGTCCCGGGAGGGCGAGTACGTCGCGACCCGCCGCTCGGGTGTTTTCCGGCGCGCTGCGGATGTAGCGACCCCGCCGCCCCTCTTCCCATCGCCCGGCCTCTTGCTTCCGGCGTTGGGTCTCGTCCTTGTAGACTTGCCCAGCTGTGGATGGCTCGTCGCCGGGGATTCGGTTGCGGCAGAAG
>CAYYHR010000071.1:14183-15451 GCA_964471705.1 uncultured Chromatiaceae bacterium
GTAGACTTGCCCAGCTGTGGATGGCTCGTCGCCGGGGATTCGGTTGCGGCAGAAGAGGTAACAGCAGCGGTCCCGGTCCCAGAGCCGGCTTTCGCCGACCCTGCATGAGATGTGCGGGCTGTCGGACGCTCCTGTGCTCGGGTGGTCTCGTGTCCCTGTCCGGTACAGGACCAGCCTGCACCGCCCGCACCGGAGACGCAGTTCCAACCTTCGCCGGCACAGACACCGGATGCCGCTGCAAGCAGCAGACCGGAAACGGCAAAAGTGGCGCAGATTCGTCGACGTACGGGCACGGTGCTGGTTGCTGGCGGCGGGCAATTCCCATTCGGGTCGCCGGGGATCGCCAGCGTATCCGAGCAAGGGTGGATCCACAAAGATCCGTATTCTAGCGATTCCGGCTGCGAATCGGCATTAAATACTCGTAGGAGGTCGGAGATGGAAGAGCGCAATGCTCTGTTGAAGGACTGGGTCAAGGGCATCTTGGGCACCGACTGTCTGTTGGAGCCGGCCTCCGGCGATGCGAGCTTTCGCCGCTATTGGCGGGCCCGCCAGGACGGACGCACCTATGTGCTCATGGATGCGCCCCCTGACGCCGAGCCCATCGAGCGCTTCATACGCATCGCCGACCGATTGCGCTCGCTGGGTCTGAACGCCCCCGAAGTCTATGCCGAGGAGGCGGCACAGGGCCTGCTTCTCCTGAGCGACCTGGGCACACGGCTCTATCTCGACGCCCTCGACGAGGACAATGCCGACCGCCTCTACGGGGACGCCCTCGCGGCCCTCGCGGTAATCCAGGCCCGCGCCCCCACTGAGGGACTGCCTCTGTACGATGGACCTTTCCTGCGCCGAGAGATGGATCTGTTTCGGGACTGGCTGCTGGTCCGTCAGCTGGGACTGGAGCTCTCCAGCGCAGAGGATGCGGCACTGGCTCGTGCCCTCGTCTTCCTGGAGGCGAGTGCCATCGAGCAACCGCAGGTCTGCGTCCACCGGGACTTCCACTCGCGGAACCTGTTGGTCACGGCCCCGCCCTCGCCAGGCATCCTGGATTTCCAGGACGCCGTGGTCGGCCCGGTGACCTACGACCCGGTCTCCCTGCTGCGGGACTGCTACATCGCCTGGCCCAGGGAGCGGGTGGAGGACTGGGCGCGGGGCTACGCAGCGCTGGCGATGCAGTCCGGCATCCTGCGCGAGGAGCACGAAGACAGGTTCATGACCTGGTTCGACCTCATGGGGGTGCAGCGCCACCTCAAGGCCAGCGGGATCTTTGC
>CAYYHR010000072.1:0-15390 GCA_964471705.1 uncultured Chromatiaceae bacterium
CGCGCTCGACCTGGATGCCGTGGGGCGGGCCGTTGCAGGTCATGACGTAGGCGATCGGGAAGCGAACATCCTCGAGGCGCAGGGCGCGCACGGCCTTGAAGCCGAACACGTTGCCGACCAGGGAGGTGAAGACGTTGACGACCGAGCCCTCCTCGAACAGGTCGATCGGGTAGGCGATGAAGGCGAAGAAGGCCTCGTCGTTGCCCGGAACGTCCTCGATCGCGTAGGCCCGGCCCTTGTAATAGTCCAAGTCGGTCAGCAGGTCGGTCCAGACCGTCGTCCAGGTGCCGGTAGAGGACTCGGCGGCGACGGCGGCTGCCGCCTCTTCCCGAGGCACGCCGGCCTGGGGGGTGATCTTGAAGCACGCCAGGATATCGGTGTCCTTCGGCGTGTATTCGGGCATCCAGTAAGTCTCGCGATACTCTTTGACGCCCGCGCTGTAAGCCTTTGCCATTGGTTCTAATCCTCCGGGATCGGATGGGTTTGGTGAAGCCGGCGCTGCCGCCGGCGCGAAATCCGGGTGCCGTCCGCCGGGTGTCCTGCGACGGAACCTGGCAGCATTATAGAAAGTAACCCTATAATTACTAGTCAATATTTCTAATAAGAGATATAAGGTAGAGCTTATACCTATAAGCGGCTTCCTTAGATACAATTTATGGCATGTCCTCGGCGCTACGGCTGATCCGGGTAGACGGTGAAGGGACGCGAGACCTACCCGGGTCGATCCACGACGCACCGTTCCCGCCACGCCGTACGCCCGGACAAAATGCGGAAACCCGTGCTCAGTCCGACCGTTGCGGGCTGAATATCACCCTCCGAATCAGTCATCATCGCTGCAGGAATATGAACGTCTCCTTCCGTCAGCTCCGGGTCTTCGAAGCCGTGGCACGCTTGTCGAGCTTCACGCGTGCGGCCGAAGAGCTGCACCTCACCCAGCCCGCCGTCTCCATGCAGGTACGCCAACTGGAGGACGAGGTGGGCCTGCCACTCTTCGAAAAGCTCGGCAAGCAGATGAGCCTGACCGAGGCGGGCCGAGAGCTCCACCACTACAGCCGCAGCATCAGCCGCTCCCTCCAGGAGATGGAAGATGTCCTCGAGTCCCTGAAGGGGGTGAACCGGGGGCGCCTCAGCATCGCCGTGGCCAGCACGGTGAACTATTTCGCGCCGCGCCTGCTGGCGGCCTTTCACCAGATCTATCCCGGAATCGCTCTGCGATTGGATATCACCAACCGGGAGCGGCTGGTGCAACAGCTCCAGGCCAACAGCGTCGATATGGTGCTGATGGGTCAGCCGCCCTCGGCCGTGGACGTGGAGTCCGAGGCGTTCATGGAGAATCCGCTGGTGGTCGTAGCCCCACCGGAGCACCCCCTGGCCGCAGAGCGACAGATCAAGCTCGAGCGCCTCGCCGAAGAAGTATTCCTCATGCGCGAGCCCGGATCCGGCACACGTCAGGCCATGGAGCGCTTCTTTGCAGAGCAGGGAGTCAGCATCCGCCACGGCATGCAGATGACGCGCAACGAGGCCATCAAACAGGCGGTCCGTTCGGGCCTGGGCCTGAGCGTGGTCTCGCTGCACACGGTGGAGCTGGAGCTCGAGACCGGACGGCTGGTCATCCTCGACGTGAAGGGATTCCCCCTCGAGCGCCAGTGGTACCTGGTCTACCGCCGCGGCAGACGCCTCTCGCCGGCGGCGCGGGCATTCCGGCAATTCGTGCTCGAGGAGGCGCGCCATCTGGCGGGTGCCTCGCAGAACGATCAAGGCACCCACGAGGGTCGGAACGAGGCCGAGGATTTTCCCATTTCATAGGTGTGATCGGCTTGGTCTAGACTAGGGCATCCTCTTCGGCTCGACTTCGGTTTCCCACATGCCCGATCGCAAGCTCCACAACCCAGGACGGGAAGCGGCCCTCTGCTACCCGCTGCTCTCATCCATCGACCTTCCCGCCGACCTTCGCCGTCTTCCGGAGGAGCGCCTCCCGGAGCTGGCCGAAGAGCTGCGCAGCTTCCTGATCGACTGCGTCTCCCGTACGGGCGGCCATCTGGCGGCAGGGCTCGGTGTGGTGGAGCTCACCATCGCCCTGCACTACGTCTTCCAGACACCGGATGACAGGCTGGTCTGGGACGTTGGCCACCAGGCCTATCCGCACAAGATCCTCACGGGCCGGCGGGCCCGCATGGTCGGCCTGCGCCAGAAGGGAGGGCTGTCCGGATTCCTGAAACGCGGCGAGAGCCCCTACGACACCTTCGGCGCGGGGCATTCCAGCACCTCCATCAGCGCCGCGCTGGGCATGGCCATGGCCGCCAGGCTAAAGGGTGAGACCCGCCAGGTGATCGCGGTGATCGGCGACGGGGCCTTGAGCGCCGGGATGGCCTTCGAGGCCCTCAACCACGGCGGTCCCCTGGACCCCAACCTGATGGTCGTCCTGAACGACAACGACATGTCCATCTCGCCCCCGGTCGGGGCCGTCCGGAGCCATCTGGCCCGGCTGCTCTCGGGCAAGTTCTACACGCGGGTACGGGAGGGCGGCAAGTCGGCGCTGCGGCGCTTGCCCCACCTCAAGGAGCTCGTGGGTCGCTGGGAGGAGCACATGAAGGGCATGGTCATGCCCGGAACCCTCTTCGAAGAGATGGGATTCAATTACATAGGACCCATCGACGGTCACGATATCGAAGTTCTGGTCGCCACCCTGCGCAACATGAAGACCATGCCCGGGCCCCGCCTCCTGCACGTAGTGACCCGCAAGGGCCGGGGCTACGAGCCGGCCGAAGGTCAGCCCGTCGCCTACCACGGGGTGACACCCTTCGACCGCAAGACCGGCACCATGCACAAGCGGCCGGGCACCCTTACCTACACGAAGATCTTCGGCGACTGGCTGTACGACACCGCGTTGGCCGACAGACACCTCATGGGCATCACCCCGGCCATGTGCGAAGGCTCCGGCTTGACCAAGTTCGCCGCAAATTTTCCGAACCGCTACCTGGACGTGGGTATCGCCGAGCAGCACGCCCTCACCCTGGCCGCCGGCATGGCCTGCGAGGGGCTCAAGCCGGTGGTGGCCATCTACTCGACCTTCCTGCAGCGCGCCTACGACCAGCTCATCCACGACATCTGCATCCAGGGCCTGGACGTGACCCTGGCGGTCGACCGCGCCGGTCTCGTGGGCGCCGACGGCGCCACCCACGCCGGCAGCTTCGACCTCAGCTATGGCCGCCCCATTCCGAACCTGGTCATCATGGCCCCGGCGGACGGTGACGAGTGCCGGCGCATGCTGCAGACCGCCTACGAGCATCCCGGGCCGGCCATGGTCCGCTACCCTCGTGACGCGGCCTCGGCGGACACCACCATCCAATTGGAAACAGAGGTCCTACCCCTCGGCAAGGGGGAGCTGCGCAGGCAGGGGCGGGGCATCGCGCTCCTCGCCTTCGGCACCCTGCTGG
The DNA here is from genome assembly GCA_964471705.1 of uncultured Chromatiaceae bacterium. Lineage (GTDB taxonomy): Bacteria > Pseudomonadota > Gammaproteobacteria > Chromatiales > Chromatiaceae > Thiosymbion. The sequence continues at coordinate 3,438 of CAYYHR010000072.1, forward strand.
CCCCGGCCCTGGAAGTCGCGGAGACTCTGGACGCCACGGTCGTCAACATGAGGTTCGTCAAGCCGCTGGATGCGGATCTGATCCTCGACATGGCCGGCTCCCACGACCTCCTCGTAACCCTGGAGGAAAACGTGGTCGCCGGAGGTGCCGGCTCCGGCGTCTCCGAGCTGTTGGCCGAGAGGGGCATCGAAGTGCCCTGCCTGCACCTGGGGCTGCCGGACCGTTTCCTGGAGCAAGCCACCCGGCAGGAGCAGCTGGCCGACTGCGGCCTGGACGCAGCGGGGATCGAGGCGGCGGTGCGCGCAGCGTTCGCAGAGATCAGACCCGACCTCCCCCGCTCCCGGAGCAGCGCTGGGTTGTGAGCCAAGAGACGGCAATCGGCCGCCATGCCTCACAATTGACCGATTCGGCGAGCCCGCATGCCAATGAAGGAGCCGAGCCCATGCTCGCCATAAGCCCCATCGAGGCGTTCGACGACAACTACATCTGGCTGCTGAAGGACCCCGGGAGCACCCTCGCCGCAGTGGTCGACCCCGGGGACGAGGACCCCGTCCTCGCCACCCTGGAGGCACAAAGGCTGGAGCTGGGCGCGATCCTCGTCACCCACCACCACTATGATCATGTCGGCGGAATCGATGCCTTGCGTAAGGCATTTCCGCAAGCCCGCATCTTCGGGCCCCACGACCGCAGGATTCGCACCTTGACCGACCCTCTCGGCGAGGGCGACCAAGTCCGGGTGCCGTGGATTTCCGAGTCTTTCCGCGTCCTGGAGGTCCCCGGCCACACCTCCACCCACATCGCCTACCTGGGGGTCGGCATCCTCTTCTGCGGCGACACCCTGTTCGCGGCCGGCTGCGGACGGGTGTTCGACGGGACCTTCGAGCAGCTTTCAGCGTCCCTGGAGCGCATCGCCGCCCTGCCGCCGGAGACCCTCTGCTACTGCGCACACGAGTACACGCTCGCCAACCTGGGCTTCGCCAAGTGGGTCGAGCCCGAAAGCACCGCGGTCGTGCAACGTGAGCAAGCAGCCCTGGCGATACGCGAGCAGGGCCGCCCCACCGTCCCCTCCCGACTGAGCGAGGAGCTGGCGACCAATCCCTTCCTGCGCACCAGCGTACCGGAGGTGAAGGCGGCCGCCGAGAGCCAGGTCGGCATGCCACTGGCGACGACCGCGGAGGTCTTCACGGCCCTGCGCCGGTGGAAGGACGAGAAATACGACTAGCCGACGATTTGACCACAACCGAAGCGGCTGATAGAAACGGCGCCTGTTTCCGTCCAGAGGGCCTTCTACGGTGCCATTTGCGATATCCGACCTTCCCCTGGCCGCACGCTTCCTGCTGTCCGCGGCCGCGGGTGGCCTGGCGGTGCTCGCCTTCGCACCCTTCTCCATCTACCCCCTCGCGTTCCTGTCCCTGGCGCTCTTCTACGAGCTGCTGACCAGATCGAAGACCCGGGACGGATTCCTGGTCGGCTGGGGCTTCGGGCTCGGACTGTTGGGATTCGGCATCTATTGGATCCGCATCAGCCTCAGCCAGTACGGCAACATGGAGCCCTGGCTGGCCGACTTCATGACCTTTCTGCTGGTCGCGGCCATGGCCCTCTACTATGGACTCGCCGGCGCCCTGGTGAGCAGACTCTCAGGCATCGCGCCCAGATGCGGTCCCCTGCTGGTATTTCCCGCCGTCTGGGTGCTGACCGAGTGGCTGCGCGGCTGGCTCTTCACCGGCTTTCCATGGCTCACGATCGGCTACAGCCAGGTCGACTCCCCTCTTGCGGGGCTCGCGCCCATCATCGGGGTTTACGGAATCAGCCTGGTAGTCGCGCTCTGCGCCGGGCTGCTCTGGGCCTTCGTGCACCGGCGGGGGCGGCCCAGATACGCCGCCCTCTCCGGATTCGTCCTGATCTGGCTAGGCTCCGCCTTCCTCGCCCGCGTCCAATGGACCGAGCCCGACGGCAAGGACTTCCCCGCCACCGTCGTGCAGGCGAACATTCCCCAGTCCCTGAAGTGGAATCCGGAGGAGCGCATACCCAGCCTGCGCGCTTACCTGGATCTCACCCGCGAGCACTGGGACAGCGACCTGATCGTCTGGCCGGAAACAGCGGTCCCGGACTTTCTGCACCAGGTGCGCAAGGCATTCATCGAGCCCCTCGCGCAGGAGGCGCGGGCCCATGAAAGCGAGCTGGTGGTCGGTATTCCGGTACTGGACCTGCAGACCCGCGCCTACTTCAACGGAATGATCAGCCTGGGGACGGTCGAGGACGTCTACCGCAAGCGCCACCTGGTCCCCTTCGGCGAGTTCATCCCCTTCAAAGGCTGGCTGGGGCCGATCGCCCATGCCTTCGATGTCCCCATGTCGGACTTCAGCGCCGGGAGGTCCGCGCGGCCGCTGCTGCGAGTGGGCAAGCATCAGGTCGGCGCCTCGATCTGCTACGAGGACGTCTTCCCCGCGGAGGTGAGGGAGGCCCCTCCCGAGGCCGCCTACCTGATCAACATCAGCAACGATGCCTGGTTCGGCGACTCACTTGCCCCCCATCAGCACCTGGAGATGGCGCGCATGCGAGCCCGGGAGAACGAGCGCTGGCTGCTGAGGTCCACCAACACCGGGATCTCGGCCATCATCGATCAGCAGGGCGAGCCGGCGGGGACCGTGCCCCTCTTCGAGCGCGGCAGCTTCACGGCCCGGGTCCAGCCGCTGCGAGGGGCGACGCCCTACGCGAGACTGGGCAACGGGCTTGCCATCGGCGCGGCTTTGTTGATGCTGGCCGTCTGCCTCCTGCTCGCGCGGCGGAAAAGACATGGGTGACGGGTATATCATGGGAGGATCTCGACAGATGTTCCGGAGCAAGGGTTTGCTGCGCCTGACCGAATTTTTCCTCGAGCTCTGCCTGTTGCGCCGGGCACCCCAGGATCTGCCCGCTTCTTCCGCGTTGCTGGGGGTAGCCCTTGCCGCGGACCTCCTGGCGGGCATGCTGTTCGGGGTACTGGCGGGACTCTCGCCCGGCCTCGGCTTGGCCCAGGGCCTGACAGGCATCGTCCTGATGCTCGCCCTGCTCTACGGGGCACTCTACCTCATGAAGCACCCTTCCAGGTTCCTGCAGAGCGCAACCGCATTGCTGGGCACCAGCGCCCTGCTAGAGCTTATCGCCTCCGTGCCACTGGGCCTGCTGCCCCCTGCGGAAAACGGGAAGGCATCCGGCGGGGTGGCCCTGTTGCTCCTGGCCCTGGTCGCCTGGAGCGTCATGATCACGGGTCACATCCTGCGCCATACCTTCGACCTGCGCCTCGTTCAAGGCGTCGGTATCGCCGTCATCTACAGCATCCTTTCCGACGCCATGCTGAGCGGCATCTTTTCAGGAGCCTGAGATGCACCTCCATATCCTGGGTATCTGCGGCACCTTCATGGGTGGAATCGCTTTGCTCGCGCGCGCCCTCGGGCACGAGGTCACGGGGTCGGACGCCAACGTCTACCCCCCCATGAGCACCCAGCTTCGGGAAGCCGGAATCGAGCTGATGGAAGGCTACGACGGCTCCCAACTGCAGCCGGCACCGGATGTCGTGGTCGTCGGCAACGCCATGAAGCGCGGCATTCCCGTGGTCGAGCAGATGCTCGACCGGGGGCTCCCCTACGTCTCCGGGCCCGAGTGGCTGCGGGACAATCTGCTCGGGGGGCGCTGGGTGCTTGCCTTGGCCGGCACCCACGGCAAGACCACCGCCTCCAGCATGCTGGCCTGGATACTGGAGGACGCGGGCCTGGACCCGGGCTTCCTCATCGGCGGAATTCCCAGCAACTTCGGCATCTCCGCCCGGCTGGGATCTTCTCCCTTCTTCGTCGTCGAGGCGGACGAGTACGACACCGCCTTCTTCGACAAGCGCTCCAAGTTCGTCCACTACCGCCCGCGCACCCTGGTCCTGAACAACCTGGAATTCGACCACGCCGACATCTTCGACGACCTGGCGATGATCCAGCGCCAGTTTCATCACCTGGTGCGGACCGTGCCCGGCTCCGGGCTCATCGTCCATCCGGTCGGGGAGCCGGCCCTCGACCGAGTGCTGGAGATGGGCTGCTGGACGCCCACGGAAACGACCGGCGACGGCGGCGACTGGTCGGCCATGAAAGAAGAGCCCGACGGCTCCCGCTTCCGAGTGCTGGGACCGAGCGGGCCGGTCGGAACCCTCCAGTGGGACCAGACCGGAGCTCACAACATGCAGAACGCACTCGCCGCCATCGCCGCGGCGCGTCATGCCGGTGTACCGCCGGAGCATGCCATCGCCGCCCTGAGCCGCTTCGCCGGAGTCAAGCGCCGCATGGAGCTTCGCGGCGAGGTCGCGGGGGTTCGCGTCTACGACGACTTTGCCCACCACCCCACCGCCATCGCCACCACCCTGGAGGGACTGCGCAAGCGGGTCGGCAATCAGCGCATCATCGCCATCCTCGAGCCGCGCTCCAACACCATGCGCATGGGAGTGCACAAGGACGCCCTGGCCGCCTCACTGGAAGCCGCGGACCTGGTGCACCTCTACGCCCCCACGGATCTCGGATGGGATCCGGCGCCTGTTCTTTCCGATCTGGGCCGACGGGCAACTCACTACGAGCAGGTGGAGGACATCGTCTCCAGGATCGCCGAAGAAGCCGAGCCGGGAGACCACCTGCTCGTCATGAGCAACGGGGGCTTCGGAGGCATTCACCAGAAGCTCTTGGACGCACTCACCAAATCACCCTAACCTTGTCTGAGCGATAACGAACAGGTAGCAATGGTAGCGAACCGGAACGGGAACATCATCTATCGCCGCAGACGAACGAAGGTTCCTCGAAGAAGGAGCCGAGAAGCTGAGACACTACATTAGGCGATTTCTGTCAAGATGCCCTGGCTTTTAGTAGTCATTGTCCTGATCGCTGTCGCGCTCGGACTCTACAAATGCTCTCCCGACCAGAAGCCGAGGATTCAAAAGACTCTGGAGACCCCGACACGCGTGCAAGAGGAGGTTTTACAGCACCTCGAAGAAGGTATGCGACGGTATCGGCGTGCCTTGGAGGAACAGGAGGGGAACTAAGCAACGGTTCACAATTATCTTGAGCTTTTTTGTAGGTTGGGCCGACTGAGAAGGCCCAACAATCCATAGATCCTCGGACAGTCTTTGTTGGGCCTCGTACCTCGGCCCAACCTACCTGTTCAGGTTGTTATTGGACCATTCCTGAAAGCACCTTGAATTATTCAAGGTGTCCCTCAGCGACTTCCCACCTTGAAGAAATCCCTCGTCACCGCGAACACCACAGGGCTCAGAAGTAGCAGCGCAATCAGGTTCGGCACGGCCATGAGTGCGTTCAGCGTATCGGCAACGAGCCAGGCGAAATTCAGACTCACTGTCGCACCCAAAGGTATGGCGAGCACCCAGAGAATCCGGAATGGCACGATGGCATGGATACCGAACAGGTATTCCACGCACCGCTCACCATAAACGCTCCAGCCCAGGAGGGTGGTGAAGGCAAAGAGGGCCAGCCCCAAGGTCACGATATATCCCCCGATACCGGGCAGCTCGCTGGAGAATGCCGCCGACGACAGGACGGCGCCATTCTGAACCTTGTCGAAGCTGGCCTCATCCCCGTCTACCGGGATCCTACAGCTGTTCTTCGTCTGATCGATACCCCAAGACGAGCTCACCGCCTGCTCTACGACCCCCCCTTTGTTAACACAGTCCAGATAATCGGGGGCTACCACTGTCCACTGGCCCGAGATCACGATCACGAGTCCGGTCATCGTGCAGACGATGATGGTATCGATAAAGGTGCCAAGCATCGCTACCGTGCCCTGACGCACTGGATTGTCCGTCTCAGCAGCGGCATGCGCGATGGGGGCACTGCCGAGCCCGGCCTCGTTCGAGAAGATGCCCCGGGCGACACCCCATCGAATTGCGAGCATCACGCCGGCGCCCGCGAAACCGCCGATCTCGGCGCTTGGGGTGAAAGCATCGGAAACAATCAACGACAAGGCTCTGGGAATCTCACCGGCGTTGAGCACCAGAATGGTCAGTGCGCCCAGTACGTACGCGATGGCCATGAAGGGGACCAGCTTACCGGCCACCTCTGCGATCCAACGAATGCCGCCTATGAGCACCAGCCCCACTAGCACGGCCATCACCACGCCCGTGATCCAACAATCGATATGGAACTTGGCTTCCAACGCATCGGCGACAGAGTTCGCCTGCACACCATTGCCGATCCCGAATCCCGCGAGGGCGCCGAACACGGAAAAGACCACACCGAGCCAGACCCATCGCTTGCCCAGGCCGTTTTTGATGTAGTACATGGGCCCGCCGACGTGATCCCCGTCCTCGTCGACCTCGCGGAACTTCACGGCGAGCACCGCCTCCGCGTACTTGGTGGCCATTCCGACCAAAGCGGTGCACCACATCCAGAAGAGAGCGCCCGGACCGCCGATGGCGATCGCCGTGCCGACACCGGCGATGTTACCGGTACCGATCGTCGCCGAAAGGGAGGTCATCAGGGCATTGAAGGGGGTGATATCGCCCTCGCCCAGCTCCCGGCGACCTGCCCACAGCATCCGAAACCCGTACCCGAGCCGTCGCAAAGGCATGGCCCGCAGGCCGATCATCAGAAAAAGTCCGGTACCCAGTATCAGGACCAGCATCGGCGGTCCCCACACGAGGCCGTTCAGGCTCCCAATCAGCTCTTTGATCAGCTCCAAGACGGATCCCCCCCTGGTTGTGGTGACCGTTAATATACACAGCAGCGAGTAGGCTTCCTACCACTCTAGCGAGGCTTTACCTCAGACCGACGAGTCATGAAGATCGCTTTCGGTATCGCTATCGGGATCGGAAGAACCTGCAAGAAATCCGATAGCGATCCCGATCCCGATGTCACGCCCTTTCAGGGCTGAATCGACGCGGCAACCAACCCAGGGCTGCGCCCTGGGCTGAGATGTCATGTCCCTTTGGGGCTAACGATCATGGAGGGGTAGCCACTATCCCGGAAAATGAAAGATGAACCGGTAGGGTGCAGTGAGGCACGAACCGCACCGCAACACCAGTCCCGTTACCCGAACAGGTCGGTGCGGTTCGCAAGCTCACCGCACCCTACGCTAGGTACTTTCACGGCAACGATCATGGGGCGAGATGAGTCACCCCTGACGATGAAAGGTCTCATCACCCCAGATCGTTCTCACCCCAACCCTCTCCCAGAGGGAGAGGACGAGTCGGAGCGCCTTCGGCGTGTACTCTCAATAGTCAATCATTGCAGTGCGGTCACATCATGTTTCCGTCACTTATGCGCAGTCGTATCAGATGGTTTACCCCGGACCCTAAAACCACTTATGCTTCAGCCAAAGCACAGTCCCGGCAACAACCCGGCTGCTGCATCCGAGCTCGAGCTTCCGGAGGACTACCCCATGACCGTCTGCAAAGAAATCAAGACCTTTTCCCGCGCCCATGAGCACATCGCGGACCTGTTCTCCGTGCTGGCGATCCTGCTGCTGTTTGCGACCGTCTGGGCCATTCTGCAATACCATCAGGTCGTCCTCGAATGGTGGAGCCAGAACTTGGTGATGAACAGCGCCATCCTGGTCGCGGCCTTGGTGCTGGACGTCTTCCTCGTCCTCGGCTTCCTGGCGGTGGGGTCGGCACGATTCGGCGACAACGACGAGCGGTGCTTCGGCACCTTCCATGGCCGTCGCAACCACATGGGGGCACCCTTTGGCGCCTTCCGCGCCTGGCTTCACCACATGGAAAATGTCAGCAAAAAGCACCGTTGAATCGGTAACAACAACTCCGGGTAACGGTAGGTCAGCAGCCCTATGCCGACACTGGAATGCCGCGGCGGACGGCGGCAAGGGGTTGCCGCCCTACGATCGTCGCGATGATTGCGTTATTTGTGAGCATTAGAACCGACTGGTGTCGCTCCCCACAGCCTCTTCTCGACCTATCCGCAGCCGCTCGCACATCTCGGATCGCCACCTGAGCCGAAACTGCCTTCTTCCTACCGGAGCATCGGAATGGCAGGTCCGGATGTCGGCTACGGCAAGCAGGTTGCCTTCGACGAAGACAAGGGGGACATATGGGCGAATCCAGGGGGGCACTCCGGCCTCCTGATACAGCTTCTTCAGGGGCCGGCGGTGTCTGTCGCGCACCGTCCGGCAAAACAGACCCTTAACACGGAAGCGGACCTCCAGCCCCGTGGCGAAAAGATCCAGGGGATCGAGAGGGCTCCCATCGGGTGCCAGCAGCTCCAGGCATCCCACAGCTCCCGGCAACGAAAGAACCCCCCTTCCCCAATGAATCGGACCCGCCGGTGGCCGGGATGGAAGTGGAGCCATGGCGAACAGATCGTCCCGGTACCTGCGGACCTCGCACCCCGGCCAGGCAACCAGCGGGTCAGCATCGGGGCGGGCCCCGATGACATCGCACAGGATGCGGTCCAGCCGCCGTGAGTCCGGAAGCGCCAAGCCGAGCTTTCGAAACCAGTGGCGTAGTACCAACTTGCGGAATGGCACCGGCAGGTCACCGAGCAGGCTGATGGACAGGGCATCGGGCCATCGACCGGCCACCCCGGACAGCTTCTCCTCCACCAAAACGTCAATGACCCCTTGCGCCTCCGCGCAATTGGCGGCGCTCCTGGCAATGCTTGCCGCGCACGAGGGCCAGCGCTCCGCCAGCAGGGGCAGCACCCGGTGGCGGAGGAAGTTGCGGTCGAATCGCAAGCTCCGGTTGCCCGGGTCTTCCTGCCACCGGAGATTCCTGCCCTCGGCGTACGCCCGCAGCTCGGCTCGGCCGTGCTCCAGCAGGGGCCTGACCAGCCATCCCTCCCCCAGCAGTGCCACGAAGGGCATGGCAGCGAGGCCAGCCGGCCCGCTGCCGCGCATCAGGGCGAGCAACAGGGTCTCAGCCTGATCATCCCGGTGCTGGGCACTGAGCAGCAGATCGCCTCGTCCCAGCACAGCGCTCATCGCCTCGTAGCGCGCCTGCCGCGCCAGAGCCTCCAGGCTCTCGCCCCTGGTGCGGGAAACTTCCACCCGCCGGATCTCGAGGGGCACCCCGAGGCGCCTACACTCGCAGGCACAGTGCTCCGACCAGGCATCCGCGTCCGGGTGCAGACCATGGTGGACGTGCAGAGCGCGGATCTCGAATGGGAGCCGGTTCCGAGCAGCGACCAGACAATCGAGCAGCACGGACGAGTCGACACCCCCGCTGTAGGCCACCCAGCCGATCTTCGCATCGGGAAAGCCGGCGAACCGGGCCAACAAAAGCTCTGGCAGAAGCTCCGGTGAAAAGGAGGGCATTATGAAGAAATTCGCGAAGCACATCCGCTCCCTCTCCCTTCATGGGAGAGGGTCGGGGTGAGGGTGGGATCAAGGGCAATGCGGCATTTCATTGCTTTGTAGTGGCTCGCCTCGCCCCATAATCGTCCGCACGGGGTGGAAGGACTCCCTACTCCTTGTAACGCGCGTACCCCATGACCCGCTCGTAGCGCCGGGCCAGCAGGCGGTCGATCTCCTCGTCTCGGAGCTCATCCAGGTGTCCGAGCAGTGCCTGCTTGAGACTGGCCGCCACGCCATCCGGATCCCGGTGGGCCCCGCCCCGCGGCTCCGTGACGATGTCGTCGATCAGCCCCAGCTCCTCGAGCTCGCCCGAAGTGATGGCCATGGCCTCTGCCGCAAGCTGGGCCTTGTCGGCGCTCTTCCAGAGGATGGAGGCGCAGCCCTCGGGGGAGATCACCGAGTAGGTGCTGTACTGGAGCATCAGGATCCGATCCCCCACCCCGATGGCAAGCGCCCCGCCCGAGCCACCCTCGCCGATGACGGTGCACAGGATGGAGGTGCGCAGGTACGCCATCCGCTGCAGGTTCCGGGCAATGGCCTCGCTCTGGCCTCGCTCCTCCGCCCCTACCCCCGGGTAAGCGCCGGGCGTATCGATGAAGGTGAGCACGGGCAGGCGGAAGCGCTCGGCCATCTCCATCAGCCGCAGGGCCTTGCGGTAGCCTTCCGGCCTTGGCATGCCGAAGTTGCGGTAGATCTTCTCCTTGGTGTCGCGTCCCTTCTGATGGCCGATGATCATCATCGAGCGTCCATCGAGCCGCGCGAGGCCACCAATGATCGCAGGATCGTCCCCGAAGGTGCGGTCGCCGTGAAGCTCCTGGAAGTTGTCGAAGATGCGCCCGACGTAGTCCATCAGGTACGGCCGCTGCGGGTGCCGCGATAGCTGGGAGATCTGCCAGGGGGTCAACTTGGAGAAGATGCGCTCCGTCAGCTCGTGGCTCTTGGCCTCGAGCCGCTCTATCTCCTCTTCGATGTTGATCTCGTTGTCGTCGCCGACGTGTCGCAGCTCCTTGATCTTGGCCTCGAGCTCCGCGATGGGCCGTTCGAAATCGAGAAAATTCATGTCCATGGCTATTCCAATCCGAATGATGGGCAAAGGTCACTTGACCAAGGCAAGCCGCGGCGCCTCGGGCGCTCCATTGCGCGCCAGTCCCTCGAGGCCGTTCCTTTCGTAGCTGACCCGAACCGCGTCCTGGCCCAGCATGTGACGAAGCCGCACGAGGAGCTCTTCGGTGGGACGTACCCGCCAGTCGGGGCCCAGCACCAGGCGGCCCCTGGCGCCGGTCCGGCGATAGTCCAGGTAGAGGGGAAGACCCGCGCCCCGGAAGGTGCCGAGGAGGGTACGCAGCTCCTCGACACGAGCCTGACCGCGCGCATGCTCGGAAGGTCCGCTCAGATCCAGCGTCAGCACGACATGATCGGCAAGATCCGCCCGCGCCTGCTCCAGGGTGCGCACCTGATCCGGCCGCAGCGACCAGCCGTCCCGGTACTCGTCGAAGCTCAGGGAGCCGCTGACGACCAGGATGTTGTCCGCGACCAGCAGGTCCCGCACCTCCTCGTACAGCTCGGAGAAGCAGGCGACCTCGATGCGCCCGGTGCGGTCGTCCAGGAGTATCGAGCCCATGCGGCCACGCTGGGTCTTGCCGTGGCGCACGCTGACCACCAGGCCGGCAATCGTTCGCTTCTCCTTCTCGCCCTGGCCGCGGCTCGAATGCAGGAGAGCGCCGATGCGGGTGATCCGCATGGCGTCGAGCTCCGCGTCGACCCGCCGGATGGGATGTCCGGTGAGGTAGAGTCCCAGGGTCTCCTTCTCGCCCTGCAGGCGCTGCTCCTCTGCCCACTCGCCCCAGGTACGAGCGGCGAGCTGAGGGTCCGGCTCCAGGGACGCGCCCTCCTCCACCGCCCCGAACAGGTCCGCCTGTCCGGCCGCCTGGGTCTCCTTGTGCTGCTCGGCCAGCTTGAGCGCCATCGGCAGCTGGGCCATGAGCGTGGCGCGATTCTCCCCCAGCCCGTCCAGGGCCCCGGCGCGGATCAGGGCCTCGAGCACGCGGCGGTTGGCCTTGTGCAGATCGATGCGGCAGCAGAAGTCCCAGATGTCCTTGAAGACTCCTCCCTCGCTGCGCGCCTGGAGCATCGCCTCGATGGCGGACTCGCCGACCCCCTTGATCGCACCCAAGCCGTAGACGACGGTCCTCACCCCCGCAGTGGTGAACATCCGCTGGGACCGGTCGATGGTCGGCGGCTCGACGGCGAGCTTCATCTCCCGGCACTCGTCGATCAGGGTCACCACCTTGTCCGTGTTGTCCATGTCCGCGCTCAGCACCGCCGCCATGAAGGCCGCCGGGTAATGGGCCTTGAGCCAGAGGGTCTGGTAGGCGACCAGGGCGTAAGCGGCACTGTGCGACTTGTTGAAGCCGTAGCCGGCGAACTTCTCCATCAGGTCGAAGATGTAGGCCGCCGTCTCCTTGGCGACACCGCGCTGCACCGACCCCTCCTGAAAGACCCCCCGCTGCTTGGCCATCTCCGCGGGCTTCTTCTTGCCCATGGCGCGGCGCAGCAGGTCCGCCCCGCCGAGCGAGTAGCCCGCGAGCACCTGGGCGATCTGCATCACCTGTTCCTGGTAGAG